>DASRMG010000142.1:0-53929 GCA_035648035.1 Desulfosporosinus sp. | reverse complement strand
CGTTAAATTAGCTGGAGAAGAATTCATGGCTAAAAATGCTGATGTACAAGTCAACATTAGCGGTGGTGGATCTATGACGGGTCTGAACAATGTGGCTAGCGGCGCAGTTGATATCGGTAACTCTGACGTTGTTACACCAGAAGAAATGAAAAGTGCTGGCCTAGTGGATCATCAAGTATGCATAGCTCCTTTTTTACTCATTGTTAACAAAGATGTGACGATAGACAACTTAACTAAAGCTCAAGCGGCGGATATTTTTACAGGAAAGATAACTAACTGGAAAGATGTCGGCGGCAAAGACGCACCTATATCAATCATTGGTCGTGCAGCATCTTCAGGTACTCGTCTGAACATTGAGAAAATCGTAATGGACGGCGAAAAGATGACGGATAAAGCCGCTGCTCAAGATTCAACTGGTAACTTACTCACAGGTGTTGGTCAGACTCCTGGGTCAATTGGCTATATCGACGTAGCTTATTTAAAGGATACCGTCAAGGCTCTAAAGTTTGAAGGAGTAGAGTACAGTAAGGATGCTGTACTTAGCGGGACATATCCCATCTATTCTTTTGAACACATGTATACTAAAGGGGAAGCTACAGGAACGGTAAAACTCTTCTTAGATTACATGATGAGCAAAGAGTTCCAAGAAAAAAGTGTTGAAAAAGGTGGATTTATACCTGTCAGCATGATGAAGAAGTAATATCATTCCTTGTGTTAAACACATTTATAGGAATAAAGATTGTGTATAGCATCTTTAACATATATAGTATAAAACGGGAGCAAGGCTATTCCTTGCTCCTATTTTATAGTTTTATAAGAAGCATCAGTGCAACTAAGATGATAGCAACGGCTGTCCCTTCTCGCCTTCTTTGGCGACAGAACCCTCGCCCCTGCATGTCTAATGCCTGAAGGGGTGGCACAAACTTTTATGGAACCTGCATAAGTGAAATCTTCAAGTAAAGCTGCTACTGTGAAGAAACCGATTGAATTGAAGAATACTTAGGAACGAACGGTAATTTTAACTTGAACTTTAACCTAAACTATACATCTCGCTTAATTTATTGTTTACACAACATAAATAGAGTAGACTATTGATGAGCTGAGTAACCGATGCGAACGAATGGCTGTAGTTTAGGGTTTAAGAATAAAAATAAGAAAATATTTGGTGGTGAAGCAGATTGCCTCAAACTAAATCGTCGGTGTATTTTAATGATCGCTTAGCCCGGTATTTATTTGTTAGTAGCGCAGTTTTGGTGTCCATTATTATCTTGTGCATTATCTGGTTCGTAGGTATGCAGGGCTTATCTACATTTCGAGAGGCTAGTGTGATTGAGTTTTTCACAACTAGCAAATGGAGCCCTGGCACTGGCAAGTTTGGTGCGCTTACTTTTATTGCAGGTTCGATTGGGACGACGTTCATTGCAATTCTAATTGGGGGACCATTGGGACTAGCTGGAGCAGTTTTTTTAGCAGAGATAGCTCCACCATGGGTGCGTATTTTCATGCGTCCGGCTACCGATCTTTTTGCAGGAATCCCATCTGTGGTATACGGATACGTAGGGCTTACGGTCATCGTAGCCTTCATAAGAAAGTACAGCCAATCATCGACTGGCTATGGTGTCTTAGCCGCAGGAATCGTATTGGCGATTATGATTTTACCAACGGTTATCAGTTTATCTGAGGATGCTTTAAGATCATTACCGGGAACCTATAAGGAAGCTTCCCTTGCCTTAGGGGCAACTCGCTGGCAAACAATTCGGCGGGTTCTTGTTCCTGCCGCTTCACCGGGAATTCTAACAGCCATCATTTTAGCGATGGCTAGGGCCATTGGCGAGACAATGGCGGTACAGATGGTCATTGGTAATTCGCCGCTTTTCCCCAGTTCCTTAGTTAAGCCGACGTCGACCTTAACAAGTAATATCGTGATGGAAATGGGAAACACGCCGTATGGCTCAACTTGGAATAATGCTTTATTTATGATGTCCTTTATTCTTCTGATCATAGCCCTTGTCCTGATTATCCTTGTCAGGACAGCTGCACGAAAGGGGGCAGCCCGTTGAAAGCTCGTCAAGCCGATCGTTTTGCCAGTATAATGCTTTGGATCGCGGCCATAGCAATTGTTGCAATATTAGTTGCATTTTTATGGCGAATTCTAGGACGGGGTGTACCGTATCTAACTGCTGACTTTTTATTTGGTCCAGACGGAGTAAGAGGTCAATTATTTAACTCCTTCTATATTCTCGCTCTTTCTTTGGCTTTCTCGTTGCCTGTGGGGTTAGGCGCAGGAATTTACCTGGCAGAATACGCGCCTCAAAACAGATTAACCGACCTAATTCGTTTGAGCACAGAAAGTCTAGCGACAGTGCCTTCCATAGTCTTTGGTCTCTTCGGTATGATCGTTTTTGTGAACAAGCTAGGTTTGGGGTTCACTATCTTGGGGGGATCCGCCACTTTGGCGTTACTTAATTTACCCATCTTAGTACGCGTCACTGAAGAGTCCCTAAGAGCAGTGCCTAGAAGTTACAGAGAGGCCAGTCTGGCTTTAGGGGCTACGATGTGGCAAACCTTACGTAAGGTGATTTTACCGACGGCGCTTCCGGGGCTAATTACTGGGATTACACTGGTCGCTGGAAGGGCATTGGGAGAGACGGCTATTCTAATCTTCACCGCTGGGATGAATGTTTCACGAAACCTATTTGACACGAATCCGTTTGCAGCTGGAGAGACCTTAGCCGTGCATTTATTCGCTGTTAAATCAAATCCGTTGCCAGGGACAAACGCTGATCAAGTTGCAGACGGGACAGCCGCACTGCTTATTATAATGGTCATCGTCTTTAACCTTTGTTTGACAATACCCAGCCGCTGGATGCAATACCGGCTCCTAGGGAAAAATAAGGAGTAGCGCCAATTTAGTGCGTTATAAGGAGACATTGAAATGGACAAGATCGTGGTCAATAACCTCGACTTCTTTTACGGTGAACAAAAGGCCTTGAGTAATATAAGCTTGTCAATGACGGAGAAAAGTGTGACGGCTCTCATTGGTCCCTCTGGTTGCGGTAAATCTACTTTTTTGAGAGCCCTGAACCGGATGCAAGATTTAATCCCTAATGTGAAGATCATAGGTGAAGTTAGAATTGATGGGCAGGATATCTATGCTGCTGACACAGATGTTGCCTTGCTAAGGAAAAGGGTGGGTATGGTTTTCCAGAACCCGAATCCTTTTCCCAAGACCGTTTACGAAAATGTTGCTTACGGTCCCCGTATTCACGGTGAAAAAGACAAGAAGAGATTGAACGAAATTGTAGAGGCGAGCCTCAATGGTGCAGCCTTATGGAATGAAGTCAAGGATCGCCTCCATAAATCAGCATTGGGTTTGTCAGGTGGGCAACAACAACGTCTCTGTATTGCTCGTCTATTGGCGGTGGAACCAGAGATATTGTTAATGGATGAACCGACCTCGGCGCTTGATCCCATTTCTACCATGAAGATTGAAGAGCTAATTGCAGATTTAAAAAACAAATACACCATAATGATCGTGACACATAACATGCACCAGGCTTCTCGGGTTTCAGATCGAACAGCGTTTTTCTTAAACGGAGAACTCATTGAGGAGGATGTAACAAGTATCCTCTTTACCCGGCCAGCTAAGAAAAAAACAGAGGATTATATTTCTGGTCGTTTCGGATAAGGAAAACTTACTTTTATAAAAAGAGGAGGGCAAGAGATGCCTAGTCGCCAGAAATTTGATGCAGACTTGGTGGAATTGAGCTTGAATATTCTGGATTTAGGGAAGATGGTAGACCAACGGATTGCTCTTTCTACAGAATCCCTATTGACTCAAAACATGGAATTAGCCGATAATATTTTGGTAGGGGATCTGGCCGTCAATGATCTACAAGCAAGGATTGAGGAAAAATGTATTCTCTTAATAGCAACTCAGCAACCCTTTGCTCGTGATTTGCGTAAGCTTGTAGCCTGCTTTAAAATTTCTATCTACTTAGAGAGAATGGGCGATTTGTCCGTCGACATGGCAAAGGTAACTATGAGAATCGGTGAAGATAAGTTTATTAAGCCCCTCATTGATATCCCTAGAATGAGCTCCATGGTGCAAGAGATGCTCAACAAGGGACTCAAAGCCTATGTCCAGGAAGATGCTGAGGCTGCCTCAACAATGGCCAAGATGGATGATCAAGTTGACAAAACCTATAGTAATGTTTATGAAGAATTACGTTCCATAATGATGACGATCCCTAGTCATGTAACTCAGGCTAATTACTTGCTCTTTATCTGTCGCTTTCTTGAGCGAATGGGGGACTACTGTACAAATATTGCGGAAGAAATTGTTTATTTAGTATCTGGAAAGAGACTAAACTTAAACGAATAAATTAAGGCCTGTTATCCTTCTATTCCTCAGTTTAACAAATATATAGGTTGAATGGTTCACGATAAAAAAGCCCCGCTGTGGGCTTTTTTCGTTTTCACAGGGGCAGAATGCATTGTGCCCAGTGAAAACGAAAAGGCATAGAAAATTATTTGTTTTAGAAAGGATAATGATGGATAATTTTCCTTCTTTTTTGCCACACTAGATAATATCAAACAAAGTGAGGTGAGAGGGTATGAAACTACGCATGAAACACTGGGGGATACTGACCATCGGATTAATTCTCAGTATTGCCATATCTGGAATTGCCTATGGTGCGTTAGGCGATCGTCTACTAAGCAAGGGTAGCAAAGGGCCAGAAGTCACCGATTTACAACAAAAGTTGGCCCAGTTGGGTTATGTCATCGGAAAATCGGATGGAAATTTCGGGACGAAAACACTGACGGCGGTACAGCGTTTCCAAAAGGAACGTGGTCTTAGAGTCGATGGATTGGCAGGAACGCAAACCATTAATGAGTTGAAGCGTTTATCCGGGCAAAGTACCAATTCGACGGGAAAAGCTGTAGGCGCTAAGAACGTTGATACAAACCTCTTAGCACGTTGCGTCAATGCAGAGGCACGCGGAGAGCCCTACGTGGGACAAGTCGCCGTCGCGGCCGTGATACTTAATCGCATTGAAGATCCTGCGTTCCCTAAAACAATCGCTGATATAGTCTACCAGCCGAGGGCTTTTTCAAGCGTGGATGATGGTCAAATTAATCTACCACCTTCTGCAGATGCCCTGCGTGCTGCTCAAGAAGCAGTCAGCGGATCAGACCCGTCTAAGGGGGCAGTATTTTTCTTTAATCCAGACAAGACTTCGAATAAATACATTTGGTCTCGTCCACAAATTTTAAAAATTGGAAATCATATCTTTACAAATTAGGGGGACAGTATGCATAGAAAATTATGGATAGGCACTTTAACAGCAGCTTTGTTGATCTCCCTGGGCTGGGGATTTAATGAATATCGCTTGGCGGGAGACTATCGTCTCCTTGTAGAAAATACTAACCATCGGGCGTTAAACGATTTTGCAAGTCATCTTGACCAGTTGGAATCGGACATGGCTAAAGGAAATGTAGCCAGTAACCCCACCCAGAAGATTCTTTACTTGAGTCAAATTTCAAGCAAGAGTGACTCAGCACTTAAAGACCTTGCCCAAATTCCTGCTGAGCAGACTGGACTTAGTTATATCGGTCAGTTTCTGGTGCAAGCGGGTGATTTTTCCAGGACGCTGACACAGCGAATTGCCGCTGGTGGAAAGCTATCTGAGGAAGAGGACAAAACCTTAAATGATTGGCATGAGCGGCTGATGCCAATTAACCAGAAAGTTCAAGATCTAATTGTTCGCATGGACACGGAAAACTTAGTATGGACAGATCCGGCACCAACGATGAGGCAACGCCTTGGGTTTGGCGGCACTAAAATTGCAGAAGCTGCCGCGGACGGGTCTGAAGCCCCATCGAAATCTGTAAGATCTGGTCTTGACCAGTTGGATGCGAGTCTTCAAAAACTTCCTCCATTTTCGTATACCGGTGAATATTCCACACGCGTCGTGCCAAAGCCACTAGGTCTCCCAACGGGCACTGTAACCAAAGAACAAGCACAAGGTGCAGCGCGTGCATTTTTAACTAAGGCGGGCTATATCAATAGCACACCGGAATTTTCGGTGAATTCACAGGGGGCAATGGCTGGGTACACATGGACCTATAAAGAAGCTTATCTTGACGTTAGCCAGCAGGGCGGGGTCGTTACCTTCTACCGAGATCAGCGTTCTATTGAACCTAGGAAATTGACCCAAGAAGAAGCCATCGCCAAAGCGAAGACGGTGATGATAGCGTTAGGCTGGCAACTGGTGTTAACTTCTAGTGAGGACTTTGGTTCATATATTCAATTCGATTTTGTTGCTGAAAAAGAAGGGGTAAGGATTTACCCTGATAAAGTTAGACTGATGATCGCATTGGACAACGGTCAGCTTGTTGGATTTGATGCAGTACCTTATTACTCGTTCCATCATGCGCGAACGCTCCCACCTAAAATAACCATGGATCAGGCAGCTAAGAAATTGCGTCCCGATTTTCAGGTTACAGAGAAACGTTTGGCAGTTATCGCAAAGGGAAATCAAGAGGTGTATTGTTACGAATTTCGAGGTAAGTATCAAGGCGAAGAATATCTCTTATACCTTGATGCTTCAACGGGTGCAGAAAAGAAAATTCAGCGAATTCTCAAAACTCCACGCGGCGAATTTATTCAGTAAAATAAGCACGTGAGAATGAGCGAGAGGGATTAGTTCCCTCTCGCTCTCTTGTGTGTGGACCTCCCTAGGATGGATAAACTTAAATGAATTATTTGGCGGATAAAAAAGGTTTTTTCGTAAGTTAGCGAGAATAGGCACAATAAGTATTGTGAATATTGTTCGTGAAAGCGGGGTTTGTCGGATGAAAGTCACGCCATTTACTTTAGAAAAGTTCTTTTCTCAAACAGAATTTAATGTACGTTATAATCTTTCGGCCAGTGCGATTCAGGCTTGGTCGTTGCGTGAACTTCTTAGCCTTGCGAATGACCCGGATTTGCAATTTAGTCTTTTTGCAACGCGTCTGGATTATACAGAGCCCCAGGGAATACATGAACTCCGTCAGGAAATATCTCATCTCTATTCCGTCGCGACTGATCCGGATCACGTCTTTGTGACCATCGGCGCTATTGAGGCAAATTATCTCCTGTTAAGCAGCTTGCTTGAGCCCGGCAATCGTTTCATCGTTCAAAACCCTTGTTATCAACAGTTGTCTCAAGTTGGAGTAGACTTAGGGGCAATTGCCTTACCTTGGAATTATAGTGAAGATAAGGGCTTTGATATGCGGGAATTTGAAGTTCTTTTAGAACAAAAACCAGCGCTTGTCATGTTAAATACACCCCATAATCCAACAGGATTTGCATTTTCTTCTGATGAAATGAAGCAGATTGCAGACTTATGTTTGGAACGCGGTATTCTTCTCCTTTGCGATGAAGTTTATCGTGAACTCGGAGAGACTCTTTCACCGTCTATGCGTGACTACTCGTCCCAAGCAGTCAGTATTGGGAGCATGTCCAAATCCTATGGCTTAGCTGGGCTTCGCGTGGGGTGGATGGTGGCGCCTCCTGAGATCATTGCTCGTTGTGGGGCAAAACGTGATTATACAACCCTTTGTTGCTCCTCAATTGGACAACATTTAGCCCTTACAGCACTTCGGAATCGGACCAAGATATGGGATCGTAATCGGCAACTGCGTCTTAGAAATATTACGCTACTCGAAGATGCTTTCAGCAAAGCACCGCGTCTCAGGTGGCAGAAGCCAAAGGCGGGGGTGGTCGCTTGGGTGGGTTATTCTTCCAAAATTTCTTCTGAACAGTTGGGGTGGGAGCTACATAGTAGAGATGTCCTTGTGGCACCGGGTATCTTTTTCGGGCAAGAGGGGCACTTCAGATTAGGGTTTGGAGGAAATTCCTGTGATCTTAAAGCCGGTTTAGCTATCCTGGTGGATTACTTAATAAAAGTGTAAGATGGTGAATAGATATGAACAGCGCAATGCAAAAAAAAGTGACTCTTCAAATAATTGGAAATCAGAAGTACCCGGAAGGACATGAAGACCAGCAAGAAATGATGACGGCGGGAACGTTATATCAACGAAACGGAGTTTTCTATGTGGTCTATAAAGATGGCATTAGTGAAACTACCGGAAATAAAGGTACTACAACGTTTTTAAGTGTTAAAGATGGGCTGGTTGGGTTAAATCGTAAGGGAGAGGTCAATAATACTCAGGAATTCAAAAAAGATGTCCTATATAAAAGTATTTATACTACGTGCATTGGAAAAATACGGCTGAGCGTTATGCCCCATCTGGTAGATTGTGACTTGACAGTTTGTGGGGGACGTATTAGTCTAGAATATGATCTTTTTATGGATGATAAATTGGTCAGCTATAATAGTTTGCTGTTAAACATAAAGGAGGATTTCCCCCAATGAGTCTCTATGAGAATATAAAACAACAAGTTACAGATCAGTTGGAACAAGCCGCGCTAACTGCCAAAGCGGTTGGAGAGTTAAATTTTACGGAATTGCCAAGTTATGTTTTGGAAGAACCGAGGGAAAGGGAACACGGCGATTTGGCAACAAATCTGGCTATGGTGCTGGCAAAACAAGTGAAACGTTCACCGAGGGATATAGCCAATACACTGATTAAACACCTGGACACGACAGGGACATGGATAGAATCTTCAGAGATTGCCGGGGCTGGTTTTATTAACTTTCGCTTAAATCCGCTCTGGCTTACGGATGTTATCAAAGAAGTGATTAAAGCAGGCAACAGCTATGGCCAGGTGGATGCAGGTAAGGGCGAAAGGGTTCAGGTCGAGTTTGTGAGCGCAAACCCCACGGGGCTTCTACACATGGGCAATGCCCGCGGTGCAGCACTAGGGGACAGCCTCGCTTCGCTACTCTCCATGGCGGGGTATGATGTCTCCAGAGAATTTTATATTAACGATACAGGCAATCAAATTCATAATTTCGCCTTGTCACTAGAATCCAGGTATCTACAACAGCTAGGTCAGGATTGTCCCTTCCCAGAAGGGGGTTATCATGGAGAAGACTTGATCGAAACGGTCAAAGGGCTTGTTGCCAAAGTAGGAGACAAGTACCTTTCGGTGGAACCGGATCTTCGACGCGAGTTTCTAGTGCGCTATGGTTTGGAAGAAAAAATGCAAGATATCAGGAAGACCCTTCAGGATTTTGGAGTCAACTATGATGTTTGGTTTAATGAACAATCTCTGCATGATTCGGGAGCCGTCAAGTCAACCTTGGAAGACCTCGAGAAAAAAGGATATATTTACGAAAAGGAAGGCGCTCTTTGGCTTAAATCCACTTTGTTTGGAGATGAAAAAGATGAAGTGGTGATTAGAAGCAATGGAACACCGACCTATTTTGCTGCAGATATTGCCTACCATCGCAACAAATTTGAACGAGGATTTACTCGTGTTATTAATATTTGGGGGGCTGATCACCATGGACATGTGGCCCGATTAAAGGGGGCAATGTCTGCTTTCGGGTATGACAAAGATAATCTCCAAGTGATATTAATGCAACTCGTGCGACTCATACGAAACGGAGAAGTTGTAAAAATGTCGAAACGTTCAGGGCAGTACATCACTTTGCGTGAACTGATGGACGAAGTTGGCACAGATGCCGCGCGTTTTTTCTTTAGTTTGCGTGATCCTGACTCCGCAGTGGACTTTGATCTCGATTTGGCAAAAGCACAGTCCTCAGATAACCCTGTCTACTATGTGCAATATGCTCATGCCCGAATGTGTAGTATTTTGCGCCAGGCTGTAGAACTTGGGTATACTGGGGAACCTCCGAGTGATGAAGATTTAAAACGATTAAACAGCACGGAAGAAAGGGATATCCTCAAGAAAATGGCTGACTTACCGAGTGAGGTTACGATTGCTGCACGGCTCATGGAACCTCATCGTTTAGCCCGTTATGTGCTCGACTTAGCCGCCCTTTTTCATACTTTTTATAATAGTCAGCGCGTGCTTGTTGACGATGACGGTCTGCGAAGAGCTCGTTTGAGCTTAGTTGGGGCCGTGAAGCAAATTATTAGTAATGTGTTGGGAGTTCTAGGCGTATCTGCTCCCGAAAAAATGTAGTGTAAAAAATATTATTCTACATGTGTCTAAGGCTTGGTCAAGTAGGAAACATTTAGGGGTGGGCCGAATATATTTATATTCAAATCGACGAAAGGCGGTGGAGTTGTGACCCACTCTTTATCAAGAAATGACAAGCCAACTGAAGCTGATATAGCCTATAACGTATTGAAGGCTCATGGTGACCCCATGCATTATCAGAACTTAATCGAAGAAGTACTCCTACATTTAGGTATTTCTCAGGAGGCCATTCGGATTGCGGCGGCACTCACTCAGATCAACCTAGACACTCGATTTACGTTTCACGGACGCGGTCATTGGGGTTTGAAAGTTTGGGAGGCAGAGAAAATTACCAAACGTCAAACACCGAACCCTTTGATCAACAAACCATCTTCTGATGAGGAAGATAAGTCTGACTCAGACGAACTAGACGAAGAAGCGTTAGATGAAGATGACCTAGAAACAACCCATGAAGCGTTTGATGCGACGGATGAGGGACAGCGCGGAGAAAAATGGTAGACAGCTTTTTATAGGAGAGTAGGAAGTCGACGAGGACGTTAACGCATGTAGCGTTGGTAAGTTATGCCCTTTATCTTGACATCCTTTGCAAGTCTAGCTAAAATAGAACAATGGGATAAAGAAAACTTAGTAAGACACCTAATTGAGTCGTCGCCCGAGTTTCACCTATACCACACAAAACATAGGTTTACTGACAGGAAAAAATAAAGCTAGTGCGGTTCTCGGACTAGCTTTTTTTATGTGTTTTCTTGCAGTAGATAGCGTCGAGTAACTCGGTTTACATTTAACGGTCTGAAAGGAAATGGTAAAGCGCATGACAAAATTTATTTTCGTTACGGGCGGCGTTGTGTCTTCCCTTGGAAAAGGAATCACTGCAGCATCCTTGGGTTGTCTTCTTAAAAATAGGGGTTTAAAAGTGGCCATTCAGAAATTTGATCCCTATATTAATATTGACCCCGGAACTATGAGCCCTTATCAACACGGTGAAGTATTCGTGACTGATGATGGGGCAGAGACAGACTTAGATTTAGGACACTATGAGCGCTTTATTGATGTGCCGGTTTCGAAGAACAGTAACGTGACCACAGGGACAATTTATTGGTCAGTTATCAGGAAGGAACGTAAAGGGGATTATCTGGGAGGGACTGTTCAAGTCATCCCGCATATTACCAATGAAATCAAAGAAAGAATCTACCGTGTCGCGCGGGAGAGTCACCCTGATTTCGTCATTACAGAGATCGGTGGAACCGTTGGAGACATTGAATCTCTTCCCTTTCTCGAAGCCATTCGGCAGATGAAAAATGACATTGGACGAGAAAATGTCATCTATATACATGTTACGTTAGTCCCTTATTTACCTATGTCAGGGGAACTGAAGACCAAGCCAACGCAGCACTCTGTCAAAGAATTACGCGGAATCGGTATTCAACCGACGATCATTGTTTGCCGCTCATCAAAAGAACTTTCCAGTGATATGAAGGAGAAGTTAGCCCTACTTTGTGACGTTGAACTAGAAGGTGTCATTCAGTGTTTGGATGCAGCAACTATTTATGAGGTCCCTCTGAAGCTACAAGATGAAGGGCTCGATGATATTGTTCTTCGCCACGCGGGCATTGAGGCACCTCGTGCAGACATGACAGCGTGGAAGGTTATGGTGGAGCGGATTAAATCTCCAACACGGGAGATGGAGATTGCAATTGTTGGAAAATATGTGGAATTGCCTGATGCCTACTTGAGTGTCGCTGAGGCTTTGCGATCAGCAGGGACCGAGCATGGGGCCAAAGTGAACGTGCGTTGGGTAAATTCAGAGACTCTTGAAGAAGAAGGCGTGGAAAAGTACCTAACAGACGTTGCTGGAATCCTTGTCCCAGGAGGGTTTGGTAATCGAGGGATTGAGGGTAAAATTGAAGCCATTCGTTATGCAAGAGAACAAAAAATTCCTTTCTTAGGAATTTGTCTTGGTATGCAAACAGCCATCATAGAATTTGCGCGTAATGTCTGTGGTATGGACCTGGCCAACAGTACGGAATTTGATGCCGACACGCCCTTCCCTGTCATCGATATACTCCCAGAGCAAAAAGATATTGAAGATATGGGCGGCACCATGCGCTTAGGTATTTCCCCTGCGAAGTTGGTGGAGGATAGCCTCGCGTATGAAGCATATCAAGACGAAGTTGTCTATGAGCGCCATCGTCATCGCTATGAAGTTAATAACCAGTACCGCGCTGAGTTCGAGAAGGCAGGACTGAAGTTTTCGGGAACCTCGCTGGATGGTCGTTTGGTAGAAATCATTGAAATTCCTGATCATCCATGGTTTGTGGCCTCCCAGTTCCATCCAGAATTTAAATCTCGTCCCAACCGGCCGCATCCGTTGTTCAAAGAATTTATAAGAGCCGCACTTAAATAACTTGCGTGAGTCACGATGTTCGATATGCGAATCTCGCGTTTCTAACTTCGACAGGAAGAGTTCTGCCAAACCTTGAATCCAGGGTTTAGCACGAACTCTTCCTGTGTAAAACATACAAAGTGATAGCTAGCCCAACAAAAAAACTAGTCCCTTGTTACGCAAAGCAGGTATAAACGTTCCAAGCCCAGGACGCAGTGTCACACGAGCGCGACGTCTCTATGCAAGCAGAATAGCAAACTCCGAGTAAGCGACCCCAAACACGGGGCGGGACGCACAAGGACGTGCGCTGCCGACAACCGAGCCAAGGTCCCCTCCCGCCATCCTTGGCTCCGGTGACACTCGGACGTCCTTGTCTAGCGCATGGGGAGTTTGGCGGGTACCCCGCACCCCTTTTGGAGCTTACACGGTTAGTTTGCTCTGCGTCGTAGGCGCCGAGCGATGTGTCACGCAAGACCATGATTAAAGGGGTAATATCTTGGGAACAATGGAAAGAGGAAGGAGACTGAAACAGTGGCCTATGTAGCAAGATGGATCGAAAAAAGTGAACATAAACGCTATAATGATTTTTTGGCCAAGAATCCTAAGGGACATGTGCTCCAGTCTTGGGAGTGGGGAGAAATTAAGAGCCGAACGGGATGGATACCTTGGCGGTTAGTTATTGAAGAAAACAGTGAGATTGTGGCTGTAGCGACTATTCTTGAACGAAAAATACCAGTAGTGGGTACACCAATTTTCTACGCTTCTCGTGGGCCCGTGCTGGATTTGAACAATTTCAAATTATTTGATTTTATGCTAGCCGAGATTCGTGAGTTAGCGAAAACTCGCGGGGCAATTTTCCTGAAAGTAGATCCAGATATTCCGTCTTCAGAAAAAGAGCTGGAACAATATTTAACTTCCAGAGGATTTACCTCTGCGGAGAGCGGTAAGGGCTTTGAAGGGGTTCAACCGAAGTACGTGTTTCGTTTAGATATATCTCCAGATGAAGCGACGTTACTAGCTAACATGCAACAAAAAACACGTTACAACATCCGTCTTGCGGTGAAAAAAGGGGTAACAATCCGCAAGGGGACGAGGGCAGATTTACCAGAATTTTATCGCGTTTTAGCAGAAACGACAGAGCGAGATCGTTTCTTGGTGCGAACCTATTCTTATTTTGAGGACCTGTATGATTCCTTAGTTCCAGTGGGCATGGGAGAATTATTTATTGCCGAGTACGAAGGTAAAATCATCTCTGGAACTTTAGCCTTCGTTATAGGAGATAAAGCTTGGTATATCTATGGCGCTTCGTCGAATGCTCATCGAAATGTCATGCCTAATTACTTAATCCAGTGGGAAATGATCCGTTGGGCAAAGTCACTTGGGTGCACGCTCTATGATTTCCGAGGTGTTCCTGGGCTTTTGACGGAAGATAATCCTCTTTATGGGCTTTATCGCTTTAAGAAAGGCTTTAACGGGGAGTATACTGAATTCATTGGAGAATGGGACTTAGTGTATCGTCCGGCAATCTATTTTCTCTGGAACCACTTGGAACCCATCTACTCAGATGTTGTAAAGGGGATCATTGGTAAGATACGGCGAGCGCGGAAGGGATAAGACTATGGCTGAAACCTGGATTGAAGTTAACCTTGATGCTATAGTGGGAAATTATCAGCAGATTGTTAACAACCTTGCTGCTGGATCGAGATGTATGGCAGTTGTGAAAGCGGATGCTTATGGACTAGGCGCAGTTGAAGTTGCGCGTGCGTTGGCGGGAGCTGGATGT
The DNA here is from genome assembly GCA_035648035.1 of Desulfosporosinus sp. GTDB lineage: Bacteria > Bacillota > Desulfitobacteriia > Desulfitobacteriales > Desulfitobacteriaceae > Desulfosporosinus. The sequence goes on along the minus strand of DASRMG010000142.1, from coordinate 39,643 downwards.
GAAGCGTTTGCGGTGACAAGAGTTGATGAAGGGCTTATCTTGCGGGAGCATGGAATAGAGGGATTAATTCTAGTGCTGGGGCCAACGACGCCGGAAGAATGGCCCCAGGCCATTGCGGCACAGCTACAGTTAACGCTCTCTGAATTATCCTCTATTGAGGCGTTGAATCAGGTTTGTTCTGACCTTGAATCAGAACAAACAACCATAGTAGAGGTTCATATCAAGGTTGAGACGGGCATGGGGAGAACCGGTCTTCAGTTTTCTGACTTGGAAGCGCTGACGCTTATTCTGGAGAAAGCCCATTATCTTCAGGTGGTAGGCGTCTATACTCATTTTGCTCGGGCAGCGCATAGGGACAAGGCCTATACATTATTGCAATATGACCGCTTTACGTCTTTTACGAACCGTCTGGAGGAACTGGGGATCCATCCAAATTGGAAACATGTTTGCAATAGCGCGGCTTTCCTCGATTACTCAGATTGGCATCATGATTTTGTTCGTATCGGTACGTTGCTGATTGGACATTATCCAGGTCAAGCATTTAGTGGAAAACTAAAACTTAGCGACCCATGGAACGCTAAAAGCCGGATCGTTCATCTCCGTAAAGTCCCCAAAGGGACTTATGTAGGGTATCAAAGTATCTATCGCACGAAGACCGAGACACAACTTGCAGTGATCCCCGTGGGGTATGCAGATGGGTTTGGCTTAGCACCTCATTTCACACCTCTAGGTTGGATCGACTTTCTCAAGATTGTCATGAAGAACTTCGCAGCTTTATTCGGGATTTTCTTAGGAGTTGAACGGGTGGAACTGAACGGGGAAACAGTCCGCGTCGCGGGAAAAATAGGTATGCAGCTCACAGTGATTGATGTGGGAATGCAGGAGTGCGCTCTGGGAGATGAGGTTGGGATCCCTTTGCGTAGGACTATAGCGAACCCTCGAATTCCTCGAAAGTATAGACAAGAGGGACAAATGTTCTCTGAACGGGTTATGGTTGAAGGAGTTTGCCATTTTATACAGAACGTGTCTCTATAAGACTGTATAGAAAAACCAGCTAGACATAAAGAGGTTGAAAAATGGCAGGGAGAAAGCGATAGAGGTGTAGGGAAGTGGGTAAAATTCTTGTCGTAGATGACCAATTTGGTGTGCGGCGTCTGCTTTGTGAGACCTTCAGAGAGGATCATCATGAAGTCGAAATGGCAGCTAATGGAGCGGAAGAACTTCAGTTACTTACGGCTTTCCAGCCAGATCTTATCCTGATGGACATGAAGATGCCAGGCATGAATGGCATAGAAACGATAGGGAAATTTAGGGAACTAGGCTGCCATGTAGATGTGATTATGATGACGGCTTATGGGGATAATAAGAATATGGGGCAGGCAAAAGAACTTGGAATTCTTTATTATATGGCTAAGCCTTTTGATTTAATTGAGCTGAGAGAACGGGTGAGAAAGATATTAACGGTGACCTTAAAATAAACAAAGCTTCTGACCTTCGGAGAAGGTATACTTTTTTGTTAGTCTAAAGGCAGGAAAATCTTCCTGAACGACGAATGGTAAGAAGTATATGCTCTAGGAAGAGGTGGGAATCATGATTCTAACAACCAATACGACAATCGCTCTTCAATGTTCCCAATGCGGAGAGCTAGAATTTCAGGGCCTCTCACTCTTTGCATTTTCTCGGCGAGGTCGTACGAATCTGCTTTGTGGTTGCGGTCTTCAACTTATGTCAGTCGCCACCAGTAACCTTCAGCAGTTCAACGTTACTTATGCTTGCGCTTACTGTGGGGAGACCCATTATTTAAGATTAAACCGGCATGCCATATGGGGTCATGACGCATTGTCACTGACTTGTCCTGAAGTGGAAGCGTCTGTCGGATATATTGGGCCTAAGCAGAAAGTCGCTGAGGCCTGTGATCAGCGTGAAAAGTCCATTGGGGAATTAGCAATAGAGCTGGGTTATGAGGAGGATTTCGAGAATCCTGAAGTCATGCTTAGGATTCTGGATCATCTTCATAGTTTAACCAAACAAGGAGATTTAGGGTGCGCTTGCGGGAATCATCAGTTATCTTACGAGCTGTTGCCGGATAGAATCGAACTTTATTGTGAATTCTGTGAAGCTGTGGGTGTGATTTATGCGGACAGTTCAGATAATGTTCGACAAATCGAAGATATAAACACTCTTTATCTCCAAGAGAACAAAACTTGGCATATTAATAATCCACTGAGAGGTCAGCATCTTTCAAAAACAAATGAGGAGGAAAAAAAATGGCGTTAGTTTCGATGGTCGAGTTATTAGAAAATGCCCAAAAGGGACGTTATGCGGTAGGTGCCTTTAATTGCAATAATATGGAGATTGTCCAGGCAATCGTGGCAGCTGCAGAAGCCGAGCATGCTCCAGTTATTATTCAAGCCAGCCAAGGTGCCATCAAATATGCCGGGGTTGAGTACATAGCGACTTTGACAAAATTAGCGGCCGAAAGTGCCAGCGTTCCGATCGCCCTGCATCTGGACCATGGGACAAGCTTTGCTCAAGTTATGCAGTGCGCGCGTAACGGATTTTCATCCGTGATGATTGACGGATCTAAACACTCGTTGGAAGATAATATTGCCTTGACCAACAAAGTCATCGAAGCAGTTCGCCCTCTAGGTATGTCAGTAGAAGGCGAATTAGGTAAAATAGGCGGAACAGAAGATGACATTACTGTGAGCGACCGCGAGGCCTTGTTTACGGATCCGGCTGAAGCAGAACGCTTTGTTAATGCGACAAAGGTGGATGCATTAGCCATTGCCATAGGGACAGCTCACGGTCAATATATCGGGATACCTAAGTTAGACTTTGAACGATTGACGAGAATTCGAGATTTAATATCGACACCGATTGTTTTACATGGTTCTTCCGGAGTGCCAGATGAGGCACTGATCGAAGCGATATCACGAGGTGTTTGCAAAATTAACATTGACACTAATATCCGTGAGGCGTTTGTATGGGCTGCTCGCCTAGTCCTTGAAGGGAACGCTAAAGAAATTGACCCTCGTAAAATGTTAGGACCGGCGAGGGAAGCTGCCACTGAAATTATTCGCAAGAAAATAAGGGTGTTCGGAAGTAACGGTAAGGCTTAGTCAATTAGAAAGAAGGCAACGTGATGGAATTCTTTTTAGATTCGGCAAATATCGATGAAATAAAGCAAGCTTGGGATATGGGCGTGATCGCCGGTCTTACCACGAATCCCAGTTTAGTGGCCAAGGAAGGCAAAGATTTTCACGAACTCCTTAAGACGGTGACCGCGATTGTTGATGGGCCCATAAGCGCTGAGGTTATTGCCCTTGATCATGAGGGAATGCTCAAGGAAGCCCATGTGTTAGCTGCAATTCATAAGAATATTGTGGTCAAGATCCCGATGACAGAGGCGGGTCTGAAAACAGTAAAAGCCTTAAACTCAGATAATATCAAGACGAATGTAACCCTTGTGTTTACAGCGAACCAAGCGCTCCTCGCAGCACGTGCGGGCGCCACCTATGTCAGCCCATTTCTGGGGCGACTCGATGACATTGGTGAAAATGGGCTAAACTTGTTGGACGATATGTGTGAGATTTTCCAAGTCCATGTCATTGAAACGAAAATAATTGCTGCAAGCATTCGGAACCCAGTGCATGTCACGGAAGCGGCCAAAATCGGAGCAGATTATGCGACCGTTCCCTTTGGCGTTTTGAGACAGTTGTTTCGTCACCCCTTGACAGATGCTGGGCTAGAAAAGTTTTTAGCTGATTGGAAAAAACATAGTAATTTATAGTCTTACCTGCCTGGTTAGGCTGAATCGCTGTTTGACTATCACTAAATTGGCATCCACGTATCTGATCAACAGATACGTGGATGCCAATATTTTTTCTTTGTGATCATAATTGCAGTTGAAAATGCCTTAAAGGTATGTCACAATAAAGGTTATTATGATAAATTTTTTATGCTATTATAATAGATATGTCGAAATAATACTAATAATACTTTAGGAGGCATGAACAAATGGAAAGAGAACTTACGATGGAATTTGCCAGAGTGACAGAGGCTGCTGCGTTAGCTTCGGCACGTTGGGTAGGTTTAGGGGATAAGATTGCGGCTGATAACGCTGCTGTGGAAGCAATGCGGGCAGTTTTCAACACCATTCACATGGACGGGACAGTGGTGATCGGAGAAGGAGAGATGGACGAAGCTCCGATGCTCTATATTGGGGAACGAGTCGGAAATGGAGAAAGTCCAGAATTAGATGTTGCGGTTGATCCCCTAGAGGGAACAACTGTTTGTGCGAAAGGCTTGCCAGGAGCGATTGCCGTTGTGGCTATTGCCCAGAGAGGCTGCCTGCTACATGCTCCAGATATGTATATGGATAAAATTGCAGTAGGTCCTGCTGCTGTTGGGAAGATAAGTTTGGATGCAACGGTGCTCGACAACGTTACCAATGTCGCTAAAGCATTAGGGAAGCATATTAACGACATAACAGTTGTCATCATGGATCGCGAACGTCATCAGAAACTAATTCAAGAGGTACGAGCTTGCGGAGCGCGAGTTCGTCTTATTACCGATGGGGATGTTTCCCCAGCTGTGGCGTGCGCCATTGATGAATCGGGTGTCGATATGATGATGGGAGTTGGCGGAGCGCCTGAAGGGGTGTTGGCTGCAGCTGCCCTTCGTTGTATGGGAGGAGAAATGCAAGGTCGACTTTGGCCGGAAAATGAAGAAGACGTCGCTCGAGCTAAAGCTCTGGGAATTGAAGATGTCCATAAGTTATTAATGATGGATGACTTAGTACGTACAGATGACGTCTTCTTTGCAGCGACAGGCATTACAGAAGGACCTTTACTGAAGGCTGTAACGTATACTTCCAAAGGGGCTTTGACACACACCGTTGTAATGCGGGGAAAAACAGGGACGGTTCGCTTTATTGAAGCACGTCACTGCTTTGACAAGAAACCGGATTATGCTATGAAGGGCTGTTAAGTCTCATTTCGTATAATTTACCCATAGTTTGGTAAAAATAGATAAGCATACCTTATTATGCAAAGTATACTAAACTTTGAGGTGGATTGTTTCAATGAAATGGATTGCAAATGACGGAAAGCAGCGCGTCAGAATGCTCACAGGAAGCGTCGCTTTTCTCATGGGTCTTGGTATTTCCTTAGTTTTGGTTTTTCCTGTCTTTTCACAAGTTGCGCCAGGAAACGAAGTCATCTGTTATTCCATCGTTACCTTAGAAGCTGGGGCCGATTTAAAGGACATTGCTGCCCGTTACAATACGACAGTTGCAGAAATTCAACAAAATAATTCTACTACGTCTCTGAGACCTGGCGCCACTTTGACCCTTCAAGAAAACACCAAAAGAGCGAGTCAGCCCATTTCACGTGGCCTTGTAACGTCCTGGAATTGGCCAGTGAAAGGGGAGATATCACAGACTTACGGCATGCATAACGGGGACTTTCATCATGGATTGGATATAGCAATTCCAAGTGGTAAACTCATACGGGCTGCTCGAGCCGGCAAAGTGATTAAGGCAGATTGGTTTGGGGTATATGGTTTGACGGTCATGATCGATCATGGGAATGGCGTGCAAACGCTGTATGCTCATAATAGCAAAATCATGGTCAAGGTGGGAGACATTGTCACGGGAGGGGACGAAATTTCGCTTTCAGGGTCCACCGGGAATTCCACCGGACCTCATCTCCATTTCGAAATTCGGCTGAATGGAAGAACGGTAGATCCACAATCTTATTTACCCAAGACGCAGCTTGCGAGTTATTAGGTTAAAAAGCGCTAAACAATTATTAATATATCTTGACCAGTTAATGATATTTGTGCTAAAATAGTATAGTTGACTGAAATTATGTCATTAACAGGTGCAACGTATTGCACTTTTACTCAAATGGGAAAGAAGGTGAAGACATGAAAGAAAAAATTCACCCAAAATACGAACAAACCACGGTGACATGTGCTTGCGGAGAAGTTATTCCAACAGGTAGCACAAGAAAAGATATCAAAGTGGAAATTTGTTCGAAATGCCATCCCTTCTATACCGGGGTACAGCGGTTTGTTGATGTAGGCGGACGCGTTGATCGGTTCAAAAAGAGATATGGTATGTAAACAACGGCCTGCGGTCGTTGCTGGTGGAAAAGCAGAGCGCAAGCTCTGCTTTTTGCGTAAATATGCGAAGATTAAAGTGCGAGATGCCATCGTTGCACTCCGACACTTCACCTTACACCTTGGGCGTTAATATAATAGAGTCAGAGATGAGGAGAGTGTAGGATGGGTAAACCAGTCCAATACGGCGGGCAAGCGGTCATAGAAGGGGTTATGATGCGTGGCCCACTTGAGAGTGCTATTGCGGTGAGGTTACCGAATGGCGAAATCGAGGTTTCACGCGTTCTACTTAATACGTGGGCGAAAAAACCTATTTTCAAGTTACCGTTGATACGGGGGTTCGTAGCACTTGTGGATTCTTTAATTGTAGGAACTCGTGCTTTAACTTTTTCCGCCAATCGTTCAATGGGAGAAGAAGAGGGCGGAGAAGAACTTAGCTTTTGGGATATGGTGCTGACGATAGGGCTTGCATTTGGGCTAGGACTTCTGCTTTTTGTTGGATTGCCGACGGGAGCGGCGCACTTGCTTCGAGGCCAGGTCACTGGAGTGGTATGGCAGAACTTATTGGAAGGCGCCATAAGGCTGGTCGTATTTTTTGTATACATTGTGATTATTTCCCGGCTCAAAGACATTCAACGAGTTTTTCAATATCATGGTGCAGAGCATAAAGCTATTTTTAACTATGAATCAGGGAAAGAACTTACGGTAGAAAATGCACGGCAGTTCCCTCGGTTGCACCCGCGCTGCGGCACAAGTTTCCTCCTCATTGTGGTCGTCGTTAGTATCTTTGTGTTCGCATTTGTGGGTCTACACCCCTTGTGGTGGCGGTTGCTTTCCCGAATGCTTCTTATGCCTTTCGTGGCCGGTATTGCTTATGAAATTCTTAAATTTTCATCAAGAAATTTGGAATCTCCGTTGGTACGTTGGCTCATTGTGCCAGGTCTGTTATTGCAGAAATTAACCACGCGGGAACCCGATGATGCCCAACTTGAGGTCGCCTTAGCTGCCTTGAAGGGTGTTTTAGATTCAGGCCAAGAACTTACTTAAATTTTTGGGGTGTGAAAGATGTTAGAGAAACTTTATGAAATTGAACGGAAATATGATGAATATACAGAGCTACTTAGTGACCCTGAAATAATTTCCAACCAGAATGAGTGGCAGAAATATGCTAGAGCCCAGGCTGGGATGACCAATCTCGTTGCGGCATTTAGGGAATATCAGGAAGTACTCCATGAACTTGAAGAAACGGAAAACCTACTCCAGGAAAAACTTGACGCCGATATGCAAGAAATGGCGGAGCAAGAGCGAGATGAATTGAAGAAGGTTTCACAGGAATTAGAGGAAAAAATACATGTCCTCCTCTTGCCCAAGGATCCCTTGGATGAGAAAAATGTGATTATGGAAATTCGCGCTGGAGCAGGCGGCGATGAGGCAGCCTTGTTTGCTGGAGATCTATATAAGATGTATACCCGCTATGCGGAAGGGCGAGGGTGGAAACCGGAACTCCTTAGTGTAAGCTACGCAGATCAAGGCGGATATAAGGAAATCATTTTTCTAGTGGAAGGGCATGGAGCCTATAGTAAACTAAAGTTTGAAAGTGGTGTGCACCGCGTTCAACGGATTCCAGCAACAGAGTCCGCAGGAAGGATTCATACGTCAACTGCCACAGTCGCTGTTCTTCCCGAAGCAGAAGAAGTGGAAGTCTCGATTAATCCGAATGACCTGCGCATCGATGTGTATTGTTCTAGTGGACCAGGTGGACAGTGTGTGAATACGACTCAGTCGGCCGTGCGAGTCACCCATCTGCCGACGGGTATCATTGCAACTTGCCAAGATGAAAAATCGCAACTTAAAAATAAAGAGAAGGCGCTGCGTGTCTTGCGTGCTCGTATTCTAGAGAAGGCCCAAGATGAAGCGAGCGGAGAACAGGCGTCTCAACGCCGAAGCCAGGTCGGTACAGGAGACAGAAGTGAGCGGATTAGAACCTTTAACTTCCCACAAGGAAGGGTTACGGACCATCGCATCGGTCTAACCTTGCATCGCCTTGAGTCGGTCCTTAATGGAGATTTAGAAGAAATGATTGAAGCTTTGAATTCGTCAGATCAGGCGGAACGCTTGAAGGCGGAGATCGAATAAGTGATAGTTAGAGAGGCAATGCATTGGGGTGCAGCAAAGCTCTTGGAAAAAGAGATTGATAATGCCCGCTTTGACTCAGATTTATTATTAGCCGCAGTTTTGAACGTGTCCCGTGACCGCCTCTATCTTGATGGGGACCTTGATTTGTCTGAGCAAGAAGAGAGGGACTTTGGGGGCGTTATTCTTCGTCGCGCGGAGCACGAGCCTCTCCAATACATCTTAAAGAATCAGGGGTTCATGGGACTGTCCTTCTGCATTGATGAGCGAGTGCTTATTCCACGAGCCGACAGCGAACTTCTAGTCGAGAAATGGCTGGAACTTGTCAGATCGGAAGTAAGACAAGAGCAGGACCCCCCAATAAAGGTCGTAGACCTTTGTACGGGAAGTGGTATTCTCGCTATTTCTATGGCACATTATTATCCTCAAGCGGAAGTGGTTGGAACGGATCTCTCGCAAGATGCCTTAGTGGTTGCAAGAGAGAATGCCGTGCGTTTAGGTATCTCTGTACAGTGGCGTCAAGGAGACTTTGTGAAGCCAATCCAGGATGAACGCTGGGACTATATTGTTACCAACCCTCCCTATGTTTCGGAGGACGAATATTCCCAGTGCGCTCCGGAGATTTTCAGAGAACCCTCGATGGCTTTTTTAGGAGGACAAGACGGTCTGGACTTTTACCGCAGATTAGCAGAAGAAACTAGAGCGTTGTTAAACCCGCTGGGGAAACTCCTTATGGAAATTGGTTGTAATCAAGCAGACGCAGTGTGCGAAATTTTCCACATGAAGGGCTTTGAAACACAGGTTTTCTCGGACTTGGCGGGGCACGACCGGGTCATCATAGTGAGGTGAGCAAGATGGACACTAAACGATGTTACATTGATGGAGCACATCCAGAGGCTGAATTAATTAAAGAGGGTGCAGAGTGGCTGCAAGCAGGGGAATTGGTAGCCTTTCCCACGGAAACAGTGTATGGCTTAGGGGCGAACGCCCTAGATGCCTCGGCCTGCATTAAGATCTTCGAAGCCAAAGGACGGCCTCAGGATAACCCTCTTATTGTACATGTTTGTGACCGTGCTATGGCAAATAGTTTGGTTGCAAACTGGACGCCAGAGGCAGAACTATGTATTCAACACTTTTGGCCAGGTCCGTTGACCTTAGTTATGACGAAAACTGCTAGAGTTCCAGATATTGTCTCTGCAGGTCTGCCCAACGTGGCAATTCGTATGCCCAGTCATCCTGTTGCTCTCGGTCTAATTAAGGAAACAGGACTCCCAATTGCCGCACCAAGTGCTAATCTTTCTGGGAAACCCAGTCCCACAAGTGCCAGTCATGTATGGCGTGACATGGAAGGTAAAATCCCATTGATTCTAGATGGTGGGTCCTGCCCGCTGGGATTGGAATCAACCGTGCTAGAGGTGAGTGGAGGAATTCCAACCATTCTTCGTCCTGGCGGAATTTCTAAGGAACAGTTAGAGGCGGTACTTGGTGAAGTTGGGGTGGACAACCCGTCCGAGACCTTGGCTCCCAGAGCGCCCGGCATGAAATATAGACATTACGCGCCACAAGGCGACATGCTTCTGATGATTGGATCACCCCAGCGCATCATACAGCGAATGGGACTGGAAATTCAAAAAGGACATGGCAGGCTAAAAAAGGTCGGGGTTCTTTGTTCTCTGGAGAGCGCGCCATTGTTATATCATTGTCTTCCAGATCTCTTGTTTGTTCTGGGGTCTAAAAATAGGCCGGAAGAAATTGCGAGAAACTTATTTGAGGGATTGCGTTTGTGCGATGAAAGAGGCATGGATTTGATCTTGGCCGAAGGGGTCGATGCAGGGGGACTAGGGACCGCAATTATGAACCGCTTACAGAAAGCGGCTGGTCAGAGGATTGTGTACATCCCGTAGAACATACGCATCTGCAAGGGTACGAGGCATTGGCTGCCTACTAATCTGACGAATCCGTCTAATAGACCCATTCCCGTGCATATACATAGGTGTATGAAAGTAAGAACAGGTCAAAGATGTAAAATAGACTGACAAACTGACTTGTTACTTTTTCAAGGTGCCTCAGTGTGAACGGAGGAACGCGAATTGGATTTAGGATGGGTTGTGGCAGTTGCAATTGCCCTGGGAGCAGATGCATTCTCTGTATCTTTAGCGATCGGCTTGTCAGGTGTTAGGAAAAGAATGATGCTACGACTATCGTTGGTTGTAGCCGTATTCCATGTGCTCATGCCGCTGGTCGGGATGATGTTGGGGCAGGCGCTCGGATCGATTCTCGGTCGTTATGCCAGTGCGATAGGAGCCTTAGTCCTTATCGGGTTGGGGGCGAGAATGCTTTACAAGGTTTATAGACCGGCACTCGAACATTATCACTTTAGGGAAGCTAGAAAGGCTTTTTTTCAGAAGAACTCCACTAAGACATCCCTCAGCGGTTTCGGTATCTATGTCTTAGCGTTCAGTGTCAGCCTAGATGCCTTAAGTGTGGGCTTTTCATTAGGAACGATCAAATCAGATCTCTTCATCACGGTCATGACTATTGGCATTATTGCGGGGCTTATGACAGGGATGGGCTTGGTGCTTGGGCGTGTGATGGGACCGAGATTAGGCGATAGGGCTGAACTGCTTGGAGGCCTGGCGTTGTTGCTGATCGGTGTTAAATTGCTCTTCTAAGGAATTGGATTATCCCTATGACACAGGCTCAAGACGAAGCCCTGAACCGTCTTTTTCCTCTACATGTAGATAAAACGAGATCTTTAGGAGCCTGGGGAGACCAACAAAAGGATGTTATCGATCCTTGGGGTGGGTCTCACGAGGTTTATCGCCAGACAGCCTATGAGATTGGGCAGTTGTTAAGCCAGTTAAAGGGGCATTTGAGAGAGCGGTCTGATCATTGAACAGAGTATGATGGAGCCTCATCATCTATGACCAGTGTTTAAGATGTGCTAAAGCTGTCTAAACTAGAGGCGGCTTTATTTTTTGCATTTTTTGCAGGAATTTTTGAGCAAATGTAGAATTTTAAATAAATATATAGAAATGGAGGAATGAACATGAGAGTTGCGTTGGGATCGGATCACGGTGGTTACGAACTCAAGAAAGTCATTCTTAAACATTTAGAGGCACAGGGATTTAAGGTTGAAGATTTTGGTACCTATACCTCTAACTCGGTGGATTATCCCAAGTATGGTTTTTCTGTAGGGAACGCGATTATCAAGGGACAGGCAGACTTGGGAATTGTGATTTGTGGAACTGGGCAGGGGATGTCTATGGCTGCCAATAAGATTTCAGGAATCCGCGCTGCTGTCTGTTCAGAGACTTTTTCTGCACGAATGGCGAGAGCGCATAACAATGCCAACGTTTTATCACTGGGTGCTCGGGTCATTGGTGCCGGTCTGGCACTTGATATTGTAGATATCTTTTTACAGACGGAGTTCTTAGGGGGTAGACACGCTGTCCGCTTGAACTTGATTTCTAACATTGAACGCGGTGAGACAGTCTAAGTCCTGTTCGAATCATAGAGGAGGAATACAGTTCTCATGGATGAAAATGTCGCAGATAAATTACAAGTGTTGGCCAACGTTTGGAACGAGGTACTCGATGCCTTTTTTCTAAAGGTGACGCTAAGACGGGGGCAAATCCTCGTTTTAGGGTGTAGTACGAGCGAAGTAATCGGCCAAAGGATCGGCCAAGGAAGCAGTTTAGAGGTTGCAGAGGTGTTGCTACCCCCTTTGTTGAAACGCGTTCGCCAGCTAGGGATTTTTTTGGCGGTGCAGGGATGTGAACATATTAATCGCGCTCTAGTTGTGGAGGAAGCTTGCGTGGATCAGTATGGATTAGAAGTGGTTACGGTACTTCCTGCGTTGCATGCGGGAGGTGCCATGTCAGTGCAGGCTTGGAGAACATTCTCTTCACCTGTTATAGTAGAGAAAGTACAAGGGCATGCTGGAATAGACATCGGTGATACATTTATTGGCATGCACCTTCGTCCAGTCGCCATACCCATTCGCATACATGTGAAGGAACTGGGAGAAGCACACATAACTCTAGCCTACACCAGGCCTCGTCTCATAGGGGGACCCCGAGCGGAGTATGTATTGTAACAATAGAGCAAGCCCTTCTATTCTGGTCAAATTTATTTTTAGGAGTGAAACGAATTGGATTACATTAATCAATGGGTGAAAGCCCAAGACCCTGAAATCGCTCAAGTCATTGAGCAAGAGGAGAATCGTCAGCGAAATACGATTGAGTTAATTGCATCAGAGAACTTTGTTAGCCGAGCAGTGATGGCGGCACAAGGGTCTGTTTTAACGAACAAATATGCGGAGGGCTATCCAGGAAAGCGGTATTATGGCGGCTGCGAATTTGTGGATGTCGTCGAAGACCTGGCGCGTGAAAGGGTTAAGAAAATATTTGGTGCAGAGCATGCGAATGTCCAGCCACATTCTGGGTCTCAAGCCAATTTTGCGGTTTATTTTGCCTTCTTAAAACCTGGAGACACGGTGCTTGGTATGAATCTTTCCCACGGGGGACACTTGACCCATGGGAGCCCAGTCAATGTCTCGGGATCTTATTTTAACTTTGTTCCATACGGTGTTGATCCTTTAACGGAACGTATTGACTATGATCAGGTTCGACAGTTAGCGCTTGAACATCATCCAAAGATGATTGTTGCTGGGGCCAGTGCCTATCCTCGGGTTATTGACTTTGCCATCATGCGCGAAATTGCCGATCAAGTGGGCGCCCTTTTAATGGTAGATATGGCCCACTTTGCAGGACTGGTAGCCACAGGATTACACCCATCGCCCATCCCTTACGCGGACTTCGTTACTTCCACGACGCATAAGACGTTAAGAGGACCTCGTGGCGGCTTAATTTTATGTAAAAATGAGCATGCGCAAGCCATTGATAAAGCTATTTTTCCCGGAATTCAGGGCGGTCCCCTAATGCATGTTATTGCAGCTAAAGCAGTTGCTTTTGGTGAGGCGCTACAGCCTGACTTTAAAGAATATCAAACCAATGTAGTGGAAAACGCCAAAGCGTTGGCCCAAGCGCTGAAGGACCGCGGGTTCCGACTTGTTTCAGGAGGAACGGACAACCATCTAATGCTAGTGGATGTTCGGACCAAAGAGCTAAATGGCAAAGAAGCTGAAAACATTCTGCATGAAGTTGGCATTACCGTCAACAAAAACACTATCCCATTTGATCCTGCTAGTCCATTTATCACAAGCGGAATTCGCATTGGAACACCTGCCGTGACATCGCGGGGCATGAATGCAGAGGCCATGAAGCGAATCGCAGAGGCCATGGACTACGCCTTGACCTCTCATCATGAACCTGATAAACTAGCAAAAGCACGGGAAATTGTCAGCTCACTATGTGCTGAGTTTCCTATATATGCAAATTTAGATTAGGAGTTGAGACCGGAACGATGGCAAAGATTCAAGTTCTTGATCACCCTCTAATTCAACACAAGTTATCCCTTATTCGTGATGAGAAAACAGGCTCAAAGGAATTTAGGGAACTGGTAGAGGAAGTCGCCATGCTTATGGCCTATGAGGTAACCCGTGATTTCCCTCTCCAGGATGTTGACATTAAAACACCCGTTGCCATAGCCAAATCCAAAATGCTCGCTGGCCGGAAAGTCGGATTGGTACCCATTCTGAGAGCAGGCTTAGGTATGGTCGATGGGATGCTTCGCCTGATTCCTGCAGCCAAAGTTGGGCATGTTGGTCTTTATCGGGACCCAGAAACCCTTCTACCTGTGGAATACTACTGCAAGTTACCTAGTGACATTGCGGAAAGAGACCTTATCGTCATAGATCCTATGTTGGCAACGGGGGGCTCTGCATCCGCGGCCATTATGTTCTTAAAAGATCGTGGTGCTAAAAACATCAAATTAATGTGCTTGATCGCTGCCCCAGAAGGAATAGCGGCAGTGCAAAAAGTTCACCCTGATGTGGATATTTTTGTCGCCGCAGTGGATGAATGTTTGAACGAGCACGGATATATTGTGCCTGGGCTTGGTGATGCAGGAGACCGATTGTTTGGGACAAAATGATGACACAGAAACAACGACCAAGTTGGGATAGTTATTTTATGCAGTTGGCTTTCGTGGTGGCTGGGCGCTCTACGTGTCTACGCCGTCAAGTTGGAGCTGTGCTGGTCAAAGAGAAACAAATACTGAGTACAGGTTATAATGGGAGTCCATCGGGACTCCTTCATTGTGATGAAGTCGGTTGTATGCGGCAGAGCTTAAACGTTCCTTCGGGGGAACGTCTTGAGATCTGCCGTGCTGTGCATGCTGAACAAAATGCACTGGTACAAGCAGCAAAGCATGGCGTCGCAATTGCCGGCGCAGATCTCTATACAACACTGCAACCGTGTGTCCAATGTACAAAAATGATCATCAATGCTGGGATCCGGCGTGTCGTCTATACGCAAGCCTATCCGGACCAGCTTGCTGGTGAAATGTCAAAAGAAGCAGGCTTAGAGCTTATACAACTTGACTTGTAGATGGATCGAAGGGGGTAAAAACTTGAAAAATCCAAAAAAGGTTATGGTAGTGTTTGGCACGAGACCTGAGGCCATAAAAATGGCTCCGGTGATACGGGCGCTGCGCCAGAATGATTCAATAAACTGTCAGGTGACCGTGACAGCGCAGCACCGTGAAATGTTAGATCAGGTTTTGAAGTTGTTCAAAATAGTCCCTGATTTTGACCTAAACCTTATGAAGCAGGGTCAAACACTCACGGATATCACCACCCGGGCACTTTGTGGGCTTAGAGAGATTTTTCAACGTGAACTCCCTGACCTTATCTTGGTACATGGAGACACAACGACCACATTTGTAGCGGCTTTGGCCGCTTTTTATGCACAAATTCCAGTGGGTCATGTAGAAGCCGGGCTCCGAACGGGTAACAAATATTCACCGTTTCCTGAAGAAATGAATCGTAAATTGGCAAGCGTTCTGACAGATCTACATTTCGCACCCACAGAAACAGCGAAAATGAACCTATTAAAGGAAGGGATTCAATCAGAAAAGATATTCGTAACAGGCAATACCGTGATTGATGCCTTGTTAGCCACGCTGAAACCAGAGTATCAATTTCTTGACCCGCATATCCAAACAATTCTCGAACAGGGAGCAGCAGCTCGGATGATTTTGGTCACAACCCATCGCCGGGAAAATCTCGGTGAACCGATGCGTCAAATATATCAAGCGTTACATAGCACGCTGGAGATGTTCCCGGATACTTATGTCATATTTCCAGTGCATAAAAACCCAAAGGTCCGGAAAGTTGTCACGGAAGTATTAGGATCGCATCCAAGGGTCAATCTTGTTGAACCGATGGATTATGAACCATTCGTAAATTTAATGGCATGTGCACATTTAATTTTGACAGACTCAGGAGGAATCCAAGAGGAAGCGCCTTCATTGGGTATACCGGTCTTGGTGGTACGGGATACGACAGAACGCCCCGAAGCGGTTGCTGCAGGGACGGTCTCACTTGTGGGGACAGAATACAACACTGTATTTACGGAACTGAAAAGCCTTTTAAGTGACCAAAACGCTTATCAAACAATGGCAATGGCTAGTAATCCGTATGGTGACGGTTGTGCTGCGGAACGTATTGTCGACATCATTGTTGGAAACTCGACAAGAAAGTAAGTTGACGATAAAAAATAGCAATGTACAAAAAAGCACAAAGCGAGACCAAAGTGTGATAATATATAATTACTATTATGAATAGTAAGCTTTCTGGTAAACATAATTAATGGTTAATAGGTATATATTACTTAGAAAAGGAACGAAGTAAGATGGCAAAGGAACAAAAATCCTGGCAAAAAGCTGTTATGATGGGATCAACTATTTCAACATCGGTGGCGGGATTAGTAGGAACAGGATACTTCTTGGGACGTTACTTGGATGGCCGCTGGGGTACTGAGCCTTGGCTTACGGTCGGCTTAATTCTAGTAGGACTAGCACTAGGCGCAGTTTACCTGGTGATTACATTAAGAGAGTATGGGGCCTCCAATGATAAAAAGTAGCATAATAGCTTTGTGGATCGGAACTGCTTGTATACTACTTGGAATTGCTGTATCGGGTGAACAATCCTACCTTGGCACACTGGTTGGGTACTGGGTGGGGTTTGGCTATATAATATGGGTTTATCGTGAAACACAGCGCAGCTCCGAACTTGAGATTGTTTCGGCACTCCAACGGATGCGCAGGAGCCTAATGGCTCGCTTAGGCATGGTTACTCTCGTTGTCGTTGCTGTAGCCCGCTTCCAGGCAAGTTGGCTTTTCAGCTTAGCGATAGGGATTGCTACAGGGGTAGTTCTATCCTTTATCATCATGGCCATGAATAATGTTAATGGAGAAAGGGGTGATAAAAGAAGTGCATGAAGAATTAATTTTATGGACGTTGGGAGGCATGACCTTTCACGGGAAAACATTGATCATGACCTGGATATCAATGGCCGCTATATTGGTATTCTGCTCGCTAGGGGTGCGGAATCTAACCAGCGGTAAACCCGGTAAAATGCAAAATGTTTTGGAATGGATTATTGATTTTGTTGGTAATCTTGTTTCTGACAACATGGACCCTGAGAAGGGGCGTCCAATTCTAGGGTATTTGGTAACACTGTTTATGTTTATTTTCTTTTCCAATATGCTTGGCCTTATCCCAAATTTCTCGCTCAATCTGTTTGAACATTTCCACATAGAATTTGCTCAATTGAACAAGATCTTTGAGAGTCCTACATTAATGTCGCCTACTGCGGATATCAATACGACAATGGCTTTAGCAGTATTAACCATTTTGTTGGTAATCGGCTTAGGAATTAAACATAAAGGACTCCATTATTTCCATCATTTCATTGAGCCTTACCCTATTTTCTCAATCATTCACATCATTGATATGCTCTCGAAACCAATGACTCTAGCCTTTCGTCTTTTCGGGAATATCTTTGCTGGCGAAATTCTCACCAAGGTCATTCTTATGCTTCCTGGTATCTATGTTCTGGGAGGAATTCTTCCGCAAACAGTATGGTTAGCCTTTAGTATTTTCATTGGAGCCATACAAGCTTATGTGTTCACGGTATTGACCGCAGCATACGTATCTCAAGCGGTCACTGAGAGCCATTAAGTGTCATTTCAAGGTTTGTTTTCAGTGAAGGTGGACCTTCACTGAGGGAATAATATTAATAATTTTTCTAATAAGAAAGGAGGAAATCCTATGGACGTCGGAGCTGCAGCTGCACTTGGTGCAGGAATTGCTGCTGGATTAGCAGCCCTTGGTGCTTCACTCGGTAATGGTAGTGTTGTTACGAAAACTATAGAAGGTATTGCCCGTCAACCAGAGGCTAAAGCATCTTTACAATCCACTATGTTTATTGGTGTCGGCTTGATCGAGGCCTTGCCGTTATTAACTTGGGTGCTTGCCCTTCTTCTCATGTTCACAAAGTAAGTTCGTGATGGGAAAATGCCAAGCCCCATTTTTCAAGGGGGAACGAAAGTTCCCCCTTGAAAAAAAACATTAAGATGTTAATCAGACTCGAGGGGGGGTAGACCGTTGGGGAATCCTATTCTATTTGACTATACATTACCTGTTACGATTATATCTTTCCTGTTGCTCGTTTGGCTGCTCAGTAAAAAGGCTTGGGGTCCGCTAATGAAAATGATGGAAGAACGGCGGAGTCATATTGAATCCATGCTGGCACAGGCGGAAAATGAACGTCAACAGGCAGAACAAATAAAACGCGAGTATCAAGAAGAAATGCGTAAAGCCCGCCAGGAGGCCCAAGAAGTGATCGCTAAGGCCACAAAGGTCAGTGAAACTCGGGCGTCTGAAATTTTAGCTGCTTCTCATGAAGATGCAGAGAAAATCAAGAAATCAGCCCTTGTAGATATTCAACGCGAACGCGATCGGGCAATTTCCGAGGTTAAGGCACAAATCGCTGATCTGTCAGTCTTAGTGGCTGAGAAATTAATTCGTCAAAAGCTTGACATCAAAGGTCAAGGGGAACTCATTAATCAATTTATTCAAGAGGTAGGGGAAATGCAATGATAAATGGGGCACTTGCTCGTAGGTATTCTCAGGCCTTGTTTAAAATTGCCTCGGAGACAGCCCTTGATCCAATTGATACAGATCTGCGTGAGCTTACAAAGCTGGTGGAAGAAAATGAAGAGGTCAAGAGTACCCTACTTCATCCCCATATTTCCGTGACCGATAAAAAATCTATCATGGACAAGTTACTGGGGGAAGACTTTGGGACAACAACACGTCATTTTCTCTACCTCTTAATTGATCGGAAAAGGGAAAGTCTCTTACCGTTCATTCAGGCTGAGTTTACTCGGTTGGCGGATGAGGCACGTCATGTTGTGGAAGCGAAAGTGGCCAGTGCCATTGCTTTGAGTGCTACGCAACTTGATGATCTAAAACAGGCCATAGGACGTAAGACAGGGAAAGACGTCCGAATTGTTAGCGAAGTTCGAACTGAACTCATTGGCGGGATTCTTATACAGGTCGGAGATAGCGTGATGGATGGGACCATCGCCCACGCTTTACAAAAAATGCGTGTGGATTTGCGTCGAACCTCAGAGAAACCTCAGGAAGTAGGGGTGAAATAACAGGATGAAGTTGCGTCCAGAAGAAATCAGTTCCATTATTAAGCAACAAATTGAACGCTATGAAACAGCGGTTGATATCGTAGATGTAGGAACAGTTATCCAGGTTGGTGATGGTATCTCCCGTGTTTATGGTTTGGAAAAGGCTATGGCAGGAGAACTCTTAGAGTTTCCTGGTGGCGTTTTCGGTATGGCTATGAACCTAGAAGAGGATAACATCGGGTGCATTATTCTTGGAGACTTTACTGGAATTAAAGAGGGCGATCAAGTCAAGAGAACAGGGCGTATTGTGGAAGTCCCTGTGGGCGAAGCTTTGATTGGGCGAGTTGTTAATGCACTTGGACAACCCATTGATGGTAAAGGAGAAATCGTAACGACGAAGTTTCGTCCGATTGAATCTCCGGCATCCGGCGTTGTCGCTCGAAAATCCGTCCATGAACCTTTACAAACTGGTTTAAAATCTATTGATGCCATGGTACCAATTGGTCGCGGACAGCGCGAGTTGATTATTGGTGACCGCCAAACAGGTAAGACTGCAGTGGCGATCGATACGATCATTAACCAAAAAGGACAAGACATCATTTGTATTTATGTTGCTATCGGTCAAAAAGCTTCAACGGTTGCAAGCGTCGTGAAGACATTAGAAGACAAAGACGCTATGAAGTTCACGATTGTGGTCGCGGCTACCGCATCTGAACCTGCACCTATGCTCTTTCTCGCACCATATGGCGGTTGCGCCATGGGAGAAGAGTTCATGTATAATGGCAAGCATGTTCTGATTGTTTACGATGACCTTTCCAAACAAGCCGTGGCTTACCGTGAACTTTCGCTGCTTCTAAAACGTCCACCAGGGCGTGAAGCATATCCTGGAGACGTTTTCTATCTTCACTCTCGTTTATTGGAGCGCGCAGCGAAGCTTTCTGATGAACTCGGTGGAGGATCGATGACGGCGCTGCCAATCATTGAGACTCAAGCGGGTGATATGTCAGCCTATATTCCAACGAATGTAATTTCAATCACTGATGGTCAAATATTTCTAGAAGCTGACCTCTTCAACTCTGGTTTCCGACCTGCCATTAACGTTGGTATCTCCGTCTCACGTGTCGGGGGTTCTGCACAAATTAAAGCGATGAAACAGGTTTCAGGACAACTTCGTTTGGATCTGGCCTCATATCGTGAATTGGCTGCATTTTCTCAGTTCGGATCTGACTTGGATAAGATTACCCAGATGCGACTTGCACGTGGACAGCGTACGCTGGAAATTCTCAAGCAAGGCCAGTATGCACCGTCGCCAGTTGAAGAAGAAGTGGTGGTTATCTTTGCGGCAGTTAAAGGGTTTATCGACGAAATCGATGTCGACAAGATTGGAAAATTCGAAGTCGAGTACCTGCGTTTCATGCGCTCCGAGAAGGCCGACCTGTTAGAAAAGATCCGCACAGAGAAGGCGCTCTCCAAAGAAATGACCGCCGAGCTTGAGAAAGCGATCAAAGATTTCAAGCAGGGATTTGTAGCCTAGATTAAAAAGGGGTAGGTGAATGAGGTGGCAGGAGCACAAGATATTCGTCGTCGGATTCGCAGCGTCCGTAATATGCAGCAGATCACAAAGGCGATGAAAATGGTTTCCGCAGCCAAACTCAGAAAAGCCCAGCTAAAACTTAACGCTGCCCGGCCCTATGCCCTTCAAATGCAAGGGGTCTTAGAACGCCTAGCACAGGCTCCAGTGGATGAAATTCATCCACTCCTAATAAAAAGGCCTGTGCATAAGGTGGTTTATGTGCTAATAACGTCAGACCGTGGTCTATGTGGAGGGTACAATGCTAACCTCATTCGTAAGGTCAGCGGAATGATTAAAGAAGCACAGCAGGAGGTTAAGTTGGTAACGGTAGGCCGCAAAGGCCGGGATTTCTTCCGGCGCGGTAAAACTGAGTTTTTGGCTGAGTATACGGGATTTGGAGACGAACCGAGTTATAATCAGGCCAAAGAGGTTGCTCAGGAAGTAATTCGCCTTTATGAGGAGGGCGAAGCGGACGAGGTATATCTCTTATATACTGAATTCGTCACAGCGATGACTCAGAGACCCACTCAAATAAAGTTGCTTCCGATGGAACAACCTGTAGCCAAGGAAGGTAAAGAATATATTTTCGAGCCTTCGGCTGAAGAAATCCTGAACAGTCTGTTACCGAAGTACATTGAGACACAGATTTATCGGACAATCCTTGAAGGAAAAGCGAGTGAGCAAGGGGCTCGTATGACAGCCATGAGTTCGGCTACGGATAATGCGAAGGATATGATTGATCGGTTGTCGCTGGCGATGAACAGAGCCCGACAAGCGGCGATCACTACGGAAATATCTGAAATCGTCTCTGGAGCAGCTGCCCTAGAATAAACTGTCAGAAATACCCAATAAGGAGGTTTGGCGCCTGTGAATATCGGCAAGGTTTTGCAAGTTTTGGGACCAGTAGTTGACGTAGAGTTTATGCCCCACCAACTGCCGGGGATATATAATGCCCTTGAGATCAAAGTTCAAGACAAGAACCTAGATATAACCTTAGAAGTAGCTCAACATCTCGGAAATAACACCGTGCGTACTGTTGCAATGTCCTCTACGGATGGATTGCAACGGGGCATTGACGTCACTGATACCGGCGCAGCGATCACTATACCTGTAGGACCAGCCACGCTTGGACGGATGGTTAGCGTTTTAGGTCTGCCCATTGACAACGGTGGGGAAATAAAAGCAGAGACCTATTATCCAATTCATCGTCCTGCCCCGTCTTTTGAGGATCAAGAACCATCCACTCAAATTTTAGAGACGGGAATTAAAGTTATTGACTTGCTTGCTCCTTACTCTAAGGGCGGGAAAATTGGACTCTTTGGCGGTGCTGGAGTTGGTAAGACAGTTCTGATCATGGAACTTATCAATAACATTGCTAAAGGACACGGAGGACTTTCCGTATTCGCTGGTGTTGGAGAACGAACTCGTGAAGGAAACGATCTATGGAACGAAATGAAAGAGTCTGGCGTTATTGACAAAACGGCTATGGTGTTCGGACAAATGAACGAACCTCCAGGTGCTCGTCTTCGCGTAGGCTTAACAGGACTGACCATGGCGGAATACTTCCGGGATGATCAAGGTCAAGACGTACTACTCTTTATTGACAACATTTTCCGATTCACACAAGCCGGCTCTGAGGTTTCGGCTTTGCTAGGTCGGATGCCTTCCGCAGTAGGATATCAGCCGACTTTGGCTACAGAAATGGGCCAATTACAAGAGCGGATTACATCCACTCACAAAGGGTCTATCACCTCTGTACAAGCAATTTATGTACCGGCTGATGACTATACAGACCCCGCTCCGGCAACAGCGTTTGCTCATCTGGACGCAGTCACTGCTTTGTCCCGTTCTATTGCTGAGATTGGGATTTACCCGGCGGTTGACCCACTGGAGTCTTCGTCTCGAATCCTTTCGCCTTTGGTGTTAGGAGACGAACATTATGAAGTGGCACGACGTGTTCAAGCCATTCTCCAAAAGTACAAAGAGTTGCAAGATATTATTGCAATCCTTGGTATGGATGAGCTTGCTGAAGATGAAAAACTAATCGTGTTCCGCGCTCGTAAAATTCAGCGCTTCTTGTCGCAACCGTTCCACGTTGCAGAAGCATTTACGGGTACACCTGGCAAGTATGTCGCATTAAAAGATACTATTCGTGGCTTTAAAGAAATTGCAGATGGGAAATACGATGACTTGTCTGAGGTTGCTTTCCTAATGGTTGGATCTATTGAAGAGGTTATCGAAAAAGCCAAGACATTGGAGGCGTAAGCCATGGCAGGAACTTTTTCACTGCGCATTGTCGCTCCTGTGGGGAATGTCCTGAAGGAAGATGTTGAGTTTGTCATTCTTCCCGGCGGATCAGGCGAATTAGGGATTTTGCCGAACCATGCCCCCTTAATTGCAGGACTAGATGTCGGAGTTATACGGTACACCCTAAACAGTACGATTAAACGAGTGGCGATTACCGGAGGCTTTGCAGAAGTTATCGAAAATTCTGCTACCGTACTTGCGGATACTGCAGAGCTGAGTGATGAAATTGATTTGTCTCGCGCTGTAGAGGCTAAAGAACGGGCTACAAAGCGTTTGGGGGTACATTCCAGTGAAATCGACCTAAAACGTGCAGAGTATGCCCTGCGAAGAGCTGAAACTCGCATTAGTGCCGTAGAAGGTAAAATGTAAATAGCTTAGTTCTTCGAAAATTCTAAGCAAACGAAAAAAGGCCCTTTCCGGGGCCTTTTTTCGTTTGCTATGTAGGGACGATGTATCGTAACCATTTCCCTAGTCCCTATTATAGAATAGCCTGTAATAGGCGCTAATACCTTAAAACCACCGCGCAACATGCTCTCACCACAAGGATACAAGTTAATCTATCAACCCTATAAAAATGACCTTAGTTAAAATAAATTTGTCTCAGCAAGTATGTTAACTTTCTCTAAATTTGGTAAAGCTATGACTAAACCCATAGAGATTGAGAAAGAGGTATTTAACATGCTTGCTGGGCTTTTAGCACCGAAAGTTAATCCCAACAGAACTATGATCAGTACGATGATAGTTTGTGTTTTAATAATGAGTTTTCTCCCGTGGTCTTATAAGTTCAAGATGCCTTGGAAAGAGGCTGCCGTGGTCTCACAAACAACTGTACCTTTATTATTGAATTCTGGGGAGGTGCAGGCCAACGAAGCAGAATTGAATATTACACTGTGGTTTGAAAACGGTGATGTTCCACATGGAACATGGAATAACCACCCAATGCCTGATTGGATTTGGACATATAATGAGCTTCAGACAGGCAATGAAAAAGTGGCCACTCTCTCAGGACATCGAACGATCAACAAAAATGAGGAAACTAGCTTGTATACATGGTATACTATCATGGCACAAGAACTTGCCGAAACTGGAGGGACGATTTATATAGATGAGCGTGTCGATCAGGCAATGGACATATCAGCTTATCTAAGCAAGACCAATGCTCTCCCTACTCAGTGGGCATTAATAGACAACATGCTTTCCATTGCAGCCTATCAGAAATCAATTTCTACAAGTGTCTTAGCAGGACAAGATAAGATCAACATCCAATTGCTTAGTCGTGGTAAGAATAACGAGGGCCGAACCGTCCTGGCTATTCCTGCATTACTCAATGAATTTTAAGTTAATCTATAGAATAAAGCCTAAATAGCAGGAAACTCAGCAATAAGAGAGAATAACAACAAATCAAGAGATCATAACATTCAACAGGGGGTGTCTTAAATTTGGGTAAATTTATTATCACAGGCGGCAAGCCGCTAGAGGGAACGATTACTGTAAGTGGGGCAAAAAATGCCGTACTTCCCATAATAGCAGCTAGTTTGCTATGTGCAGAACCAATACAACTAGATGACGCTCCGGACTTATTGGACGTAAATGTAATGAACGAGATTATTTCGGCATTGGGTGCTACTGTTGAACGTCAAGGATCGACGCTGAAAATCCATGCCCGTGATATAGATTGTATAGAGGCTCCATATGACCTTGTTTCTCAGATGAGAGCCTCTATTGTTACTATGGGACCCCTCTTGGCCCGTAATGGTCATGTGCGTATTTCTCACCCTGGCGGATGTGCCATTGGATCTCGGCCCATTAATTTGCATTTAAAGGGATTAGAGGCCTTAGGGGCAGAGGTTATCATGGATCATGGATTCTTGGATGTTTCGTCTAAAGGCCTGAAGGGAGCTCGCATTTACCTCGATTACCCAAGCGTTGGAGCGACCCAAAATATAATGATGGCGGCCGCGATGGCACAGGGGACGACCATTATTGAAAATGCAGCGCAGGAACCAGAAATTGTTGATCTAGCGACCTTCCTAAACGAGATGGGTGGCAAAGTGCGCTGCGCAGGGACAAGTGTGATTCATATTGAAGGGGTGCGCGAGTTTCATGGAACGACACATACCGTTATCCCTGATCGTATTGAAGCAGGAAGCTACTTACTTACAGTCGCCGCAACGGGTGGAGATGTGTTAGTTCAAAACGTGATTGCTGATCATCTTAAGCCGTTAATCGCAAAAATGGAAGAAGCCGGAGTTCATATGGTTGAAGAAGGCGACGGAATTCGCATTAGCGGAGAGGGTGTTTATAACTCTGTAGATATTAAAACTCAAGTTCATCCCGGATTCCCGACAGATCTCCAAGCGCCCTTTTTAGCGTTTCTCACCCGGGCAACGGGTACAGGCCTAATTACAGAGACCGTATTTGAAAACCGGTTTATGCATGTGGATGAGCTCAAACGCATGGGCGCAGATATTAAGATTGAAGGGCGAAGTGCCATTGTTCAAGGGATACAATGTCTGAATGCTGCACCGGTGACGGCCACTGATTTGCGAGCCGGAGCTGCCCTAATTCTAGCCGCCTTGACAGCGGAAGGGACAACCGATATTCGAGGGATTCATCACATAGATCGCGGTTATGAGAAAGTGGAGGAAAAACTCGCGGGCTTGGGTGCCAATATTGTGCGTGTTGAGGCGTCAGTGCTTTAGTACGACGAGTTTGCCTACGACGACTGCAAAAGTGTCGTAGTGGGTGTACGAGAATTCGTAAGGCGTATAGATCATGAACAGACTGTGGAGCTCATAGCGTTGATTGACGCAGCACGCGAGTAATAATCAAATCATAATCTTATTAAGAAAAGGACGAGGCGTCGAAATAGAGGCGCCTCGTTCTTTTTATTAGTTTTGTTCTTCGTTCAGCTATATTCTAAATCTCTTCTGCATAGGTTTAAGCATCATGCTTGTACAAGAGGAGAGATGAAATGTAATGAAAAAAGAATGGGTATGGCTTATAGTATTATCTCTTTGCATTGTCTTGATCATTCCGTGGAGTATTTTGCGTTGGCAAAAATCGAGCGAAATAAAAGATGATGTACAAATCCGAATCTTAATGCCGAATGGTGGAGTGGTAAAGTTACCGCTTGAGGAGTATCTTTTGGGGGTTGTTGCAGCGGAAATGCCGGCTGCATTTGAGGTTGAAGCCTTGAAGGCGCAAGCTATTGCAGCCCGCACCTATGCTGCTAGACGATTGAGCCATAGTAATTTGCCTGATGTTGGATATGATGTCGATACCACAACCCAGACTCAAGCGTGGCAGTCTGATAAGCAAATGAGGGATAAGTGGGGTTGGATAAATTATTGGACGTATAGAGGTAAGCTGAGTAAAGCGGTCACAGAAACGCGTGGCATTGTCATCGTGGCCAATGGGGAGTATATCGAGGCTTTTTATCATAGTAGTAGCGGAAGAAAGTCAACTGAGCGATCGGAAGATGTCTGGAGCTCACCCCGTACTTATCTGCAAAATGTAAGTTCAGGAGAAGAAGATTTACAACGTTATGTTAAGAGCTTTCAATTTACATCCCAAGAACTTCATAAGAAATTAGGAATGACGGGGACAGCTAGTTCTCTATCAGCAGGGGATTTTCAAGTCTTAGTCAAAACGTCCGCGGGAAGAGCTAAGAGTGTAAGAGTACTAGGGAAAGTGTATACTGCGACCCAACTACGAACGTTGTTAGGACTGTCGTCAACGGACCTTGAATGGGTTGTCCAACCCGACCACCTGACAATTACGACCTATGGTAATGGGCATGCAGTGGGAATGTCACAGTGGGGAGCGAATGATTTAGCTAAAAAGAATGCCAAAGTCGATGAAATTTTACTTCATTATTATCCAGGAACTAACCTGATGGCGTTAGGGTTCAAAAAATAATAAAAAAACTATTGATATGGGAGTTTTAAAGTCTAAAAGAACCATCATTCGGCAAAGCTAGATTTAGAGGTGAGTTGAATGAAACGTTGGAAAGGCTATATTAGTTGGCCTTTGATCTGTGGTTTCTTTTTATTAGTAGGAGGTATTATATTTTATACAGGTTACGTCAGGCCCTTAAGTAACGCTACGCAAGAGAACACACCTGTGATCACCACCCCTGAAACGGTCCAGGTGGTTACACCTAATCCTCAAGACGATCCAGAAGTAGGTATAACAGCTCTGAAAACGCAAACTCAGACAGCAGATAAAACTGAGGAGGTCCAGACAAGTAAGGATTTTCCATGCCCAGTTCAGGGAAGTCCTCTGCGCTGGCCAGGAAATTATTATGCCGAAGCCTTTGATAGCTACCTCTTTCATGCTGGTACGGATTATGCAGAACCCGAAGGGACGATCATCAGGGCTACGCATGGGGGGAAAGTCATATTTTCAGGGGATGATCCCCTCCTAGGTCAGAAGGTAACGTTAGATTGTGGTCAAGGGTGGCTTGTCACGTACGGGGGTCTGATTAACTTACGAGTGCAGGTTGGGGAGAAAGTAGAGGCTCAGGCGGCGCTGGGGCAGGTAGGGCTCTTCAAGGCTGGTGAGAGCGAAAGTGATCAACCGCAACTTCACTACGAGGTGTGGCATGGAGACGAAGTTCAGCGTGAAGTGCCATAAATTAAACATCACAGTATTTACCAACTGAGGACATCCATTTATGGATGTCTTTTTTTGTTGAGCATGCATATAAATGTACTACACTTGTTCGACGAAGGAGGGCTCTGCGTGCAAGAATATATTCGCAAACGGGTGCTCGATATTGGAACATACATATTGGAATCGAGTGCCACTGTTCGACAAACGGCTGATATTTTCGGTGTTAGTAAATCCACGGTTCATAAAGATGTTACGGAACGCTTATCCTTGGTCAATGAGAAACTGTCTATGGAGGTAAAGCATATTCTGGAAGTTAACAAGGCAGAACGACATATTAGGGGAGGAGAGGCAACTAGAAAGAAATACCAGGAAATTTAAGAGTAAATTGATGAATATTGGAAAATAACAAAAAATATGTGAATATCATAAAGGAATTTGCGATCGACTAACGAATCACTTAATACTGAACTAAAATAGCGAATCTCCCGCGAGGGAGATTGTGCTATTTGTTTATATATTGAAGCGGGATGGACAAGCTATTGTTGAATGACGAAAGGGGTATTTCCATAGATGTTTGGAATAGAACTAGGTATTGACTTGGGTACAGCGAGTGTGTTGGTGTATGTCAAAGAAAAAGGGATTGTCTTACATGAACCTTCGGTGATTGCCATGGATCGCAATACGAATAAACGAATTGCTGTAGGAGAAGAGGCAAGGTTGATGATTGGTCGAACACCCGCAAATATTGTAGCTGTGCGCCCTATGTGTGATGGGGTTATTGCGGATTACCAGACCACAGAACTTATGCTGAAGTATTTTCTAGAGAAAGCAGGTGCCAAACGCTGGCCTTTCTTCAGAACCCGTGTTGTCGTTTGTATTCCGTCAGGCGTCACGGAAGTGGAACAACGGGCGGTCAAGCAGGCGGCCTACCAGGCTGGTGCCAAGGATGTAAAAGTGGTAGAAGAACCCTATGCAGCGGCTTTGGGCGCTGGACTGGACATTTCTGGCCCAACCGGAAATATGGTTGTAGATATTGGTGGAGGAACAACGGATATTGCAGTGCTTTCGCTGAGCGGCATAGTAGCAAAAAAAAGCCTGCGTGTTGGCGGAAATAAATTTGATGAAACCATTAGCCGCTATATTCGTCGCGTACATAATCTTATGATTGGGGAGCGAACTGCTGAACAAATCAAAATTGAGATAGGAGCAGCCATACCGGAGGGGCGACCATTGGGAGAACTTAATGTACGTGGACGTGACTTAATAACAGGTTTGCCTAAAACCATCAGGGTAAATTCCCAGGAGTGTTATGTTGCCCTCGAGGAATCAATTGAACTAATAATTGCTGCAGTAAAGGAAGTTTTGGAACGAACTCCGCCTGAATTATCCTCCGATATTTTTGATAAAGGGATTATTATGACTGGGGGAGGCGCTTTGATGTACGGTTTTGACGAGCGTATCTCTCGTGAGACGGGATTGCCAGTCATTATAGCGGATGATCCGATTTCCTGCGTGGCCTTAGGTACAGGCAAGATGCTCAATGGAATATTTTAGCAACCATCCGCGTTGCCAACCCTTCATAGGCAACCCCACATAGCCAAGCCCGTCATTGAAATGAAATTGCAAGGAGACACGCTCTTTGCAATTTCATTTGCGTTCATCTCATAAATAGGGGTAGGATGTGTTAATATAGAGCCATCTATCTTGAAAATAGTAGATAAAAGGAAGTGAGTATTTAGTGAGCTTTCTCTATACAATACAATCTCTCACTAAAGATAAACGATGAGAACAGATATTTTGGGGATTACCGTAGATACATATACCATGCAAGAGACGGTGGAGCATATACGTCAAGCGGTAGAAGGACGGCTTCAGATCCGTGTTGTGACTGCTAATCCAGAAATGATCTATGCATCAGAACGAAACGAAAGGCTGAATAAGCTTATAAATTCGGCAGATATTGTCACTGCAGATGGAATTGGCGTCGTGTGGGCTGCTGGCAGACTAGGGACTGGAGGATTAGAAAGGGTTACGGGCATTGATTTGGTCAATGCCTTGTTCCCGATTGCACATGTGGGTAAATGGCGAATTTTCTTTCTTGGATCAAAACCAGGCGTAGCAGAACAGGCAGCAAATCGAGTTTTCCTGAAGCACCATGGAATAACTTTGGAGGCCATGGACGGTTACTTCAGTGCTGAAGAAGAACCCGAAGTACTAGAGAAAATTCGGCATTTTCAGCCTGATGTCTTGCTTGTGGGGTTGGGAGCACCCCGCCAGGAATATTGGATCGCAGAGCATCTTGAATTAGCTTCCGTTAGTATTGGCGTCGGTGGAAGTTTTGATGCCTTAGCGGGTCTCGTAGTTCGTGCTCCAAAACGCGTCCAAGATCTGCATGTAGAGTGGCTTTATCGCTTGTATAAAGAGCCCTGGCGTTGGAAACGTCAAGCTGTTCTGCCACGTTTCGCTATGAAAATTCTTTGGCAGAGTTTTCGTGCCCAGCGCAAGACCCCCTAAAAGAAAGAAGTAGCTTCGTATTAGAGAGTAGGAGGAAGGGAAACATGCCAGAAAGCCAAGAACAATTGACATGGCAGCGTTTAAAAGAGGACTCGGAAGCCCGAGAGGATTTCTTAACCGAGTCTCAGACGTTTATTCAACATGTCGCTAGCCAGGCGTGTTTTCACTCTCTGGATTGGGGTAGAGATGACGAATTATCGGAAGCCCTCATTGCCTTCAATGAAGCAATAGATTTGTTTGTTACGGATAAAGGAGTCCCATTTTTAGCCTATGCACGGGTTTTGATCAAACGAAGACTGATTGATTATTATCGTAAGCATCGCCTGAAGCGAACGATGTCTCTCGACCAAGAGGACATGGGACGAGGGATCGAGAGTTATCTTGGCTTAGACGAGTTTAGGGAGCAAGAGCAGGATAGAGAAAGAGCTGCGGAAATCCAACAGTTTTCTGTCGCTTTGGCCGATTATAAGCTTAACTTTAAAAACTTGGTGGAAGTGTCTCCGAAACACCGGGATTCCCGCAAGACATTACTTCAGGCAGCTCGGGAATTAGCGTATGACGCTGAGCTGTGGACTCAGGTTGAACGCAATGGGAAAATCCCTATGCAAGCCTTAGCTTTGAAAACTCAGATTCACTCGAAGGTCTTAGAACGGGGACGAAAGTATATCTTAGCAGTTGCCTTACTCATTGCGAATCAACATGACTATGTCTATTTACGAGAATACGTATTACCGGGAGAAAGGGGGGCGAAAGGATGAGCAAAATAAAAGCCGTAGTGTTAGAAAAATATGGATCACGATATACTGTGCTTGACCAAGATGGTACCTTTCGCCAGGTTCATAGACGACTGGACGCTGAGGTGGGCGAAGAAATTCAAATCGCATCATGGACTGAGTATTTTGGAGGAGTACGCATCTGGGCAGGGGCTGTTGCACTTTTCGTTTTAGTGATAACGTCGGTACTCGGGTGGAATATGATTCAAGCGCCAACCGTGGTCGCCCTACTTTCGGTCGATATTAATCCTAGTTTACAATTAGAAATCGATAACCAAGGGTGCTTTGTGGCATTTAAGACACAAAACGAGGATGCTAAGCGCATGCTAAATGGCATTAACTTCAAGGGGAAACCTGTGGAAGAAATTTTAGAAGATATTGTAAGTCAAGCCTTTGATCAGAAGTTTCTGACCACTGAGCAACCTTGGGTTGTCGTTGGATATTCTCCAATGACGAACAAAACTTTAGAGCAAATGCCTAAGGCACTCAATAGGCCACAAATTACCTCATGGGTCACCAAGATTGGCGAGAAAAAAGGTTTGACCCCTCAGATTGCTGTCTTCGCTCTAACTTCGCAGGAACGGGAGCTTGCTCAAAAGGGAGATCTAACGTTAGGACAGTATGCGCTTTGGCAGACTGCAGATAAGGCAGGAGTTGTGATACCACCTGAGAAACTAAAGGATTCGACAGAACGGGTTAGATTACTAGAAAATCCACAGGTCCAAGTACAGATCAAGCAGGAGAAGGAACGTCAATCGGTAACAATCGGTCAACCCCTTGAAAAGGGAACAGGGAAGCTTCTGCCCGTAGAAAAGGCAACCGTCAAAGATAACACCGAGGTTAATGACAATCCTAGCGATCAATACAAGGATAAGGCCAAGGCTAATACAAAAGTTAAAGATGAGGATATTCAAAAGGCACAAGAACAGAAAACGGATCCCAAAAAAGACCTGAACCATACTAATGACAGTGAGCATAGAGAGACGCAGCCGACAAAATATGATAAGGTCTATGTCCCTCCCAGCCGTAATTTAGGAAATTTAAGGCGTGACACCTTCCGTACTTATCATTCTCCGGAGGACGATGGCGAGAAACAACATTAAGGTAAATAGTAAGAAAAGGTTGCCCAACCCTCAAGGAAATTGAGGGTTGGGCAACCTTTTCTTTATAGTCTTGCAACAATCTGATTTTCAAGGACCTAAGTATTTTATGTAATATGAGTTAATATGCGTGTGTATACTTGCTCTGTTTCGAACACCATACTAGCAATGGAAAACATCTGCCACCGATTAAGCCCAGAGACTGCAAGAGAGTTTGCCAAATCCGGATTGTCAATAATTTTAGAACAAGCTTCACAAAGTCCTTCCACATCGCCTGGGGGAACAAGCAACCCGTCTTTCCCAGCGCGAACGACTTCGGGAATTCCGCCAACAGTACTGGCCACAATCGGCACGCCAGCTTGCATTGCTTCAAGAAGGACTAACCCCATGCCTTCACTCACTGAGGGTAAGATGAAAAGATCCATGGCAGGAAGTGATTCATAAGCCTGGGGAAGGTAGCCCGTTAAAGTATGTGGGATCGTAGTTTGTTTAAGCTCATTCTCTAGGTCTTCACGAAGGGGACCCTCTCCAATAAATAACAGATGAAGGTTTGGGAATTTCAAACGCAGTTGAGTGACGGCTTTAATTAAATGCGTTTGTCCCTTGGCAGGATGGAGTCGACCGATCGTTCCCAGGACGAAAGCATCAGCTGGAATTCCCCACTGTAACCGAAATTGTTCTCTAGAAGAAGGCCGATCACTAAAGGAAATGGGGGCTTGGCCGTTATAAATGGTTTCTAGATTCCGACCACCTCTCAAGGTGACTTCTTGTGCTAAATATTCGGACACGGTAATGATCCCGGAGGTCAAGGGAAGCGTTAGTCTGTCGAGTCCCAAAGCAACACGGGCTGACCAAGGGGAAAGATAATCATGGGCCAGGGAACTATGGAAGGTGGTTACGCTAGGTACCCCCAACCACCTCGCTCCCAGCCGACCCAGCAGGTTGGCGCGGGAACCATGAGTATGAATCAGATGGATCTCTTTTTGCCTCGCCCAACGAAGGATGCCGGGGAGGGGAGACAGGTCAAGAGGGAAGTGCATAGGCAGGGTTCTTGTGGGGATATTGGCATCGTGAGCAAGCGCTGCTAAAGGACCGGTGGTTAGGCAAACAAGATGTGGGGTGAAACGAGACCGATCTATTCCATTAAGCAGAGTCAATACATGTTGCTCAGCCCCACCAATTTCCCCCCCACCTATAATATGTAAAATATTGTAGGGTTTCATAGCTTGTCACCTTCCTTTCAGTCTTGAATTTAGGTATACTTGTGATTAGAGTGGAAATAGCCACTCATATCATAAGACTAATAGGGTTATGTATGCAAGCCGTACTCGATATTCATACAGACCATATATTAATTTAGGAGGCGTTTCAGTGCTACAAAGCGAGGATATTCAAAAAATCATACCTCATCGTTATCCCTTTCTTATGATAGATCGTATCATAGAATTAGAAGAAGGAAAAAGGGCTGTAGGAATTAAGAACGTCTCCAGCAACGAACCGTTTTTTCAAGGTCACTTTCCAGGGCATCCCATCATGCCGGGAGTTTTAATTATGGAAGCACTTGCCCAAGTTGGGGCAGTTGTCATTCTTAGTATCCCAGAATATGCAGGCTATTTGGCGTTGTTTGCAGGCTTAGATGACGTCAAGTTTAAGCGACAAGTCATTCCCGGAGATCAACTGCGTTTAGAAGTAGAGCTTGTGAAATTTCGGAAAACGTTTGGCGTGGCGCAGGGTAAAGCGTATGTCGGGGAAGCATTGGTTGCAGAAGGCACCCTTAAATTCTTCCTAGAGCGGAAGAACCCAGCCGAGTGATCGGTTCAAGTTTACAAAAAGTCAGTAGAGCTAGGGGCGAGACAGCACGCCCCCTAGCTCTTTTTCTGGCATTAAGCGTTTTTGATGGACTTTATTTCCCCAAAGAATTATTCATGTTCGCCTTTACGTTATCTGTCTATCTTCTGATATTTTATTTGCACAGCCGATACAATCTCGGAACAGAACCGTCAGCGCCCTTTGGGCTAACAGATAGTGTCCTTTTGGGAATGTTTCTTTTATCAATCTTAGGGGTTCTTCATCCCATCAAAGTTATGGATGGGTTAATAGAAGCCTTGCGCTGGGGAATTCTCTGGTTCGGCTATCGATTAGGCGTGCGAATTTCTTCATATGAACAGGAGAAAGGACGCTTAGTTCAATATATAGAATGGCTGGCGGTCGTTGTAGCGCTCATAGGCTGGTTGCCTTTTGTCACCAAATCGGCGGGAAGGTTGAGTTCTGTTTTTGGTTACCCTAATGCCACAGCAGCTTTTTTGGGAGCAATACTTTTACTTTCTCCACGCCGGAAATTTGTACAGATTTTCTTAGGGATTTCTTTATTAGCCACGGGCTCACGTGCTGGGGTGGGACTATTCGTTGTCGTTCTCATTGGTCAACAGATCTTGTTAGGCATGCCTACATTCTTTGAATTACGCCAGATATTTAAAGCAAGGCAGCTTAAAGTACTAGGGGTCATTTTACTAGCCCTTGTGAGCATAGTCCTGATGTTCCTTTACAACAGACCAGTTTGGAACAATCTAACCTCTGGGGGCTTCTTATCCTCCAGTTGGCAGGAACGTTTGGTCTATTATAAGGACGGCTTAAGCTTGGCTTGGAACGCTGGCGGTCTTCCCCAAGCCGGAGGATGGATGGCTTTCCCCACCGTTCAACGGTTTCCTTATTGGACGGCAAACCCCCATTCCAGCTTAATCCATATCTTATTGAATCAAGGGGTTCTAGGCATTTTAAGTTTAGGGTTCTGGGTTAGTTATAATTTGGTACAGATTTGGAAGCATTGGGGGAAAGCAACAAAAGCACAAGTTCGAGTGTGGAGTGCCTTGCTATTTTTAGGACTCCATAGTTTGGTGGATGCCGATGTCTCGTTTGCCGCGCTGGGATTCTTATTTTGGACGCTTTTTGGGAGCATTCAACTAAGAGAAGCACGCACGAGGCCTTACTTATTAAGAAATAGATTAGCGACTCAATTGAGCAGCAAGGCAATACTTGTGCTAGGTCTAATCCTGTGTCTGTTTAGCGGATCCCTACTTTTAAAGCCAACCCTTTCAAAGAAAGATAAGAGCTGGAATAGTCTGGCCGTTCAACAATTTGAACAGGACCCGTCAAAAAGTCAGGCACTATGGAACAAGAGTTTGAATTGGGATCAGACACAAGTAGGTACTCGGCGAGAGCAGGCAGGGCTTCTATTAAGTGGAGGGAACGTAGAGACCGGACTTAAGGCCGTTGAAGAAGTGCTTCACTGGCAGCCATTTGATATAAAAGCGTATGAATGGGCTCAGTCTATCGTCTGGGATACTGCAGAGGCACAACGCCTAGTCCAGCCTGAAGAGGCTACCTTGCTCTATCACTGGGTTGAAGGTATCCCGCAAAGGATCGAGGATAGAGTGGCCATACTCACCCCTGAGGAGCGGTTGCTGTGGAGAGGTTACCCGGAGTTCCTGCCCTCTCCACATATCAAACTGATCGCTGAGTATGCACGACAAAGACAACTCCCCTAACTTAAATGAAGATGGAGTGAAGGTAACTTATGCACTTTTTTCTGACGTTCAATAAAGACGGTGGCGTCGGTTTTTCTCCATTGCGTGAGTGGGACAATCAGAATTCTAGTGTGACCAGCTTTCTGACGATGCCGCTGTCTTACTCGACCATTCAGACAGTACAAGAGAAGCTGTGCCGGAGGGATCCTTTTGATTTCTTGCACAAAAGGTGCAAACGGATCGCGACTAAAGCTGAGATTATTAAGATCCTTGAAAGGCTTGGCGGTAACCCTTCAGACCTAAACTGGCAGGAATACAGCGCTTCTAAAACGATCGATCAACGTCCCCTGGAGGAAGACAACGAGGTCGGTAATACCTTCGATCGACTGACTTTGGGAAGACAATTATCCTTGGGCGATCTGAGGCGCCTTGCCCGTGAGCTCAAGATTACAGAAGATACTATAAAAAGACTTGCCCATGGCAACGTGGAACAGGGAAGGGCAAAGTGGGTTCCTGGGGTTAGCTCAATCGGCAAAGGTTGGCAGTGCCAACGCTGTGGGGAAAGGGATGTTGAAGAGTGGCCCAGTCAATACGGAATTTCGGCAACCTGTCGAAGTTGTGAGAGTATCGGTTCGAGCACTTCGCTGAATGTTCTATATCGGGATGAACGGCCACTGTTGGTTGGCCCTTCTGAGGTTATCTTTCAGCCACATTGGCCGCTAACAAAAGCCCAACATTTAGCCAGCGAACAAGTGTTTGAATTTCTTCAAGACCCAAGTGCTAAAACGGCACTTATATGGGCAGCTTGTGGCGCAGGAAAAACTGAAGTATGCTTTCCGTCTGCCGCTTGGGCACTGAAACAGGGGAAATCTGTGCTTTTTGCTGCACCACGGCAAGATGTTATAAAGGACGTTGCCCCAAGGATTCATCGAGATTTTCCAGCTTACCCCGTTCAAGTGTTGACAGGGACATCTACCGTTAAATTTCAGGACGGAGGTATGGTGCTAGCGACGACACACCAAGTATTGAAATTTTGGCGAGCTTTCGATCTGATCTTCATGGATGAAATGGATGCCTTTCCTTATAAGGGGAGTCGCGCTTTGGAGTGGGGATTGAACCAAGCCCTGCGTCAAGGGGGTAAAATACTCTACTTAACGGCAACCCCTTCGACGGAGGCCTTAAGGGCGGTTAGGAAAGGTGAGATGCAGCTTATCAGGCTTCCAGCCCGGCACCATAGGAACCCTTTGCCGGTACCAATTTGGGGAAAATATCATCACCGTTTAGAACCAAACGGGTGTTCAGGTACTTGGGTTCATCAAATCGAATTATTAAGGGTTCAGGGACCAGTGTTAGTCTTCGTCCCCAAGATATCTTGGGTTGAACCGTGGATTAAAGGCTTCGCGCAGTGTTTCCCTAGTTGGAAAGTTGACGGTAGCTACAGTGCGGATCCTGGTCGTTCCACTAAGATAGAGCGGTTGCGGCAGGGTCAGTTTGATCTGTTTGTGAGTACAACGATCTTGGAGCGCGGTATTACCTTGCCCGGGATACAAGTGGTTGTTCTAGGGGCAGATCATCCTGTTTTTGATGAGCGTGCACTAGTGCAAATGGCAGGAAGGGTAGGTCGAACGAGAGAAAGTCCAGAGGGAACGGTCGTATTTTTGTCTCAGCGGAGGACGCCCGCTATGAAGACCGCTGTTTTGTGGATTGAAGAGCAAAATAGGCGTGCTATGGAATTGGGACTCATTGATGCATAAGGATAGCGACGATATTCCATCTTCTAACGAGCAAACACGAACGGAACCGCGCACTACGACTAGGGGGTAACGACATTGAAAGAAATTTGGCAGGGAGCAGTCAAGGTCACCAGAGCTTTGTGGTATGAAGAAGCTCAAGCTTGTGTACTATGTGGGGCAGCAGGAGATTTAGTCTGTCCCGCTTGTACAACCGCCTATCTCCATCCCGAGCTAGGGCGCTGCAAGGGGTGCGGGAAATTAATTTCAAACGAGAAAACAAGCTGCCAAGATTGCTACAGGGGGAAGGGTCCGAAACAGCTTGATCTGGTGACTGCCTGGGGGCACTATTCCGGTGGATTAAGGAAATTTATTCAAACGGTTAAATTTGAAGCACGCCCTCGGCGTTTAATGGAAATCGCTCGCCCCTTCGCTAATTGGGCGATCAGCCAACTTCCACCCGTTGATGGTGTAGTGGCCGTGCCAATGCACGTCTCCCGTCTGGCGGAACGGGGCTTTAATCAGGCTGATGCCTTGGCATCCGCTCTCCACTGGGAATTAGGGTTACCGATTCTGGAGGGGGTTGAAAGGATCAAGCCAACTCCGTCTCAAGTGTCCCTTTCGAGGCATGACCGTCTACATAATTTGAAAGACGCGTTTACTGTGCGGGAATCGAGGTTTCTGAGAGGGCGCAGCGTATGGCTAGTGGATGATGTAACGACGACGGGTGCCACCTTTGAAGCTGTGGCAGATGCCCTCCACA
Organism: Desulfosporosinus sp.; assembly: GCA_035648035.1. Classification (GTDB taxonomy): domain Bacteria; phylum Bacillota; class Desulfitobacteriia; order Desulfitobacteriales; family Desulfitobacteriaceae; genus Desulfosporosinus. The sequence goes on along the minus strand of DASRMG010000142.1, from coordinate 1,872 downwards.
GGAGCGGAGTTCAGGCAATATATGGGTTGTGTTTGGCAGCTGGCTCGGAGAAAAAACTTGTGCCTTTGGGTGATTAGGGCTATAATGATCAGTGGATGGGCACAGCCTATTACATTTTTTTACGTAAGGGGAATATCTTTCATGGCCTTTGAAGACAAAGATCTAGTATGTAAAGACTGCGGAGCTACTTTCATTTTCACAATTGGAGAACAAGAATTCTACGCTGAAAAAGGATTCGAAAACGAACCTCAACGCTGCCGCGAATGCCGTAACGTACGCAAAACAAACCGTAATTCCCAAGAGGGAAGAACTCGCGAAATGTTTACTGTAGTATGCGCTGACTGCGGAGTGGAAACACAAGTTCCTTTCCAACCAACTTCAGATCGTCCAGTATATTGCCGTGAGTGCTACCAACATCATCGTCCTGCTCGCGAACAATATTAATTCAAGCGACTTTAATTTAATTAATTTGACATTACAAGCATTGGTTGACTCTAGTAGTCAACTGGTGCTTTTTTCTTGTTCAGATTTAGCTTAAAAGACCGCAAAAAACACTTTTTCAACAAGGTTACCCACAGCTATCACGCGCAAACAAGCGGGTTTTTAAGACTTATCCACATTATCCACACCCTCCTGTGGGTAACTATTGGGGATAAAGAATACTTCCTCACTGGATAATAATAATTTAGGTTATTGAGTCTTCACATCAAAAAAATAGAAATAATTATACTATACGAGCAGGAATTAGAGCATTGTTACAGAATACATTCTTAACATATTTATTGGACACAAATTTTAAGTAATCTTGAAGATGTTTTGGACCGCGTCCTTACTAAGAGCCTGGTTAGATGAAAGCACCGTATCTTGGGTAAGACTATAGGAGCGAATCGAGTCGCTTAAAGCAAGGGGGCCAGGGGTTTGGAACAAACTCGAAAAGCTAGGTATTGAATAAATATTTATTCATGTGTATAATCTAAATAATAAGTTAAAGAAGAGGGGAAAAATATATGTTTAAACCAAAGTTTCGTCTTGTTGTGGTTGGAATACTAAGCCTGAGCCTCTTGGCACTCGCTGGATGCGGAAGTACCAGTGAAAAGGTTCTGAAGGTCGGGTCCGATGTTGCCTATGCGCCGTTTGAATTTATGGACGAATCGCAAAAAGCAACGGGGTTCGATATTGAACTTATCCAAGCGCTCGGTGCAGATATGGGATACACAAAGGTAAACATTGAGACATCAGCTTTTGATGGCTTAATTCCTGCCTTGCAAGCCGGGAAATATGATGCAGTCATCTCAGCGATGACGATTACAGATGATCGTGCCAAAGGGGTCCTATTTAGTGACAAGTATTTTTTAAGCGGTCAGTATATAGCCATGAAAAAAGGAGCTAACTTCAAATCATTAGAAGACTTAAAAGGTAAGAAGATTGGCGTCCAACTCAATACAACAGGACAATATGCCGTTGAGAAAGCAGGCATGGAAACAAAGAAATATGACACAACGCCTGACGCTTTAAATACTCTTCTCACTGGCGGGGTGGATGCTGTTGTTGCCGATTCACCGGTTGTTCTTTGGTTCCAAGCACAAAATGAATCGGCCCAAATTGAATCGATCGATGCAGCCTCGGGCGAAGAATTTTATGGAATAGCGATGAAACTTGGAAATACAGAATTAGGCGATAAAATGAATGTCTCTTTAAAGAAACTCATTGAAAACGGGGAATACAATAAGATTCTGAACTTTCGCACCCAGATAAACTAGCCGAAAATAAGTATAAAAAAGAGACAAAAAACGATGAAAATCCGCATGAAGCCTCAGTTTTTGGTATAATTAAGTGCTAACCAAAACAACCAAAAAAGAGGTGTTATCATGC
>DASRMG010000141.1:0-21277 GCA_035648035.1 Desulfosporosinus sp. | reverse complement strand
AGGCAATTATGCAAACAAACTATTGACTTTAATTAGCTGGTCTATACGTGGTCCGATATTCGTGTATCGTGGTTCGTAATTCGTAATTCGTAATTCGTAGTTCAAAGTTCAAAGTCCTACTCTGACATAATCGCAACTCATTAAGCCCTACTCGTGGTTGAAACCACGAGCATCGAACCACGAACCACGAACCACGTTTACAGGGCTCCGAACGTCGCCAGTTCTTTCAATAAATTCGATGTGTAAACCGTCAAAACAGACAGCATCCAAGGACCCAGCACCATAAGTACCGCAACCACAGCAACAACTTTAGGAATAAAAGTCAACGTCTGCTCTTGAATCTGAGTCATCGCCTGAAAGATACTGACCAGCAGGCCCACCAACAAACTCACTCCTAAAATCGGCCCCCCCACAAGCAACACAGCACCAACAGCCTCTTTTGCCATATAGAGTACCCTACTCTGATCCATGTACATCCCCCCTACCTAAAATCCCAAAACTCCCACAAAAAGCACCCCAACTCGTAACCCAATCCATGGTAACCAATACCGAGCGTACGTACCAAAGGTACACGCCAACCCAGTCGTCTAAACACCGTCGTAACCATACCAAGCGTACGTACCAAAGCTACACACTCAGCCCAGTCGTCGTACCCCAGTCCATCCCAACCAATACCGAGCGTACGTACCGAAGGTACACGCCAGCCCAAACGTCCAACCCACTCCGTCGTAACCAAGACCAAGCGTACGTACCAAAGCTACACGCCAGCCCAGACGTCCACCCACTCCGTCGTAACCAATCCCAAGCGTACGTACCAAAGCTACACACTCAGCCCAGTCGTCGTACCCCAGTCCATCCCGACCAATACCGAGCGTAAGTACCAAAGGTACACGCCAGCCCAGACGTCCACCCACTCCGTCGTAACCAATCCCAAGCGCACGTACCAAAGTTACACGCTTAGCCCAGTCGTCGTAACCCAGTCCATCGCAACCAATACCGAGCGTACGTACCGAAGGTACACGCCAGCCCAGACGTCCCACCCACTCCGTCGTAACCAATCCAAGCCTAGCCTAGCCAGAAGCGCAGTCCCAAGCTCTAACGAATCCAACCCGAGCGCGCCGCACCCGAAGCGTGTGCTAGGTGAGCGGGTGATATCCGGAGGTGAGCGATGTGCGACAGCTTGCGACAACGAGGATATCACCCGCTCTCCAAGCACCCAGCTTCCCGGCCCCGAACGGATTACTTAAAGCTAGTTACAAGCGACTCAACGACCAAGTGCCAGCCATCGACCAACACAAACAAGAGCAATTTAAACGGTAGTGAAATCATCATAGGCGGTAGCATCATCATGCCGATCGACATGAGCGTGCTCGAGACAATCATATCGATGACGATAAAGGGAATAAAAATAGCAAATCCCATTTGGAAAGCGGTTTTTAATTCACTAATAACAAAGGCTGGAATAAGGACATAAGTTGGTACGGCCCGATAAGTTTTCGGCCGCTCTATTTTAGATAACCCTACAAAAAGTTCCAAATCCTTCTCCCGAGTTTGCCTAAACATGAAATCCCTTAATGGTTCCTCCGCTTTCGCTATAGCCTGTGTTTGGGTAATTTCATTGTTCAGTAACGGCTGAATAGCATTCGTATCAATCTTGTTCCAGGTCGGTAACATCACAAAAAAAGTTAGAAACAAGGCCAACCCGACCATAACTTGGTTAGGAGGGAGTTGCTGCGTTCCTAGGGCGTTTCGGACAAAGGATAAGACGATAATAATGCGGGTAAAGGCGGTCATCATCATGAGAATAGCTGGAGCCAAAGACAATACAGTCAGAAGCATCAAAATTTGTAAAGAAGTGCCGGTTTGTTGGGTTGCGGAGTTTCCTAGGTCCAATGTGATACCCGCCGCCCAGGCAGTTTCAGGGCTGGAAAACATCCCAAATCCAACTGTAAAAGCAAAAATAAAGGCAATGGCCCTTGTGAATCGTTTCGTTAAATGTAAACGGCTTGAAGATAAAATCATTCTTTCACCTCATCAAGCAAACGCTCCATTTCTGCCGCAAAGGACTCTTTTTTTGGGGACCGTCTTGGCCATAGTTTCTGGAGGCTATTCGTGAAACTATCGACCCTTTCAATAGGGCGGGTTGCTATTTCCTCTAGAATTTCCGCAGCGACATCAGGATCATTAATCTCACTGATTTTCAACAAGTGATGATCTGATCCCCCTAACACTTGCAATTGTCCTGCGATCTCTACCAGATATAAACTCTGCTGGCCACCTAACACTTGTCGGTCCAGAACCCTTGCCCAGGGAGCACTCAAACCCTGGCCGTTGGCTCCCTTTAGGCGTCGCATAATCCACAAAGACAGGAGTAAAATAAAGACTAAAACTAGCAACGTCCCCATAAGCCCCGCCCAGGGAAACGCGGACGTTGTAGCCGCTGGAGCGGCTCCGCTAGTTGGGAATGCCTGATCTTCTATGCTTGACATATTATTTCAACGCCTTCGTAACAGCCTCAACCACTCGGTCCGCTTGGAAGGGTTTAACGACGAAATCCTTGGCCCCTGACTGTATGGCTTCAATAACCATCGATTGTTGCCCCATGGCACTGCACATAATAATTCGAGCTGTCGAGTCGCGTCTGCGAATTTCTTTGACGGCTTGAAGGCCATCCATTTCTGGCATGGTAATGTCCATGATCGTCAAGTTAGGCTTCATTTCCATATATTTTTCCACCGCTATAGCCCCATTTTCCGCTTCACCAACCACTGTAAACCCATTCTTGGTCAAGATGTCTTTCAGCATCATCCGCATAAACGCGGCATCGTCAACAATCATAATATTAGCACTCACTCGGTTTTCCTCCCTTACTTCAGTGAATTCATGCGTTCTAACGGATTCACGATATCGGTAATGCGAATCCCGAACGTCTCATTAATAACCACCACTTCACATTTAGCGATCAACTTACCATTAACAATCATATCCACCGATTCTCCCGCCAGCTTATCCAGTTCGATCACAGAACCTGGACCCATCTCTAAAATCTCCTTGATTGTTTTTTTTGCTCGCCCCAGCTCCACGCTGATCTGTAACGGTACGTCCAAAATCAAGCTCAGATTGTCTGGCTGTACCATGGGTTGTCCCGGTTGCAGCGGTGCAAACTGGGCCGGTTGAACGGGTGTCTGCCTTCGTGTCTCATTCACCGGTGGTGGGGCTAGCTGCGGAGTTTCGTAAGCTACAGGCGGAATTTCGTACGTCACAGATGTGGGTTTTGATGGGGCAACGACTTGTGCTGTTGGAGCAGCAGAGGTGCCACCCGTCATCGCGCTCATTAACTTATTGACCATGCCTTTGGCCACGCTGATTGGAATAACTTGTAGTAAGTTACTGTCGATGACATCTTCTACCACCATCCGGAAGGAAATGCGGACCAGAGGTTCCTCCGCATGCAGGAAATTCTGAATAACATCAGCCCCCGTTGACAAATCCGTCAGCACTAAATTGGGGGGAGTAATATCCACCATCGAATTAAACATGGTGGACATGGAGGTGGCCGCTGACCCCATCATTTGGTTCATAGCCTCTGAAATTCCACTGATTTGAAGCTCAGAAAGTTCTGGCGTCGGATTTTTCCCGTCTCCCCCCATCATTAGGTCCACGATCACCGACCCATCCCTTTGGGAAAGGATCAATAGGTTTGAGCCCTCAATACCCGCTTTATATTTTACATCACATATGACGGAAGGAATAGGACATTCCTTCCGAATCTGTTCTGAAGTCGTCACATCAACTTTCGGCGTGGTAATATCTACTTTCTTGCCTAAGAGCTGAGATAACGTCGTGGCTGCTGTGCCCATCGAAATATTAGCAATTTCTCCGAGGGTATCTTTTTCCATATCATCTAGAGCGTCTTCTGTATTCAAAGTCTCCGGTTCCATCGTGCCGCGAAGCAACGCGTCGATCTCCTCCTGGGAGAGCATACCATTACCCATCTTCATCCCCTCCTTCCTTAACAATTTCAGTGATCTGAACGGCGAGATGTTCTCCGTGTAACCCTGGAATAGATTTAAATTTCATGAATTCCCCCACATATATTGGCAGCGTGCCATCCACGGATTGTTTTAGGGGAATAACATCTCCTTTAGAAAGCTCTAGGAGGTCCCTAACGAGAATTTCTGAGCGGCCTAAGAACGCTACCATATCCACCTTCGCCCACTCTATTTTTTGTCTAATAGCTTGTATTTGCTCTGGAGAGGTGACTCTAGACTGAGTAGAGAAGAGGAAAAACGTACTTAACTTATCCAAGATTGGTTCGATCACAAGGTAGGGCATACATATATTAATCATCCCCACTTCTTCTCCAATCTTCACTTCAATCGTTATGAGCACAATCATTTCATTAGGCGCTACAATTTGCGTAAACTGAGGATTTGTTTCCATCGCCACAAAGTGAGGATTAAGCTCGTAAACCTCTGCCCAAGCCTCTCCCGACAGTTCGATCATTTGGGACACACGATTCTCGACAATGGTTCTTTCTATTTCCGTCAACTCTCGGTTCTTTTCCGCACCTTGCCCTTGCCCTCCCAGAAGACGATCGACCACGGTAAAAGCGAGCGTAGGGCTAACCTCCATCAAAACTGTCCCCTCCAAGGGATTCAACGAGAAAAGACCTAAAACAGTGGGGTTTGGTAGAGAACGAATGAACTCATCATACGTGAGTTGCTCAATGGAAAGGACTTTACTTTCAATGACCGCATGCAATTGTCCGGAGAAATAGGTGGTCAAGATTCTACAATAATTCTCATAAATATTTTGAAGAGAGTGAATCTGATCCTTGGAAAATTTGTTAGGACGTTTAAAATCGTAGACTCGAATCTTCTTATGATCCTTCGTAGTCTTCATTTCTTCCACGTCAACTTGCCCGTCGGACAGTGCACTTAACAGGGCATCAATTTCATCTTGGGACAAGACGTCTGCCATCAAATCCCCCCTCTCTTATCGTAGTTAGTGGCTCGATTTTGGTTGTTCGAACGACCTGACGAATCTTTGTAGTACGGTCTTCATCGTTCGACCAGGAACTAAGAGGATCGAACCACGATTACTGGGAGACTAGGGTCAGGAACAAGACATCATTGACTTTGTCTTCCGCGACCTCATTCAGTTTTTTCAGTAAGTCTTCCCTCAATGCCTCAATATCTCGTACCTCAGCGAGGGTCTTGTTCATCAAAACTGCATTGATCCGGTCTTTCAAAACTGCGTCCTTTTCTTTTAATAGAACTTCTGCTTTTGCATCGACGACTTCAATAGTAATCGTAGTTTTCAGATAGGCTCCGCCCTGCAAATTAACGGTGAATTCGCCGACGGGTAGAAATACCCCTGGCTTTTTGTCGACCTTGGCTGCAGTCGTTTGAGAATCCGATTTGAAGAGATACTTCTGTGCCAGGATCGTCCCCCCAACGCCCAGCCCCACGCCCAACAACATTCCTATCAAAATAAAAATAAGAGCTTTTCGGTTCATAGTTTGGACTCCTTCTCTTTGCAAATCGGATGACAGCTGCGTCGGAACTCCACAATCCGCTCAACCAGGACCTCTATGGGCTCTGATACGACGAATTTAGTTCCACCCGTTAAGGTAATGACAGTATCAGGGGTTTCTTCCATCATTTCAATCAAATCGGGATTAATCGTGAATATCTTGCTATTTAAACGGGTCACCTTAATCATACGTTCAGCCTCCTGATTATTTAGTATGAATACTTTGCTGACGCCAGTGAAGAACTTGCCCGGTTTCATCCAAGATCTTTTGTTCTTTCTGCAGCTCCCCGATTTGAAAGGCTTTGGTTTGCTTTTCCTTGAGACGCTGGAACTTCTCCACTTCACGGTGGGCTTCTAGTAGTATGTGCCGTGCTTGTTCCATGATGGGTTCTTGCTTGCTCACCGCTAAGTTACATTGGTGCAATCGTTTTTGTTGCTCTGAAACAAAGACATGCCAACTCCCCAACTCTTCAGCTCTATGTCGACCTGCATCCCTTTGCCCTGCTTGGGCCTCATTAAACTGTTCTTGTTGAACCTTGCACGCCTCAACGAACGAGTTCCAAAGCTGCACTTCTTCGGCAAACGCTCGTTGAGCGGATTCCAAAGCCTGTTCCGTTAGACGAAGGCTAGCTTCCAAACGAAAGCGAAATCTTGTCATGGTTTTATATGATCTCCTTCAGTTGCTTTAACATGTCTTCAAAGCCCGTGTATTCGTCCACCCCTTGCTGAGTGAAGGCGAGAATAGCGTTCATATGTGCAATAGCAGCATCAATCTTAGGATTACTGCCTGAGGTATACGCCCCAATGTCAATCAAATCCTTGGCATTTCGGTAGACCGAGATATGTTCGCGTATCATACCTGCCAACGCTTTATGGTCTTGACTGATCACGTCGTTCATCACCCGACTAACAGATTGTAAAATATCGATGGCAGGATAATTATTTTGCATCGCCAATTCCCGTGTTAAGACGATATGTCCATCGAGGATCCCGCGCACAGAATCCGCAATAGGCTCATTTTGATCGTCCCCATCCACTAACACGGTATAGAGTCCGGTAATACTTCCAGTCTCCGACATTCCCGAGCGTTCCAAGAGCTTAGGTAATAAGGCAAAGACAGAGGGCGGATATCCCCGAGTTGCTGGAGGTTCACCCACGGTTAGTCCAACTTCACGCTGGGCCATAGCGAAACGTGTCACAGAATCCATCATCAAGAGCACATTTTCTCCACAGTCCCGAAAATACTCGGCAATGGCGGTCGCCGTAAAAGCTGCCTTCAAACGCACTAAGGCCGGTTGATCGGACGTCGCCACAATGATCACAGAGCGAGCTAATCCCTCTGGGCCTAAGTCCTTCTCAATAAAGTCACGCAATTCTCGCCCCCGTTCTCCAACCAAGGCAATGACGTTAACATCCGCCACAGTGTTTCTAGCCATCATACCCAATAAGGTGCTCTTGCCCACACCAGAACCCGCGAAGATCCCGATCCTTTGCCCACGGCCAATCGTTAGGATGCCATCGATCGCTCTGACTCCGACACTGAGAGTATCTCTAATACGAGGACGCAATAAGGCATTGGGAGGTTTATTCTGCAAGGGGTAGGCTGTTTCTGTCTTAAGCGGACGCCCATCCATAGGATGCCCCAGTCCATCCAGAACTCGTCCGAGCAGTCCCGGCCCCACCGGAACCGTTAGCTTCTGACGTTGCGGCAGCACACGATCACCTGGCGCAATCCCTTCAAGCTCACCTAACGGCATGAGCAGGGTCGTTGAACCCCTAAAGCCAACCACTTCTGCAGGAAGTTCTCTTCCCTCACGGGTGAGAATATGGCAATATTCCCCCACACTAGCACGCGGGCCCGCTGCTTCAACCATCAGGCCAACGATCTTCGATACCTGCCCTTGAGCTGAAATCGATTCAGTCTGTTCCACCGTATGCATCAATTGCGTCCACGCTCCCATGTTCGAGCTCCTCCCGTAGAATGTGTTCTAATTTATCAAGTTGAGCTTCAAGCTGGGCATCAAAGATTCCTTCCTCACACTCTAGAAAACAATCTCCAGGCTTAAGAGACTCATCCACGATCCATGGACAGGTAAGCTGATTTCCTTCCAGACAAGCGGTATCAGCGGGTGCCACATGAAGCCTCCAGCCAACCCGTTCCTGCGGTAATAAGGTTAACGCCTGGATCGTTGCCATCAACCGTTGCGGTTCCACAGCCAAACTAGAACGAACGATTCGTTCTGCAATTTTTATTGCCAAATGCAGTAATGTCTCGTCAACTTTGGCATATTCTTCTTGAACCGCGTGTTGAGCCAATTGGAAAAGTTGATGGGCTTTTTCCGCCAAGCGCTTTCCTTCAACTTCCCCTACCTCAAAGCCAGCTTGATAACCTGCTTCCTGCGCAGCGGGGTAAACCTCTGCCTGTGCCTTTTCCACAACCTCTTGGCGCAAACGATCTGAGTCAGCTCGGGCCTCTTCTAGCAACGTTCGAGCACCTATTTCCGCCTCCTCAAGGATCCTTGACGCGTTTTCTTGAGCCACTATCTCGCTTGGGTTAAGGCGCTTCGTCGGTTGTTCCTCGCCGACTCTGAGCACCGTTAGAAACGAACCCAACTGCTGAAAACCCTCATGACATTCCACCATACGCGGTGTGGATACCTCCACATCACAGTTTTTGACGACGCGGCCATTAATAGATAATCTCATCGCTACCCCCTCGAGAGATGACGATTGTGCCGCTCTCTTCCAGCTTTCGAATCACCTTCACGATACGTTGCTGAGCCTCTTCGACATCACGCAACCGCACGGGTCCCATAAATTCCATATCGTCTTTGAGCATCTGAGCAGACCGTGTGGACATATTGGCCTGAATCTTCTGGGCCACTTCAGGATTGGACCCTTTCAGAGCAAGCCCTAAATCCTTAGTTTCCACTTCACGCAAGACCAATTGAATTCCACGGTCGTCAAGAATGACAATGTCTTCGAAGACAAACATTTGTCGCTTAATCTGTTCCGCTAAATCAGGATCTTCCATCTCCAAAGCATCCATGACCACTTTGACCGTTCCCGGATCCGTTCGATTGAGAACATCCACGATACTTTGAATCCCACCCGAAGTCGTATAATCTATCGGGGCTAAACTGGAAATTTTACGTTCCAAGACTTTCTCGATCTCCTTGAGCACTTCAGGACTCGTTCGTCCCATAGTCGCCACACGTTTGGCCACATCGGCCCTCCGATCCGGAGAGAGGCTGGAGAGTAAAATGGCGGCTTTATCGACGGGCAAGTGGGTCATAATTAACGCAATAGTTTGGGCATTCTCCCCCTGTATAAAAGAAAAAAGTTGCTTAGGATCAGTCCGCCGTACTAGGTCAAAGGGCCTCATCTTCAAGGAAGTGGACAACCGACTGATAATCTCGAACGCCCTCGATTCCCCAAGAGCCTTCTCCAATACTTCCCGTGCGTACTCAATCCCGCCTTGAGATATAAAGTCGCTGGCAACACACATTTGGTGAAATTCTTCCACCACATTCTCTCGCTGATCGGGGGAGACTTTACGAACATTAGCCATCTCTAAGGTCAACTGCTCTATTTCTACATTTCCAAGGTGCTTAATCACTTCGGCTGATCTCTCCGCACCCAAGGCAATCATCAGAATCGCTGATTTTTGAATTCCTGTTAACCCATGAGCCATCTAACTCTCCTCCGATAGCCAGGTCTTCATCAGACGGGCAACTTCATCTGGGTTATTGCGTGAATAAAGTTCGACGGATTCTTGAGTCTTTTGCTTCTGGATTTGTTCCGCAGTCTTGACACTTTTCTGCTTAAAGTTGAGCTTCGCCTGTTCTTCAGCGGCCGCTTGCTGAGCCATGAACATTTCGGCCTGAGCAAGCGATACTGGTTCCGATCTGTTCATCCCAGACATTTTCCCCGCGCGTTTTTTGGTAGACCGAGACCTTAGTAAGAGCATCATAACGATTAATCCCAAGACTACCGCTGCTCCAATTTCAATGTAGGTCACCAGTTGTTCCCGTTTCTGAGCCGTCTCCATAGCAAGTTTTTCTTGTTGAAGATCTGTTTTGTTAAACGCCAGGGCAGCGACTTGAATCTCATCACCACGGCTAGCATCAACCCCTGCAGCCGTAGCCACAATCGTTTTAATTTGATCCAATTGGGCCTGATTGATGGTGTCTAAATCCGCAATGACCGAAACAGACAGACGTTTCACGGCACCAGGGCTCACCACTTGTTCTTCTTGCGTGGTGTCCACTTGATAGTTTTTCGTTTCGTCTGTCTTCGTGGTTGTAGAATTCACGCCCGTAGTTCCAGTGGGGTATGTTGGAGTCGCATTAGCGGTGACTCCTGGCGTGCCTCCCGTAGCTGTTCCGTTGGTGGTATTTTCCGTGGAGCTCTGCTCACTCACCACCGCACCGGGACCATTGGTTTGTATCGTGCGCTTTATTTGGGTGAAATCTAACGACGCACTAATTCGAACGACTGTTTTACCCGAGCCAAGCACTCGATCTAACATACTCTGAACTGATTTCCGAGTATCCTCTTCAAGCGCTTGCGTCAGTTGATATTGAGTTCCTGTCAGACGGTTGGGGTCGCCGCTCTTTCCTAGAACATCCGATAAAACATTTCCTCCAGTATCCACAATCGTCACATTCTCCGTTTGCAGTCCTTCTACCGAACCTGCTAATAAATTAGCGACTGCTCGAACCTGCTCATCACCGAGTTTTGTTCCCGGAACCAGTTTCAAGGTCACCGCCGTCGTTGCCGCTTTTTGACTATCGACAAAGAGTGATGGTTCAGGCATGACAATATGGACCCGTGCATCTTGCACCCCGTTCAGAGTCTTTAGCGTATTTTCAATTTCGTTCTGCAAGCCGAGAACATAACGCAATTTTCGATCAGAATCCGTCTCCCCCAGACGCATCGTATTAAGACTGTCAAAACTAAATTTGCTTTGTGATGGAAGACCAGCGCTGGCCAGCTGGAGTCGGAGATCAGCGGCTGCCTGTTGAGTGACCATAATGGTGGACCCATCGTCTGCCAACTGATAATCTGCTTTTAAGTCTTTTAGCTTTGTGGTGATGTCCCCAGCTTCTGCGTCACTGAGTTTCGTAAAAATCGCCACATATTGCGGGCGTCCAGCCCAAGTGATCAAGCCTATCAGCGCCCCTGCCACGACTAGAGGAGCAAGTACCGTTATGACTTTCTGTGGGTCAGAAAGCTTGTTCCAAAAGGTTTTTACCGATTGCTGAAAGCCGGCCCAAGAAAAATCCATCCTTAACTCCTCCTTTCAACAAATATTACTAACACGGGCCTCTAACCCCCCAAAAATTATAAGTGCATACGTATTTATCTAAGAGACTCTTGTTTTTTAAATTTGCATCCGCATAATCTGATTGTAGGCCTCTAACGCTTTATCGCGCGTGGCCACCGTCAAGGATAACGATAAGCTTGCTTTTTCCAGGGCCACCATGACAGACGATAGATCATCGACCTGACCCGTTGCTAACTGGAGACTCGCGGCATCCGCATTCTTTTGTAAAGCATCCACTTGACCCAGGGCATCCGTTAAGAACTTAGAGAAATCCGTCCCCTTTGCGCCTCCATTTACTGCACCAACACTCTGAGTGTCCAGGTTAGTGGGGGCGAGCGGAGTCAATGCTCCGAGAGGAATGATCGGTGCGATGGCTGCAATACTCATTTATTCCTTACCCCTTTCCGATTTCAAGTGCTTTAGACGCCATGGCCTTACTGACATTAAGGGCGGTCACATTGGCTTCATAGGCGCGTGATGCAGACATCATGTCCACCATTTCCGTAACAATGTTCACATTCGGTTGCCGAATATACCCCACGGGTAGGCCAGGTTCCGCCACTTTCGCAGCATCTGGAGAAGAGGGGTTGTACTCTAATTTATAAGGTTCTTGAAGGTCACGATCAATGCTGCCCACCTGTACGCCATTTCCTAGCCCTTGACCACCGATCGTTTCCCCCAGCACTGTCGCAAACGGGGTTTCTGAAGGACGTGGCACAAAGGAAGCGACTTGCCGAGTATACGGTATAGGATTTCCAGCGGCCGTCAATTCTCCCGTCCGCGTTGTATTAATATTCGCAACATTGTTGGCAATGAGATCCATCCTGAGACGCTGGGCTGTTAAACCCGTGGCACTAATATCCATCGCTCCAAAAAGGCTCATGGTTTATCCCCTCCTCATAACGCATTCCACAATCGTTCGACCGATCTCTCCCAGCGGCACCACACGATCAGCAAGACCCGCCTCCACCAAGGATCTAGGCATTCCGTAGACAACACAGGTCTCTTCTGTCTCGGCAATCGCAAAGCCTTCTAACCCTTTAACTTCCTTCATCCCCTTCGTACCATCACTTCCCATACCGGTCATAACCACTCCAAGGGTCCCTTTTCCAACGGCCTTCGCCAAGGAAAGAAACATGACATCAACGGAAGGATGATAAAGGGTCGGTATCGGGGCTTCATTCCCAATATGTAGTACTAGCTGTCCCGACTTGCGCTGAACTTGTAGCTGTTTACCCGCAGGCGCAACGTACACCGTTCCAGCTTTTAAAGTTTCACCATGTATGCCTTCCCGCACCTTCAACGCGCATAACCCGTTTAAGCGCTGTGCCAAGGGCCCCGTAAAACCCGCAGGCATGTGTTGGGCCACCAGTACTGGAATCGGAAAATCTGCTGGCAGGACAGGCAGAACAGCTTGCAAAGCCGAAGGCCCTCCTGTCGAAGTGCCTATGGCTACAATCTCAATGGCATGCTTCGGGATCATGCCCGTCTTCGCCAGAGTTTTAAGGGGCTGAATTGGTCGGGAAGCGCTAGTGATTCCTCCCCCAGGCGGAGGGACTACCTTAACAATAGGCGCTTGAAGGGGAGCAACCAGAGAGCTGTCCTTACGCCCCAGGCGAGCTAGATTCACCCGAGCAGCGGCTTTGACCTTCTCTACCAAATCTAATGAAAGTGCTTGCAGATCGGCTCCCGGACTACCAGACGGTTTTGCCACGACATCGCACGCCCCTAGGTCAAGGGCCTTCAACGAAGCTTGAGTTCCTGCCGTCGTTACCGCGCTCAAAACAATGACGGGGGTTGGTTGCCAACGCATAATTTCTTCCAGCGCCTGAAGCCCATTCATAACCGGCATCTCAACATCCATCGTCACGACCTGGGGCCGAAGTGCTTGAAGTTTCTGAATTCCTTCTCGCCCATTCCTAGCAATGTCTATGACCTGAATATCAGGATCTTGATTCAGTATTTTTTGGATCGTCATTCGCATAAAGGGAGAATCATCCACGATTAGAACCGTAATGGGTGTCTTAGAAGATAAACCCATGACCTACTCTCCGCCCATAATTTGATCAAGTTCCAAGAGAATGAGTAAGCGTTCTCCAATTTTTCCTACTCCGCGTATAAACTGAGCGTCCATGCCGAGCGCAATAGGTGGCGGTGGCTCAATCGCTTCACTGGCTAGACGAAGCACCTCCGTGACCGCATCCACACGGATCCCAAAAACCTTCGTTTTAACTTGTAAGACAATAATACGACTGAGATCCGTTTCTTCTACGCGGGCCATACTAAAACGGGACCGCAAACTTATCACTGGAATCACATTTCCCCGTAAATTAATCACGCCTTCAACATAGGTCGGTGCTTTAGGCACCCGTGTTATGGGAGGAATACGGATAATCTCTTGGACACACATGATATCAACACCAAATTCTTCAGACCCTAAACTAAACGTCACTAATTGTTCTTCGGCCATTGGTTTAATCCCCCCTCATCGTGGTTCGAATGTTAATCAAAGGTATCACTTTTTATTAAATCAACTAATTTTTTTGACTAGGACGTCTTGTATCAGCGATCCGACGTCGAGAATCAAGGTTACTTTGCCATCGCCTAGAATAGTTGCTCCAGCAATTCCCGGCAAATTATTGAGAAAGTCGCCTAACGATTTAATCACGACTTCTTGTTGTCCACGAAGCTCATCCACGATCAGTCCCAGCGCCTTCTCACCAAATCCTACCACCACTACGTAGACCTCACTACTGGTAGACTCCGGAGTGGGAAGATCAAATTTTTCTTGTAAGGATATCAGGGGCAACGTGTTGCCACGCAGCTGGACCATCGGCAACCCACCGACCGTCTTTATATCGTCTAATTTGACCAATAAAGTTTCTAAGACAGAGGAAAGTGGGACAGCATAAATTTCTTCCCCAACTTCAACAAGAAGGGCTTGAATAATGGCCAAGGTTAAAGGCAACCGAATCGTAAAGGTCGTTCCCTTTCCTTTACGCGTCGTGATATCGACCAATCCCCCAAGATTAGTGAGTGCTTTCTTCACCACATCCATCCCCACACCTCGACCTGAAATGTCAGTGACTGTTTCAGCCGTGCTGAAGCCCGGCAAGAAGATTAGTTGAGAGATATCGCTATCAGAGAGTTCTTCTTTTTCACCGATTAAACCCCGCTCAACGGCTAAACCCCTTATTTTGACCAGATCTAACCCCGCTCCGTCATCAGAAATAATGATCGCAATATGGTTTCCTTCATGATAAGCATCCAACGTAATTGTGCCAAGTTCTGGCTTACCCGCGGCTCGCCGTTCTTCAGGAGATTCGATGCCATGATCCACTGAGTTCCGTATCAGGTGCATGAGCGGATCCCCAATCACCTCGACCACGGTCTTGTCCAGTTCAGTGTCTTCACCTTTTAAGATCAGTTCCATCTCTTTACCTGTTTTCTTAGCGAGATCCCGAACCAAACGAGGAAAACGGCTAAAGACCGTCCCAATCGCCACCATCCGAAGACGCATGACGCTCTCTTGAAGATCATTCATTAAACGGCCCAAGTAAACGTTCGCTTCATTTAGATTGTTCACCATACCGTCTGTTGAATACTGAGCCTTAAGATCTGACCCAATTTGAACCAAGCGGGTTCTGGTAATCACCATTTCCCCCACCAGGTTGATTAGATTATCCATTCGAACTGTATCCACACGAATCGTATGTACCGGCGCGTTGCTCTCTCCACCCACAGCTTGGTTTATGGGAACTGGAACTGGAACGGGAACTGCAACTGCAACTGGAACCACAGACACTGGGACTATAGTTTCTGATTCAACAGGGATTTCCTGACTGGGGCGTACTGTTTCAACAGGTCTCGTTGCCTCAGCGCCTGCTTCTGCTACCCTCTCGTCACTCACGCGGTAGTCGTTAACCTGAACCGCCACCAACTCAGACACCTCTAGCAGTTCCTTCCGAATCTCTTCGACAGGTTCATCACAGAGCACGAGCAGAGAAAAGGTTTCGGAATTACTTGCTTCCAGATCTTCAACACTCGGCAAAATTTTGATCACGGTGCCCATGCCCTCAAGTCGCTGGGTCGCCATGACAGCACGAACTGCCTTCATCAGAGTCTCCGGTGCAAGTGTCACATCTATTTGATAGACACCGTGCCCCATCATGTGAGCGTCGCTCATGTTCTCAGCTTCAGCCTCAGATAAAGAGAAGTCTAGCGGGACAAATATAACCCTCGCAGCCTCTTCTTGTTGAGGTTCTGCTTGGGCTAATGGCGTATTTTTACTAACTAATGGTTTTTCTCCAGTCAATAGTGCCCGCATGGAGGAGACTAGATCTTCAAAGCCTATAGAAATCTCCTGATGTTGTTCCACTTGAGACAGCATCTCTTTGACTCGGTCAGTGACTGCTAATAAAACGTCGATCAATTCAGGAGAAACTTCTATCTTGCCTTGACGCAAACGATCCAGTAAGTCCTCAGCCGCATGGGTCATCGCCACAATCGGAGTGAACCCCATGGTTCCAGAAGCGCCTTTTAAACTGTGAGCCGATCGAAAAAGGTCGTTGATCAGTCCAATGTTGCCTCCCTCTTTCTCCAGTTGCAACAGTCCTGCCCCGAGCCTTTCAATTTGCTCCGAGGAATCCAATAGATAAAACCCCAGAAATTCTCCCAGATCTATGTCCATAGTTTTGTCGCCATCATCACTCATATTTGCAACCCCTATCTTAGTTCATTCTCCCTCCAGAGAATCTAGTTCTACGATTCATTATTTATCGACAAGAATTACATAAAAAATAATATCTTCCAGCTTAATCCTCGAAAAATAATCTACTTTCAATACTCTCATTCGACATTTTTTCAAGAATCCCTTCCTAACTACAGATAAACCTCTGTAATGTCTTGTTTTGTTAATAGTAGCACCTATTTATAAAACCTTACACAGTTTTACCCACAATTTCTATAGGACCTTTGGGCAAAAATAAAGCAGGGTGCCTTATGCATCCTGCTGTATTTCTGTAAAGATCGATTAATTAGACCCGCTGATCGAAAAACAACCCCGCCATTTGACTAAACGACCCTAAAATATCCATGACCCGTTTGGGAGAAATTTCATCCATGACGTCTCCGCTTTGTTGATCAATGATCTGAACGGTCACACTATCTGCTTCATCACGAACACTGAACTGCACACGTTTATCAATGATTCCCATCAGTCGATTGAGCTTCTCCGTTGCTTTTTCTACTTGCTCACGCGGAATTTCTTCCCGGGCCGTGGGGATTTCTGGCTTGCGGTCCACAACCTTCAGCGGAGTATCTTCGGACCGTTCCAGCTTTTGCCCAGGGTATGAATCCATAGGAATTAAGGTGGACTGAGTATTCGGTTGAATCGGATTAATCATCACAAATTCCTCCTACTTACGCATCTTCGGCGTTTGTTCTCAGTTAGACTTTCTTATCGAAAAATAATCCCGCCATCTGTGTGAAAGAATTCAAAATCTCCAGAGCTCGTTTAGAGGGGATTTCAGCCAGTATTTCTCCACTTTGTTGATCCACAATCGTAACACTCAGGCGATGAGAATTTTCATGGATGCTATATTCATAGCGTTTATCAATAATTCCCATCAATCGATTCAGTTTTTCGACCGACTGTTCTACTAGCTCGCGGGGAATCTCTTCCTGCGCGGAGGGTACTTCTTGCTTACGATCCACCACCTTCAGCGGAGCCTCTTGGGATCGTTCCAGCTTATGTCCAGGAAAAGCATCCACTGCGATCGTGGTGGCTTGAGTATTGGTTTGAATCGGGTGAACCATCGCGAATTCCTCCTACTTATCAATTAACGTTTCCAATTCATTTGACTTACAGCGGTAGTGCTGGCAGCGCCATAGGCCTCTGAGACCTGATGTTGCCGCTTGCTACGGCTCAGTAGGAGCTGCATTGAATCCGTGATCTCACCGTTCATATGTTTAATTTCGCTTAGCAAGCTCTGTCCATCCTTTGAGATTTTGAAGCCCTTATCAGCCGTCTGTTCAAGGATCACTTGTAGTGTCTCCCGTTGATTCATGAGTTCATAGAAGAGATCCATATCCTGTTTAACCAAGAACTTCAACATCTCTTTCGTCAAGAACTGATAATCCTGCCACAAAGCTTCTGCTGTTTTGCCTACCATTACTTGCCAGCGGCCCGGGATACATGCGTTTGTTTCATGGCGCCCATCCAAGCCTCACGCATGTCCTCTAACACAGCCTTCGCCTGCTGCAACTGTGCAACATCTTTTTTGATGTTGCCTTGGATAAGGCTGTATTCCGCATATTCATAAAGTCTAGCCCAGTCTTTCGAGAGTTCATAGCCCATATCCAGCGTGATCATGAATTCACGTACGATGGCCTGCACGCGCATGTTGGCGTTGTGGGATTTCGGGATATCTCCCTGCTCCATCGCTTGCATGCTCTCATTCAGGAAACGTAACGCTCCATTATAGAGCAATAAGGTCAATTGTTCTGGTGATGCGGTCATAACCTGTTGGTTTTTATAAGCATTGGCCATCTGCTGATTCGTCATACTAAACCCTCCTGATTCTCTCTAGTGTTCTTTACGGCTACGAAGTGGTCCCAAACGATTGCAACCAACTGCTCTGGGAATTCATCTGCTGCAAAGCGAGTTCCATCGCATTAAACTTCCTATAATATGCTGCTTCCACCACTGAAAACCTGTCTGCTTGATGGTTGATCTGCAGATCGTAGGCGCTAATCTTCTTGGCAAAATTGCTCTGAGTATCATATTGAGCCCCACCGGTTGTACCGGCTATTTGCGCTACTTGATCCATCTTAGTCTTAATCCCATCATATAGACGTCCTGCAATCCCTTGGGTGTTGAAATCAGTACCCGTAGCACCAAACATTTGATTCAGCACATCGGGATTAGCCTGCAACGCGGTCCGCAGCTTGTCCGTATTCAAGTAGAGTTTGCCACCCTCAGTATAACTACCTGTGGTGATACCGATCGACGCGCCACTATTATAAGGCGGCGTACTGCCAGTGACGGGGTTTGAGAAAGCACTCCTCATGCTATTCACTAGGCTTGCTAACGTAGAATCATTATGGAGCATACCACTTTTCGCCTTGGTCTCCCAGGCGGTAATGTCCGTCTCCTTCATCACCGATTTTTGGGCATCTGTCAGCGGTGGGAAATCCTTGTAGCGGGTTTCGTTCATTTTTCCATTGATGTCAGCTAGGATTTTGTTATAGGAGTCAACCAAGGATTGAATACTGGCCAGGGCCTTGTCAGTGTCGTTGGTTACGGATATGTTGACGGGCGTTGCAGAAACTCCCGTCAAATTGTAGGTTAAACCTGAGATGCTGAAGCTATTATTGGCTTGGGTTAGGGCCACATCATCGAGTGTAAATTCAGCAGCTTTACCTGTTTTACCAGTAGTGCTCACTTCAATAGGTAATTTTAACTTATCGACAAAAAAGTCCGCCCCCCAGCTAACATCATTTGCAACATCATTAACTATTTTAATCTCTGCAAAAGAACCCGTATTTGTTGTGGACATAAAGAACCGATCGAGTGTACTATCATAACTGGCCTTTACATTAACGCCTGCGCTATTAATTTGACTGACTAGATCATTGATGCTCTTTGCCGGATCAATGGTAATTTCTTTCGATTCTTCTCCATTGGATATCGTGAACTTATACAAACCTATAGGTGCAGCACCACCATACATCTGGTTGCCAATGTTGAGCTTATCTGGAGCAGCAACAGCCGTTATAGTCGCTGAGCTCGTCAAATTAACACCACCGGCTAACTGTGTCACCACCAAAGAATGATTCACATCCGCTGCATCTGAGATAGCCGTTACCGTAGCGACGGATGCATTACTGGAAGAGACCTTATTCGGGCTTAAGGTCGACTGCAACTTAAAGTTGAACACGCTGGTGCGAAAAGCATTGATATCATCATACACGGCATTGTAGGCAGCCTTTTGCCATTCCGTTACCGTTTTCTTTTGTAGCAATGCATCTGCTTTTGCTTGTTGAGTTGTCATTAGGCTTTTTACAATCGAGTCAATATCCATGCCGGAACCAGATAGACCGTAAGTTCCTCCTATGGATGACATATTTAAAACCTCCCTTGTTGAAAAATTCATATGTAATTGATGGATCTACTATTTATATCGGATGAAGTGCTGCAAAAGGTTAGGGGGTCAGGCACTTACATCCAAGTTATTTCCCAGGTTAGGGTTGACAGAAATAGTTCTTATCATTTCTGTTGTTTGAGTGGCAGTTTCTTTTCCAGTGTCCATCGCGAGCTTCATGACTGCTAGGCTGGCCGATTGTTGTACTCTTGATTGACTCAGTATCATTGATAGTGCAGCTATGTCCATTTGATTAGCTCCTATCTTTCACTTATTATAGAAAAGAGCCAGAGCTTTCGCCCTGACTCCATTGTTTTTAGTTGATCAATTATCTTAGCAATTGAAGAACTTGTTGTGGTTGTTGGTTAGCTTGAGCCAACATAGCTTGGGCAGCTTGAGAAAGAATATTATTCTTAGAGAATGTGGACATTTCTTTAGCCATATCTACGTCTCTAATTCTTGACTCAGCTGATGACATGTTTTCTGAAGCTGTTCCTAAGTTAGCTATTGTGTGCTCTAATCTGTTTGAGAAAGCACCTAGTTTTGACCGCTCTGATGAAACTGTATCAATTGCGGCTTGGATAGTAGTAATAGCCGTAGTTGCTGTAGCAGAATCAGTAACTTGAACTCCTGCAGTCCCTAAAGCTGCCGATCTCATATCAGCAATACCAACGTTAAGCATTTGACCTTCGTTTGCTCCAATTTGGAATGATAGTGTACCATTGCCTTCCACCGTCATAACTGTAGCAGCACCCGCAGTGTTGACTTCAAATTGTAATCCTTTAGATGATCCACTTGACATAGTTACTGTATTTCCTTGTGCAGTGTAGCTTCCTGAAGCAGTTGTCACAGAAGCATCAGTACCAGCAACGTCTACCTGAGCACCCAATGCAGCTGCATCAGATGAAAATTTAGCAGCACTCCCAATTGTATTGGACGTTAAATCCAAAGCGCCTGCGTTTATTGATGCGGTAACTCCAACTCCTGCATCATTAATGGTTTTAACTACATCAGCTTCTGTAGTTCCTATCGCAAATACAAACTTAGTTCCATTTATAGTCATATCAGCAGATGCTGCTGTCGTAACATTAAGTGTAAATGCAGCTGCTCTTGAGTCAGTTGCATTTGTTGCAAGAGTTGAACCAGTAAGAGTTACTGCAGATCCTACTACAGTATCCCCAGTTCCTCCAGTGATTAAGGCAAATTGATCAATAGTAGAAGTTCCACTTACGTTAGCTCCACCATTAAGAAGTTTTTTAGTGTTAAATTCTGTGTTATTACCAATTCTGTCTGTTTCAGCTACTAACTGATCCATTTCCTTTTGGATTTGTCCTCTGTCATTTGAATTTAAAGTATCACTTGATCCTTGAACTGCAAGTTCTCTCATTCTTTGAAGAATTGAAGTAGTTTCATTTAATGCACCTTCACCAGTTTGTAATAGTGATATTGCATCTTGTGAATTAGCTGAAGCTTGATCTAACCCTCTAATTTGGCCTCTCATTTTTTCCGAGATCGCAAGACCTGCTGCATCGTCTCCGGCTTTGTTAATTCTTAGACCTGATGAGAGTTTTTCCATTGATTTTGAAGCGGCATTTGCATTGATACCCATGTTTCTGTTAGCGTTCATTGCACCTAAGTTGTGGTTGATAATCATAATAAATTCCTCCTTGATTTTTATGCCAGGCATCCTTGCCCGTGCATTTTCGTTTGCTGGTAGAAACCTTCGCCCTCCGGCCGGTTGGGCTGAAGGTATTGTACTAACCTGCTTACTTTTATATCGTAGGTTAATGGACTTTACATTAGGGTTATTTTAGATAAATTTAAATTTATAACATATTGGTCATCGTTTGTTCATAAATTACTGGTGCAAGTGCTGGATCCAAGTCACCTCGCCTTTGGGGTCATACCCCACAATGATTCGACGAATGCTGCAATTGACTCTTCCTCCTTGTAAGATACAGCTAGGGTTGATGGTTCAAGACCAACCCGAACGTTCTTTGATAATTCCCATCATATTGTTCAGATGAATTATTTGACATGCTTGACCTCTATCACTAAACATCGTTATGATTATTCTTGTCAGAGAGATAGATGTGTGTTCCTCCTGGATCCCTCTTCGGAGGTCTTATGACGTATACCCGATTCGCCGGACACAGGGAAGTTAGTGTAAACTAAACCTGTGGGGGGCGAAAATTATGTCAAACAACGGGAAACGGTATGATAAAGAATTCAAGGCAGATATAGTTCGTTTGGTACGTGAAGAAAA
>DASRMG010000140.1:0-39809 GCA_035648035.1 Desulfosporosinus sp. | reverse complement strand
CTGGCACCGATTTGAAGTAGATCCACCCTACCTTCCACTAACTCTAAACTGGCCGCATCAACCACTTCAGTGACACAGAGAAGATTCTGTTCTTTAGCGGCTTGAACCAAATAATTCAATCCCTCTAGACCCAAACCCTGGAAGCTATAGGGAGATGTACGGGGTTTAAAAACCCCACCGCGCAGAATCTTGCCGCCTGCGCTTTTGACAGTTTTCGCTGACTGACGCATCTGAAGGCTTGATTCTACCGCACAAGGTCCCCCCATAAGAATAATTTCTTTCCCTCCAATAGTTACCCCGTTAACCTCAATCGTACTTCGTTGTGTTTTAAGTCCCGCTAATTTTAAATCTTTCATATGCTAACACTCCCTCAAATTTAAATTTGCGGGTTTCATTCTCTGCACGTTTCATTCATCTAATGTATGAATAGAACGAATTGACTCGTACGAAATAATACGCCTGTCCTTCTATAAGGACAGACGTTCATCTGCTACCACCCTAATTGATGCACAAACTAATTGCATCCTTTCTTGCAGAGTGCCAACACACCCTTAGCCTAATAACGCTGGCTTAGCGTTGGTCGCTACTAAAGCCAAAGCTTTTTCGCGCCACCCTCTGGGGACCATTGATCCGCTCCGTTACCTGCCAAGCTTCCACCCTACTCGGCTCTCTGTGAGGCTGGTTTGCGATGTTACTTCCCCTTCAACAGTTTATATTTATAGTAGCACCGCATCAAACGAATTTCAAGGGTTAATTGAAGAAGTTAGGTTAGATCGGAATCCTCAAAAATGAATATTTCTTCCATCGTTGAATTCAAAACCCGGGCAACTTTGGCCGCAAGTTTAAGTGAAGGATTATAGTCCCCTTTCTCGAGATACCCAATCGTTTCGCGCCTTACTCCAACTTCCTTGGCTAATTGTTTTTGAGTAAGGTTATAGCGTGCTCGAAGCTCTTTAATTTTAGTCTTCATCTACTCGATGCCTTTACTTCTATTAATCAGAAACCAAGACAGCCCATGGGATAGAGCCATACCCAGTAAGCCAAGGATTAATGCATCGTCATATTCTAGGTATTTATGAAACATTAGTATAGTAAGCCAAATATACAGAGAAATAAAATAAGCGTACCCGGCTGAATACATCCTTACTTTCCTAGTTCTCTCATCGCCAATGGGCATACCTAACTTCAAATCGCAATAATGTTTTTTCAGGAAAATTGTCAGTCTCCAGATAAGGACAACCAACGTTACCATTAATAAGGTTGCTACAAGACTATCTCCCTGTAGAAATAAGGTGATCGTAAAATATGTCATACCTACAACCAGCAAGAGAGACAAGGTTAATAAGGATATAAACAAATTTTTAGCACTCATGTGAACATCTCCTTTATGAATGATATATATTTCTATCATTATGCGTTAAATATATATCATCAGGCTTGCTTTTGTCAAGGGCACCTTCATCTTATGTAAATTATTTCGGATAGAACCTGCTGTTTTCGCCGCAATCACTGCTGTAGTAAACATGCAGAATTCCGTGAAGGCACTTAATAATGCGTGGCAACAAATTGGTCTCCAAGGCCCAGAAAGATACTAAGCATTCGCGACTTGGCATGGATGAGAAAGGCCGCAGGGGGTGAGTCAAGGATGAAAATAATTGAGACAATTCCTAAAAGAATCCCACCTGACCAACCAATCCGGTTACATAAGAGAATCAGAATGATAACCCCTAAAACGATGGATATTGGATTGGCTCCCAAGAGAAGGCCAATGATTAAAGATAAAGTTGCAGCTAGTAGGTGAATGATTTGTGGTATATAATGTAGTCTCAAACAATTTGCTTGAAAGGCAGTAGAAAATGAACCTTATAGACTTTATATTCTGAAAGTGGGAATCTAATATGTTTATTGGGGCACGCACAATCAAGACAGGAGTTGCCTTAGTGATTAACCGGATTTTAGCCCCGCCTCGATATAAAACCAAATTACTAAGTGCCCTGCGCTCGCTATGCCTGCTCACGTCAACCTATTTTTTAGAAAGCCTTGACACGTTTATCGAGGCAGGAAACCTTACTACTTTTAAAAAGCCTGATCCTCAAGAACTTAAGCTTCTACTTGACGAAGTGGTCGCTCTCAACGAGCATGCTCGAGAAGAAATAACCTCAGCTGACAATCCCCGAGCCCTAGAGAGGCGCTTGGAAATTTGCCGGGGCTTCATCGAACGAGGACAAAGCATTAATACCATGACCTCGCAACGTGTCAAAAGGAGACAACAAGCTTATTCTGCGCAAGAACTCCATGAGATCAACGCAGAATTCCACGGGATATTGAATGTTCTGTCCGATGGAAAAGAAAAGCTTGCTGGACTGATTGATGTACTTACTATAGCGGTTGACGAAAATAAAAGTTCAGTATTATACCAAGAAGACCTTCTTTACTGGGAGACGTTTGACATGGCCATTGATGATATGGAACCGGAAAGTCAGCGGGGTCTTTTATTTACGGGCTTTGATGGAAGTCTCTGTCGTTGCAACTGAATTGCATTGGGCGGCTCGCCGTACAAAAGCCCTGCTCAATCTTCTGCATAAATGACCTGATTTTTAAGGGCAGTTTCTCCTTTGGGGTAACTGCCCTTATTTATATTTTAATCAATTCTTCAGGTGCATAACCTTCACTTAATATGTCTAATTCACATGTTTTCGACTAAAACACCATAAAACTTTCACAATTTGAACCTTTAACCTTAACATGCATCAGATATCCTTATGATAGTGGACATAACTTGATCATTAAGCAGGAGGGTGTAATTATGGATGACGAAGTTCTCTCAACCCACAAAGACAACGACCGTGCTGATCACTCAGACAGCACCGACCGAGAAAGCGAAATAATATCCAATCCCATTCCGCACGAACCACCGATCCACCCTAAAACGAAAAGGAGAATTTTCGCCTTTGCTAGCCTTTGTTTAATTAGCGCCATTATAGGAGGACTTACGACAGTCGCTGCAATTCCTTATATTTATCCTGCAAAAACGTCACCCCTCCAAACACAGACTACATCGTCCATTGCACCTGTGTCTTATACTGACAACCAACCTAATTTTCCTGTATCAGAAATATCTAAGAAGGTAGGCCCAGCGGTGGTGGGTGTTTCAAATTTCCAATCGAATCGGAGTACGACTCTCCAAGTAGCTGGGAGCGGTTCTGGTTTCATCATTGATGCAGAAAACGGATATATCACCACCAATTATCACGTCATCGAGGGCGCAAAAAAAATAACCGTCAGTCTCAGTGATGGTCGGAATCTAGAAGCGAAAGTGATTGGTTCCGATGCACGCACAGATTTAGCCGTCTTGCAGATTTCGGATGTGTCGAACCTTACTGCAGTAAATCTTGGAGATTCTTCGAAAGTTGAAGTTGGCGAACCCGTCGTTGCTATTGGTAATCCGGGTGGGAACGACTTTGCACGTTCCGTCACCACGGGCGTGATTTCAGCAACCGATCGCGCACTTGACCTACAAGGTGAGTCAAGCTTCGGCCTGTTCCAAACAGACGCTGCGATTAATCCTGGCAACAGTGGTGGTCCGCTCGTAAATTATAAAGGACAAGTCATCGGCATTAACTCCGCAAAATATGCACAAACAGGCTTTGAAGGCATGGGCTTCTCTATTCCTATAACAGACGCCATGCCAACCCTTGAGCAGTTAATTAAATCTGGTGTGGCCAAACATCCCGCCCTTTTAGTCAGTACGGATGATCAATACAACATCTACGCTAAGAGCAATAACGAACCCCTTGGCGTCTATCTTGCAGCCGTCACGGCAAATGGTCCCGCAGCTAAGGCTGGACTTGTGAAAGGCGATGTACTCACTAAGATTAACGATGCACAAGTACAAAATACTTCCGATCTTATTCGTGAACTCTATAAAAATAAGGTTGGAGATAACGTCGCCATAACCTATCTTCGTGATGGTGTGTCGAAACAGGTTCAAGCTACGCTGGGTGAAATATCCTCCACTCAATAACCCAACACAGCCTTAATCCTACTCAAAACAGGTGGATGCGTATACCCGAACCAAACAATAAACTCTGGTGGTGATACATCGGATAGATTTTTAGTCGCCAAGTTGATTTGCAAACGTACTACAGCCGAAGGATCCCCTGTTAATTCTATGGATACCTGGTCCGCCTGTTTCTCCATTCCTCTCGAAATATAGTTCTGGAGTGGGTTGGTCACCATCAAGATAAGCAGAAGAAAAAGCTGAACACTGGCCCACAACTTTGGCCGATAATGACCTGACTTAGGTACAACGCCACGCAGGAAGAGAGCAAGTAGTCCCCAAATAACAAAGCTACCAAGTATTCCTAAGGTGAGTCCCTGAGTAATATGTCCCTTTTGCCAGTGCGCCATTTCATGGGCCAAGACGGCTCTAATGTCATCGACAGGATAGTTCTTAAGCAGATTGTCATATATGACGATCTGCTTCGTTGTTCCTAAACCACTGAAATAGGCGTTCGCCATCGTAGTGCGCTTGCTAGCGTCCATCACTAGTACTTTATCGACTTCGATTCCTGCCTTATCAGCTAAGTCCTGGACCATGTTTATTATAGTGGGATCTTTCACTGTCTCAAAGTGATTGAACATGGGGGATACAAGCACGGGCCAGAGAAAATTCTGAAGCACCAACCAAACTGCAAAAAGGGTAGCCCCAATAACCCACCATAGTTTAGGCCAATGCTTTAGTAGATAAAAGAACATCAAGACACTCAAGCCTGATAACAATAAATCCAAGGCTGCACTTTTACTATAATCTAACCACCAAGCAGCCAAGGATTGGTTAGAGAATCCCCAAGCTTTTTGCCAATAATAGTTCCCATACAGGGCAAAAGGCAATCTTAGTAAGCGTAAAAACAACCACAGAAAGAGAAAATACGATACGATACTCTTCCAATAGTGACCACGATTTCTTGCTTCCAACCAGTGTGCGAGCTCGGCACCTTGACGACTAAATACTAACCACCCCAGAGCGATTACCTGAAAAATAAAACTCGTAATAAAGATTATTCTGGGCACAAAACTATAAGCGCGGGCACTTTGGGCTTGTTCAATGGAAAAGTACCGCAACGCATCAGCATTAATCGGTCCAGGATAAAGTGCACTTGTCAGATATAGTGCGCTCAATACCCCCGCCAAGGCGAGCAGGCTCAACCACTGATAGTTTATAGGTCGCTCCAATTTTCTCCCCCCTCAACTTTTTCCGGTACATATAATCATATATCATATCACATCATTTTATGTACCGTAAGCAATGGGTTTTCTTCTCCGACCAGCCACAGACTTGTTTGATTCGTTCTAGTTGACACAACCCTGCAAATATATTTTAATTGTAGAGTACAATTCCATAGGAGTCTGAGGAGGAAGAATTGGTGAAATTTCTTAATTTATTACTATTGGCTATTCCCGTAAGTTTTTTTCTAAAACTATCCGATTACTCGCCCGTCTTACTATTTATAACTGCGGGTCTAAGCATCATCCCCCTTGCTGGCTATATGGGGAAAGCCACAGAAGAAATAGCCATCTATGTTGGCCCAAGAGTTGGGGGTTTGTTGAATGCTACCTTTGGTAACGCGGCAGAACTCATCATTACAATTTTCGCCCTAAAAGCGGGGCTTTATGAAGTGGTGAAAGCTTCCATCACTGGATCGATCATCGGCAATCTGCTCTTGGTGTTAGGCCTAAGTATGCTCCTGGGCGGCTTTAAGTTTAAGATTCAAAAGTTTAATAGGGCGGCAGCTGGTATGCATACCTCCATGCTGTTTATGGCGGTTACAGGCTTGATCATTCCTGCCGTCTTTCTTCAAACCCACACCAATCCGGCCGCAGAACCCTTTAGCCTAGCAGTTGCGGGGGTCTTAATGATTGTTTATGTACTTAGCCTAATTTTTTCTCTTTATACGCACAAGGATGTCTTTCGTCCTAGTCAAGTACATACAGATACTCCAAGCATGTCTAAACTTAAAGCGCTGTTAATTTTACTCGGTGCTACTATTTTAGTCGTCTTAGAAAGTGAATTTTTGGTGTCAGGCATCGAACCTGTGGTTAAAACTTTGGGGATCAGCGAACTCTTCATTGGAGTCATAGTCATCCCAATCATTGGTAACGCTGCTGAGCACTCCACCAGTGTTATTATGGCCTTGAAGAACAAGATGGAAATCAGTCTGGAAATCGCCATCGGTTCCAGCACTCAGATTGCCCTCTTTGTTGCCCCCCTGCTGGTATTTTTGGGCTTCTTCATGGGCCGACCACTTGACCTGATCTTTACCACCTATGAACTTGTTGTGATCATCATGGCCACCGTCATAACCGCCATGATTAGCTTGGATGGTCGCTCTAACTGGCTTGAAGGCGCTCAGCTATTGTCCGCCTATGCCATTATGGCCATTGCGTTCCTTTTTGTGTAGCACAGACCTTCACTTATAAATAATAGTTAATCCTTTTTTAAAAATAAGAAAACCCGCTAAAACAATTAGCAGGTTTAAACCAGTATAAATAAGAGCACGTCATGATTTACCTAACACCAATATAGATCACTTATTACCCAATAATGATCTTTCAACCACCATTAAGCAAATCACCACCTATATTCATGATTCGTTCGACCTCACAACATATCTACACAACTACATACACCCTTCCGGCTGCATATAACCGACATTATCTTACACATGCATACATCTAACGACATATGATTGGGTAAGAAAAACTCAACACCCAGTAAAATCTTCGCTCGACCCTTTACGATAAGTTGGAACCTCAAAACAATCCAAGAGACTGCATTAAAGCTTTTCCTAACCTCTAAAAGATCTTCCTCCGACTCGATACAAGCGCGGATACACCTGCAAAAAATCTTTGGCCAACTCATACATACCCAGTGATGAGCATATATAAATCTTGGCTCAACCATGTCGTACTCTTATGATTGTATTATTAGCCTCATCGTCTTTTTATATTCTGGTAATTATAGGAATTAATTCAGAAAAGAATCATCAGTGTCTCGCTTGATAATAATTTAAAAGCCGCTAGAGAATCTCTAGCGGCCATTAAAAAAGTATATATAAGAGCCCGTTATGATCTACCTCACACCAATACAGATCACTTATTACCTAATAATGATCTTTCGACCATCACCAAGCAAATCACCACCTATATTCATGATTCGTTCGACCTTACAAGATATCTACACAACTACATACACCCTTTCGGCTGTATACAACCGACGTTCTCTTACACATGCATACATCTGACGACATATGGTTGGGCAAGAAAAGCTCAACACCCAGCAAAATCTTCGCTCGACCCTTTACGATAAGTTGGAACCTCAAAACAATCCAAGAGACTGCATTAAAGCTTTTCCTAACCTCTAAAAGATCTTCCTCCGACTCGATACAAGCGTGTAAACACCCATAATAAATCTTTGGCTAACCCATACACACCCACTAAAGAGCATGTACAAATCTTGGCTCAATCATAACGCACCCTTATGAACATATTATTAGCCACGTCGTCTTTTTATATGCTGGTAAAGTTTTCTATAGCTTAACCTCAAATTTAAACTGTAAAATAACGAAATAATTTTTTTCACATTGAGCAATAATATTATGATATTCTAAAAAGAAAGAAACATGCGATACAATCTGTGGAGGTAGTACTAGATGGCAAAGTTAACGGAACAAAAGAAAATAATAGACGTGCGTAATCGCCGGGTTCACATGGCCAATGAACGAACTTTTCTTGCCTGGATCAGAACAAGTATCGGAATAATGGCCTTCGGTTTTGTACTGGAAAGGTTCGCATTATTCCTTAAACAAATGTCCTACGTTCTAAAAGAATCGAGTTTAGAAAATACCCTACCACCTACCGGTGGATCCTCAACCATTGCTGGCATCTATCTTGTTGGTCTCGGTTCATTATTATGTGTGCTTGCCTTTATCCGGTATAAGAAAGTTGAGCGACAAATAGACAATGATACTTATTTGCCATCACCCATACTCAATATGCTACTCACCCTATCAATCGTTGCTGTGGGAATTTTCCTAGTTTATCATTTATTACAAGGCTATTAAGTCTACATTTCAAGCCAATCTAACATCCACTTTCACATCATAAAGGGTGCTTCCCTCTGCTCTATCGGTCAGCCGCTGAGACGTCAGCGCATTGACGGTATGGTCTCCCTGCGCATGCCCGTTGCAATAGAGGCCCTCTGTCACCACCACCCCGACTGGAACTTTCGTGGTTATTTTAAGTATAAACGACACTTCGCCTCGCTCGTTAAAGGTGATGACTTTCTGTCCCTCCAGCAACTTCTTACCTGCAGCGTCTTTGATATTCATTTGAAGTGATGGTGCCTCTTTTTTATTGAGTAAATCGGGTCTCTCATTGAAGGAAGAATTTAGCGAATACAAACTTGGTGTACTCATCAGATAGTACGGAGCATCATCCCCGTAAGGCTCTAGATAGTGCGGTAGCGGCTCAGCATCCCGGGGATTATAGAGTTCTATTTTACCAGATGGCGTAAGAAAAGTTGTTTTGTAATTCTCCGGAAGTGAGAGTTCCACGGGACGACCTGCTTTAAGTTTGTCCAGGTCAACTTCCTTGAGCCAGGGTGTCGGTGGATCAATCATTTGCTGAATAAGCGCCTCCGTTGATTGTTTGAAGAAGGGTTCGTTGAAACCCATAGCTTGGGCAAGTAACTGAAAAACTTCCCAGTTCGATTTAGACTCCCCTACTGCTGGAATCACGGCAGTGGCTCTCTGAATTCCGTAGTGACCATACGCGCGGTAGATATCCGAATGTTCCAGGGAGGTTGTAGCCGGCAAAATGATGTCCGCAAAGCGAGCAGTATCTGTCATAAATCGTTCATGAACGACGGTAAATAGATCTTCCCGTTTGAGTCCCTTGAGGATCATGTTTTGATCAGGGGCTACAACGGCCGGATTAGAGTGGTAGACATATAAACTTTTGATGGGCGGATTTGATAATTCCGTCAGCGCATAACCCAGCTGATTCATATTCACAACTCGAGTTGGCTCTTTTAAGAAATCTTCGCGTGTCACTTGCTCCTTATGAAATACCTTACCCGTTGAAATACTGGCGAGCAAACCCCCACCGGGTTTACCCCATGCTCCCACGAGCGCTGGAAGACAAGTTATCGTTCGAACCGTCATCGCACCGTTGCCATAACGACATAACCCTGATCCCAAGACAATAAACGGTGCGCGGGCTTTGCCATAACGAGCGGCCATTTCTTCGAGTAACCGAACTTCGATCCCTGTCATTTCACTCACCTTAGACGGCGGGTAATCGGGTAGTACTTCCGTTCGAAGCTGCTCAAACCCCTGAACATACCTGTCCATAAACTCTTGGTCTATCCAACCTTCACGAACCAGGATATGCATGATGCCAAGCGCTAAAGCGCCATCGCTCCCAGGCCGTACTAAGACGACCTGATCAACTATTCGGGCAGTAGCATTTTCATAGGTGTCAACGAGCCAAATCGTAGCACCCCGTTTTTGAGCGTCTCGCACATAACTCGTCAAATGGATGTTTGTGGCCAAAACATTAGCACTCCACAGGAGGATAAAGTCACTTTTCCCAACTTCTTCAGGGTGAGGCGCTAAGGTATCCCCCATCACGGCTTCCCAACCGTAACCCTTGGAAGAGGAACAAATAGTGCGTGCCAACCTTGAAGCGCCCAACCGATGGAAAAAGCCCTCTCCACAGTTGCGTTGGATAGTCCCCATAGTCCCAGCATAAGAATACGGCAAAATAGCTTCCGCTCCATGTTTTCCAATAGTCCCCTGCCAGTTGTCAGCAATCCGTGCGATTGCTTCGTCCCAGGATATGGGCTTATACTGATTTGTTCCTTTATCTCCGATACGCAGCAAAGGGTGCGTGAGCCTCTGGGTCGAGTGAACAGTTCGCTCATAGTGAAGCATCTTGGGGCATAATGTCCCTTTGGTAAAGGGATGCTCTGGATCTCCCGTCACCTTCACCGCTTGACCCTCAACAACTTCCACTAAAAGCCCACAAGCATCAGGACAGTCGTAGGGGCAAACAGACCGTTTCAGTACCGATTTCATCATACACTTCCTAACGTCATCCTACTTACGCCCGAAGTAATCTGCACTAAATGATGCGTTCCGTGCCAGGCATAGAGGGCAATTAACTTCTTAATGGTTAATATTCCTAGATCCGGGTGAATTAACTCCCGGTCCAGACTTGACGATGATAACGTCCTGAGTAGCGTCACCCAACGTTTATGTAATCCTTCTAGTAATTTTGTGGATAGTTCAACGGGTAACTGAGAGTCATCTAGCTCAGCCCACAGTGCTTCTGCATACGTCTTAATCGTTGGTTTATCCTCTGTCATGGCTAGTTTAGTTCGGATATATGCATTCATATTAGTATCTGCTAAGTGGTGCACTACCTGGCGAATCGTCCAACCATTTGGTCTATATGAAGTATTTAACTGTTCTTCAGATAAATTTTCTACAGCCCTAATGAGCAGCTCAGGTAGCACTTCTATTTGGTCTATTAAGGATTTAAACCGTTTTTCAGGAACCTCTTTGTTAAAATCGAACGTTCCAATTGGATATTGCAAATCATGCATCATCGTTCTCTCCCTTCTTCTCAGGTGTTTCCTTCTACCTTCAAGATTCGGGGGAAAAGAAGTGATTCCTCCCAGTATAACGAAATATTTTGCAGTAAACAAACCCAATGGACCAAAAAATCCAGCCCTTGCCATTGACAATTCGAGCATATATGACAGAATATTGTTGACTTTTTAGGCAACAATAACCATGTTAATAATTTTTAAGGAGGTTTTCTTAAATGAATCATAACCAAGAGCAACAACCTAAGCAAACTGCTCAACAGTTCGAACAACAAGCACAGCAGGCTAAACAAGGTGAAGAAAAAGCTCAAGTTGCTACGAAGAACGCCCAAATGTCGAATCTAAATAAACCTACTGCTGTTCCTGGATCTGAATTAGGTTTAGACAAGCTCAAGTTTGAAGTCGCGAAGGAAATTGGAGTTCCTAATTACGACCAGATCGATAGAGGGAGTCTTACTGCAAGACAAAATGGCATCATTGGTGGAAAGATGACCAAAGGCGTAGCTCAAACACTCAAATCGGACATCTGAGTGAACTTGTTCAACGAAAGATAAACAATCAATACCGTCAATAACAGAAACAGAAGAGAGATCTCCGACTGGGAGATCTCTCTTCTGTTTTATGGCCATAAGATGGTCTTGTCTACCATTCTTATTGGCAAACTTTTCCTGGGTTGAGTATATTCTTAGGGTCAAAGGCCAATTTAATATTTTTCATCAGACCGACCATTTCACAACCACATTGCTCTAACATATATTGCTTCTTGGCAAACCCAATACCGTGTTCACCGGAGACTAAACCTTCTAATTCCACGGATTTATTATACATGGCTTCAAACACCTCGGCCAACTTCTTGTTCCAAGCGTCGTCTGAAAGAGCATCCTTCAAGACATACACATGCAAATTGCCATCACCAGCATGCCCAAAACTTCTGATTCTTACGTCAAACTGCTTTTGAAGAATATTGGTGTATTTAATAAATTCAGCGACTTTGTTTCTCGGAACGACTACATCACATTCATCCATATCCGTCGTGGTTGCCTTGACGGCCTCGAGGAAGGCACCTCTGGCAGACCAAACAGCTTCTTTTCGTTCATCAGTATCAATAATAAAGACATCAAGTGCGCCTTCTTCAAGACAGATATTCGCCACTTTCTCGTAGGCTTTTTCAATCTCTTCTGTACTGTTGCCATCAAAGGTTAATAGTAGATAAGCATCTGAAGAATTGTCTGGGAATTTTTTACCCAAGAACTCTTCAGCGGCAAGAATAACTTCTCTTTGCATAAATTCTATCGCTGTAGGTGTCGCCTTTGATTTGATGATCAAAGGAACAGTACTGATGGCCATATCAAGATCTGGGAAAGGTATCAACAAAGAAATCGCTTTTTTAGGGAGTGGTATCAGTTTCAAGATCACTTTTGTAACGATACCTAACGTTCCTTCTGATCCACAGATTAAGTCTTTTATGCTATAACCGGAAGAATTCTTAACGACTTTTCCACCGACATTGATCACGTCTCCGTTCGGAAGAACGACTTCAAGACCTCTAATATAGTCTCTTGTCACGCCGTACTTAACTGCTCTCATCCCACCAGCGTTTGTATTGATGTTACCCGCTATGGTCGCAGATTTTTCTCCTGGATCAGGTGGATAGAACAAATCATGTTCTTCAACATATTTACTAATTTCCATTAAAAGCACACCAGGTTCAAGCGTTAAGGTTAAGTTATCTTCATCAATTTCGAGTATTTTATTCATTGCGCACATGTTCATCATGATTCCACCGAAAATCGGAACTGAAGCCCCCACCAGTCCTGTCCCCGATCCTCTAGCGACCACAGGAAGAACCTTTTCAGAGGCGTATTTCATAATTTTTGACACTTCGTCCGTTGAAAGAACTTCAACTAATACGTCAGGTTTTCTGCTGATGCCGCCCAATTCATCATGACTGAAATCCTCGTTAATGGCTTCTCCTGTAAACACTCGCTCTTCCCCTAATAATGATACTAAAAACTCTATATCCTTAGCATCAAGCCTCTTATAATCGTTCATGAAATCCCCTCCATGTTTCGTAATATCACATCGCATAGATCAGTACCTAGTTAAGTTAACCTTGAGGTGACGTTCCAATTCAGACGACTTATCGTGCCGCACATACTTCAGCCCTTGAGTTTTTAATGTCTTCTATTATTTGAGGAACGATCTCGTAGATGTCTCCGACGATTCCATAATGAGCTACGTTGAAGATTGAAGCATGTGGGTCTTTATTGATAGCGAAGATTCGTTCTGAGCTACCCATTCCTGCGGCAAACTGAACGGCACCGGAAATGCCAAGCGTAATAATTAGCTTAGGTTTAACGGTTCGACCCGATAGACCGATTTGTTTCTTAGCATTTATCCAACCTGCTTCAACTAAGGGTCTTGTACCTGCAATTTGAGCATCCAGAAGATCGGCTAATTCCTGAATCATGGCCATATCTTTTTCTGACTTTAAAGCTCTTCCTACTGCTATAATGACTTCTGCATCAGATATATTTTCTTCAATTTCTTTTTTGGTAACTTTCAGAACTTCAATTTTAGACGTTAGTTTTGCCTTATCTATTTCACATACGGTAATCTTGCCACTTGGGTCACAATTCTTCTCAGCAGCATCCATCACCTTATATCTCACGGTTGACATTTGTGGCCTTGTGTTAGGACACACAATCTGAGCCATGATGTTCCCACCGAAAGCAGGCCTTATTTGAACAAGGTCAGTATTTTCTTTCATTTGCAGTACTGTACAGTCTGCTGTTAAACCAGTTCTAAACCTTGCCGCGACTCTTGGAGCCAAGGATCGGCCAATTGTTGTCGCTCCCACCAGTAAGGAAGATGGTTTCATCTTGTTCACGAAGTCTTCAAAAGCTGCTGTATAAGGTTCTATTCTGAAATGTTTCAGTTCTTCATCGTCATACACAAAGACTTCATCGACGCCATAATGAAGTAATTCTTGAGCTTTATGGGTAATATTGTGGCCAATAAATACGCAGTAGACAGGAAAATTGACGACTGCAGCAAGTTCTTTTGCTTTTCCAATGAGTTCCATGGTGACTGGATGTATAACCCCTTCAACGTGGTCAACATAGACTCCAATACCCTTCCATAGACCCTTGTCAATCTGAACGACCTCTTCTTCAATAAATTCCATGACACCTTTTGGTCCCTTTTTGACACAGATCTTACACATTTTGCAGCCAGCATTTATTTCAATGACCCCGTTGTTATTTTCAATAGCATCGAATTTGCAAGTCTCCAGTAATTCTTTAATATTTGCCTCAGTCACTTTATCTTGGTGACAGATTAACTTGCTCATTTCTCTACCCCCATTTGTTTATATAAATTTCAACTGTGTGAGTTTTTCCGTTATTTTAGAACTAAGCTGTGTTCCAGTACCTGTCCAGGTTTCTCTGTCGTTATTAACAGAGGGTGGAAAGATTCTCTCAACCTGCGTTGGTGAGCCAGTCAATCCATATTTCTTTTCATCTTTATCTTCAAAATCATTTAAGGTGATCATCTTAATTTCTCTATCTTTTGTGCTAACCTTTTTCCTGTAAGATGGAAGCCTTGGCTGATAGATGTCTTTTTCTACGGTTAATAAACAAGGATATTGAATTTCAGCGACTTCAACTGTATTTTCCATGTCCATTTCTATTATCACTGATTTATCTTTAAGTTCAATTATTTTTAAAACATTGGCAATATGGGGCATATCCAGGTACTCAGCCATCTCTGGACCTACTTGAGCCGTATCTCCATCAGTCGTCTGCTTTCCACAAAGAATAAGATCGAAATGTCCTAGCTTTCGAACCCCTTGTGAAATTGTGTAGGAGGTTGCCAGAACATCCGCTCCCGCAAATTTTCGATCTGATACCAAGGCCCCTTCATCTGCACCCATCATAAATGCTTCTCTTATTACATCTTTAGCTTGTGGTGGTCCCATGCTGATAACCTTGATCGTTGCGCCTTTTTGTTCCTTTATTCTCAAGGCTGTTTCAATGGCATACAAATCATAGGGATTCATTTTAGAATCAACGCCGTCTCTTTTTAGAACACCAGTTATTGGGTCTACTTCGATTTTCGAAGTTCCTGGAACTTGTTTGATACAAACTAATATTTCCAAGACGTAACCTCCTAAATATAATAGTTTCTGCTGAAAAGGTTATTTCTTTGGTCTGACCACCTTACCATTTATGGTCTTATAGTAACATACGATTATGCTATGTTCAATGGAATTTTATTCAACTGACAAATCCCCATCAATTCCATCTAATCTTATTTTGCGCTTATACTAAATATAATGAAGCCACTGGCGTTACCAGTGGCTTCATTATATTTAGTCGTTGTTTAAGACCCTACATTTTACCATTGACCGGCCATACGTGAACAAAAACAACGGGTTTGTTTCCGCTTGGATTCACCGCCTCCACCAAAACTTTAAAACCTGGATCGACCTCGCTATGCTAACGCATTATTCGCCACTTCTCTTGCACTGAAATCGACGCTTTCAAAATAATAATTATATGTATCAATGATTATGTTTAGCCTATTGCAAAGTTTTACCAATCAAAGATCAAAGATTTCACAACTGCAAAATACTCCCTCAAATAAACATTAGGCACGATATACCATGGAGTTGGGCTTGGTATACCCACTGGGTTTAGCCCATTACGGCGAGCAAGAATTTTGGATCTGAAGAGATGAAACTCATTGGTGATCACCGCAACATTTTCTGAGTTTTGAAACCCCGGTTGCTGTTCTAATATCACTTTACTGAAGCGAAAGTTTTCCATCGTGCTGGTCGATAACTCCTCTTTAAAAATACGCTCGTCTTTAATCCCTTGATCGACTAGGAATCGCCTCATCCCTTCGGCTTCCGGAATTTTTTCTCCTGGACCTTGCCCTCCCGAAAGAACAACCTTTGCCGTGGGGTGCTTTTCCAGATAGTCGAGTCCCTTTTTCATTCTTTCTAGGAGTGTCCAAGACAGTTGTTCTCCATTCAGTCCTGCCCCTAAAATAATCACGTAATTTGCATTAATTTTAGGGTCGGGTTGGGAATTATTTATGATTAATCCCTCCACCACCAGAAATGATATTAATCCGATCAGAGATAAAGAGATAACACCTTGTCGTGCCCTTAAGATCCAAGGTCGATTTATTTCCAAAGACCCTAATTTCCTAAAAAGATCTTTGCGTAAACGAGATAGAATCAATAATACTCCCATAACCCCAGGTAAGATCGTGCCTAGATTAGGGCCACCGCTATATAGCAGGAGAAATAAAGTATCTAGTATTCCAAAAATTCCTAAGAAGAAAAGCATTCCTGTTAAGATTCGCTTGATTTTCATAAGCCCCCCTATTTTGTTCGGCCTCTATAGATTGCTGTCTTTAATTCTTTGATATAGTCTTGTTTCTCTGGCATATCCGTTGAGTTCGCTTGATCAATAGCTAATTCTATGTCATACGGTACTCTAACCAGCGATATTGCGAATGGCCCCATATTTTCATCCTCCAATTTGCCTTCAATAATGCCATACGATGCTTGAGTAATCCGATCCAGTGGATTACCAACACTTCCAACATTAAAAATAGTCTTTCCTTTAAAACTATCTATATGACCACCATGTATATCTCCGTATCCAACCACATCCGCTTCACTATTAAGAGTAGGCGTTGCTTCAAACAATTTTAGTCGCTTACTTGGTTCAGTTGAGAGATAGACTCTAAGAAAAAGATCATTGGGAGAAGCATGACACAGTCTTAATAACCTTCCACTGACATAGAATTCTTTATAAAGCGGTAGCCCCTTCAAATAGTTTAGTCTCTCCACCCCAAGTTTTATCTGATGCCACATTATCACTTTGTTGCCTTGATCTTCTGTCATATAATAATCCCAATTACCTTTAATGACGATTTCACAGTAATTTCTAATCGTATCGACTGCCTCAACTGAACTAGGACCTTTACCAGCTAAGTCTCCCAGACAAAATATCCGCTCAATATTTCTACTCTTAATATCATCTAATACAGCTTCTAAAGCGGGCATATTTCCATGAATATCTGATATGATAGCAATTCTCTGCATACTAATCTCCTTATTTTTCCATCGACGTTCTCTTGTGTTACCCCTGATTTTATCACAACATTGTGTTATTTATTCTCTTTAGCTTGCATAATAGGAACAATAACTATAATTTCTTTAAAAATGTATCCTTGTGTTTGTCACAACTATTTGATAATCTAATAACTTGGGTTATATCACTAATTATAAGTTTCTGACTAAGAAAGGAAAACATATTTTATGGGTTACTCTCGTTTTATTAAAGGTACAGTAATTAGTTTGCTTGTACCAATTTTGATTTTCTCCCCGATACATCCCGTTTATGCCACGACACCTGCGGATCAATCAAACTCGATTCAACAAGAAAGCTCTGCGTTAATCCAGGCACTATCAATACAAGAATCGATTGATGTCTTGAATAATACGACGGCTCAGGATACTGAAGTAATTAAGCAACATAAAAAAGCCATTGAAAGTTTAGAGGCAGAGCAACAAACGTTGGTTGACCGGCAGAAGCACGACACTGAAGCGCTTGGAAGCTACCTTGGCGCTCAGTACACTGAAGGCTCGCCTTCCTATTTCACGTATGCAAGTTGGTTGGCTGGATCGACCAGCATTGGCCAACTGATCAGCAGATCCAGCTATGTTGATACAATTCTTAGTTATTATAGCGATCTTAACTTAAAGATCGCCAAGGATTCAGCGATCATTAAGG
The DNA here is from genome assembly GCA_035648035.1 of Desulfosporosinus sp. Lineage (GTDB taxonomy): Bacteria > Bacillota > Desulfitobacteriia > Desulfitobacteriales > Desulfitobacteriaceae > Desulfosporosinus. Next base: position 22,325 of record DASRMG010000140.1, on the reverse strand, counting down.
AAAAGCAAGAATTGGAACAAGCTGAAACACAAAAACTAACGGATAGAGTTCAGTCCAATGAGAAACTATTAGACGGTCTCAGTATAGCCCTAGCAACGCAGACAAGTTTAATTACCACACTGACTCCAGCTGAACTAAAGACGATACAAGCAAGCCGTGGTCAACTAGAGGCCAGCGATATTCAGCGTTTACTCGCAGGAGACCAACTGCAAGCGCAACCAGAAGCCCAAGCAAAGTATCTGCAGTTGCTCGCTTCTCAGCAGACATCGGATAATTCACAGGGCACGCTTACACCTATAAAATTGAACGGGCAGGTAGGACAGCTATTATCCTTTGCCGCGACCTTTCTTGGAGTACCCTACACTTGGGGAGGAACTTACCCCCAATTTGATTGTTCGAGTTATGTCCAATATGTCTATGGGCACTTTGGGATCAAGCTTAATAGAGTGACTGGGGATCAATATGGCCAAGGAACCAGCGTGTCCAAAGATAGCTTAATGGCCGGAGATTTGATTTTCTATTCGACCTATAAAGCTGGGCCCTCACATGTTGGAATTTATGTGGGTAATGGTATCATGATTAACTCCTCAAATAGCGGTGTTTCCTATGCAAGCTTAGATAGTTCGTATTGGTCGAGTCGTTATTATGGCGCAAGACGCGTTATTGCACAGTAACATCCAGCTTACCAATAGATGACAAATAGAAGGCTGAAAGCAGTGATTGCTTTCAGCCTTCTCTATTTGAGATTCGTTATAAACACAAGGCATCTGATATACTACTCATATGAAGTACTAGACTACAGATCAGGAGGTTATCAGATGAAAAGATGGAACGTTTATGTAACCAACGAAATCCCTGAGCCCGCGCTTGACATGCTGGCGGAGCATTGCGACCTCGAAGTCAATCGCACGGGCCAAGTTCTTACAAAACCGCAACTTTTAGAAAAAGTTAAGGGGCGGGATGCCGTGTTGAGTTTGCTGACTGATTCTATGGATGCTGAGGTCATGGATGCGGCTAAGGGCGCCAAAATATTTGCTAACTATGCCGTGGGGTATAACAATATCGATATCCCTTCCGCTACAGAACGGGGAATTATGGTCTCTAATACGCCCGGGGTTTTGACGGATACAACCGCTGAAATGGCTTGGGCTTTATTATTTTCTGTCGCTCGGAGAGTCGTTGAATCCGATCAGTACACAAGAATGGGACGCTTTAAAAGTTGGGGCCCGATGCTCTTTCTAGGACAGGATATCATTCACAAAACGGTCGGAATCATAGGTGCAGGAAGAATAGGCTTGTCCTTTGCTAAAAGAGCAAAAGCCTTTGATATGACTGTCCTCTATACAAGCACTAAACCTAACCCCCAATTCGAGAAAGAAACGGGCGGTCGCTTCGTCGACCTAGAAACGCTTCTCCGAGCGTCAGATTTTGTTTCAATCCATACGCCGCTTCTCCCTAAGACCTTTCATTTAATCGGGGAAAAGGAGCTATCACTTATGAAAAAGACCGCTATTCTAATTAATACCTCACGCGGTCCGATCGTAGATGAATTAGCGCTGGTGAAGGCTTTACAATCCGGGGAAATCTGGGGTGCAGGTCTGGATGTGTACGAATTCGAGCCTAAACTGGTAGAAGGTCTCAAAGAACTTGACAATGCTGTCCTATGCCCGCATATTGCCAGTGCTACGATTGAGACTCGCACCAAGATGGGCACCATCGCAGCTTCCAATATATTAGCGGCTATGAAGGGTGAACTTCCTCCGAATTGCCTAAACCCTGAAATATACAGAAATTAATTCACAATTATTCTACCATGAAGCGTACTTCAACCTTATTCTTAGCTTCGATCAACAAGCATACGTCTTCCTCAAATGGTTTAAAATCAACGTTAATAATATCGTTCAAATTAATCCAAAAAACTTTTGAATCTGCCCCCCAAATTGAAACCTTATCATCCGCAAAGTCAACACTTTCTACAACTCCAAAATCCACAATACCTTCTATAACACTAATAACGTCGATACTGTACAAGTTCTTACCAAGAAATTTCTCCTTAATGAATTTTACGAATTCAATTTTTGCCGATAATGTTAACGCTTCCATGTATATTCCCCCTAAATTTAGGTAATTTATCAAGTTTTCTTTATCAATTCTACCATACTTCAAACCTTGTACTCAAATTCATGGCAGGTATCATCTTACATGGCAGAGAGAACCCGAATTTTACGACGGGTTCTCTCTGTATTCATAGTTTATATCTACTTTGGCTTGTGTTAAATACCGTTTATAAAATAGATCATTCTGTAAAACTTAGTCTATCAATTGTATACTTACTTACGGTGTAAAAACTTCCGCATCCAGTCTTTGAAACCCATTTTCTCTGGTGGAGCAGGCGGCGTTGGTTTGCGTCCACAAATCAGACCAAACCCAAAGTAACCTCGATTTTTCTTCATGAAATTAGAATTTTTTCTCAATCTGGTCATTAGGCTTGGCAAATGTGCTGCTTTTTCCGCAAGTCCTTTTACCAGCACCCAATCCTTTTTTAGTTCAGGTAAGAGCACATTCCCGTTGCTCTTCATTCTTTGTGGATTTTTAAGTTCCACATCAAGAAATCCAGCCTGAGTTGACGCTTCCAGGTATTCTTCATAGGGCAATGGATTGGTGCCTGAACCGAAACACGCCTCCATCTCCGACCTAATTTTAACGGGCAATTCAGCGAGTATGACCATTTCCAGATCAGCCATTCTCCCCTCTGGCTTCAGCACGCGATAGAACTCTTGGTACACTTTCACTTTGTCTAAAAATACCGTTATAGATTCAGCCATCACAAAATCAAAATGGTTAGCGTCAAAGGGTAGATGATAAACGTCCGCTACCCTAAACTCAACTAAATGAGAAACGCCTTCTTTCGTCGCCCTGAGGGATGCTTTCTCAACCATTTCAGAACTAATATCAATTCCAATTATTTTACAGCCTGTAGTTTTAGCCAAGTGACAAGCGGTGAGCCCGCTACCACACCCGGCATCAAGCACGTATTGCTCAGCCTTTATTTGCATAGCGGCCAGGTTTTGTTGGGTAGCAGGGAAACCTCCGGGATGGGAACTGCCTATACCTAGCCATGCTATAAGTTCAAAATAGTTCATATCTTCCACGCTTTTACTTTTTCCAGACACGATTTATGAACCTCCTTCCATAGGTCTATGGTATTATATTCCATTAACTTCGTTTATGACATTCCTAAATAATTTTATCTGGAGGTTTTTCATGATCACATTGCCTACTTTATTATGACAAAAAAAACCACGTCTTAAAAAGTCGTGGTTTTACAGTAGAATGTTATTTCATTTATCGTACGATATTTTAAAATACTCTGCCAAAATAAAGTAATCCTATAAAACCAATAAAAAGAATCAGAAAAATTGTTCGATAAATACTGCTTCTCATTACTTTACCTCCTGCAAATTTTGTTATAGCCAGTTGTCTCAAAACGGATTTTGTTTAGTATGTCTTGTTAGAACACAAATCACTTGAATATTCTTTCCCACCACGTTCGTCGTTGCATTCCAGAGAGTATCTGTTTATCGGTTATAACAGGTTTCCCCTCTGAATCTAACAAGACAGATACTCCAACACCACCCATTAGACGTTACTATGCCCTGCTGGAATAATTGTGGCAACATTTATATTGCAAAAATATAAAACCTCCTACAAGACTTAACAGTCCGTAGGAGGCTCATTTATGAAACCTTTCCAGTTATTTTACTTAGATCACTCAGCAAATCCCCTTGCTAATTGATCTAATGCCTCATCATCTAGTCTATAGACCGTCCAATCATCCATTGAACCTGCTCCCAGCTGTTTATAAAACTTAATGGAGGGTTCGTTCCAATCTAAACAACACCATTCCAATCTGCCGCACTTCCTATCAATTGCTAACTTCGCTAGAAATGAAAGAATCTTTTTCCCAATCCCCTTACCTCTCATTTCAGGTTGCACATATAAATCTTCCAGGTAAATACCCGGTTGTCCTAAAAAAGTAGAAAAGTTATGAAAGAATAAGGCAAATCCTATGGGTTCGTTTTTATATTCGCCAATAATGACCTCAGCCATTTTACGTTCAAATAAAGATTCTCTTAAAATTGCCTCAGTTGCCACAACGTCCTCCGACATTTTTTCATAATCGGCTAATTCCTTAATGAACCCTAAAATTGTTGAAACATCATCGGTTGTTGCAAACCTTAATTTAAACTCCTCTAAATTAGTCTCTATCAGCTCTTGCATAGCCTATCTCCTAACCGAATCTACTGATCTTGGTACTTCATCCTTGGTTTTTGTATGAAACTTACTAAATTCCTAGAAACAACGTTGGCTATTCTAACCCAAAAAACAAGAGCCGCTCCCCCACAAATAGTGGCGATCGACTCTTCAAATGACTTACCACGTCCTATTTTCGCCTCTTAAGTAGCTCTGTAGCAACCTCGCGAACCCCAACGCCGCGCTCTTCCAACATGACCAAGACATGGTAGAATAAATCCGACACTTCGCATTTGATCTCCTCGGGATCGGCATTCTTAGCAGCAATAATAACCTCAGCACTTTCCTCTCCAACCTTCTTCAGGATCTTATCAATGCCCTTTTCGAACAAATAGGTCGTATAAGCCCTTTCTGGCCGCTCTAGGTTTCGAGAATGAATCACATCCGTCAAAAGTTCTAAGGTTCTCCCCAACGAAGGCTCTGGCCTTACCTCAGGTTTTCCGTTTACCTTGAAACCCTCCCTCGTTAAATCATAGTGAAAACATGAGAAATGGTTTTCATGGCAGGCCATCCCAGTTTGTTGAACAGTCAGGAGCAATGCATCCTGATCACAGTCATACTTAATATCTATGATTTCCTGGAAATGTCCCGACGTCTCCCCTTTTAACCACAAGGATTGCCGACTTCGACTAAAATAACAGGCCTTGCGTTCAATCAACGTCCGCCTTAAAGATTCTTCGTTCATATAAGCGAGCATCAAAACATCTTTAGTCTCCACATCTTGAACGATTGCAGGAACAAGTCCATTCGCATCCCAACGAATTCCTGATAAATCTAAAGCCATTATTTCACTAGCATCCATTCTATCTCAACCTTCCTATATCGTAGTTCATCATTCTAAGCAAGACGGTGCCCCTGAAATGTGCCGTCTCTCCATTCTTCCATCCCACATTCCTAACCCGTGACGCAGTATGACACAAGCACGACGTCTGTATGTAAGCAGATTAGTAAACTCCGTGTAAGCGACCCCAAATTAGGGGCAGCGCACAAGGACGTGCGCTGCCGGCCATGCGACAGGGACGTCGCATTGGCCGGGCACCCCGCTCAACGAGACAAGAGCTTACACGGCTAGTTTACTCTGAGTCATAGGATGGAGAGCGTTGTCACACAAGTCCCCCGCAAGGCCGGACTAGGACACCCCGCTCCGCTAGGTACCTCTTAGCTTCCTCGATGCTGAACTCCTTGTAGTGGAAGATCGAAGCAGCTAAGACGGCGTCCGCTTCCCCAAGCGTCAGGCCTTCTGCCAAATGCTCTAGTGTCCCTACTCCACCACTGGCAATCACCGGCACAGAGACCGCTCTGCTCACAGCTCTAGTCAGTTCTAAATCATATCCGATCTTGGTTCCATCGCGGTCCATGGAGGTTAGGAGGATTTCTCCGGCTCCGAGAGCTTCCGCTTCCGTAACCCATTCCAAGACATCCTTGCCCGTCGCCGTTCTCCCGCCATGAATATACACTTCCCATCGGCCTGGCGCTGTGCTTCTCGCATCGACGGCGATAACAATGCACTGGCTACCAAAGGCATGAGCCCCTTCTTGAATGAGTCGTGGGGTCTGAACTGCAGAGGTGTTCAGTGCAATCTTGTCCGCTCCGGCTCTGAGCATTCGGCGTATATCCTCAATGGTCCGCAGTCCACCTCCGATCGTGAAGGGAATAAAGACTTGTTCGGCCGTTCGGCGTACCACGTCAACCATGGTCTCGCGATTATCCGATGAAGCAGTAATATCGAGGAACACCAGTTCATCTGCGCCTTCATGGTCATAAAGGGCTGCTAATTCTACCGGATCCCCCGCATCACGCAACTGTACAAAGTTAGTCCCTTTCACCACTCGCCCGTTATGGACGTCTAAACAAGGAATGATCCGCTTACTTAGCATGACATGCCTCCAACGCTTCCGTCAGGGTAAAAGCACCGCTATAGAGTGCTTTCCCCGTAATTGCCCCTTCGATTGAGACGCCCTTTAGGGCTTCTACTTGCAGGTTTCGCAGGTCTGCCAAGGTTGAAATCCCGCCAGATGCAATCACGGATAGACCAGTTTCCTGGGCTAACTGTACGGTACTTTCAATATTGGGTCCTTGAAGCATACCATCCCTAGCAATATCTGTGAAAACTACGCTCTGGACTCCCATGACTTTCATGGCTTTCCCTAAGTCTATAGCCCTCATTTCTGTCGTTTCCGCCCAGCCCTGAACTGCCACCAAGCCAGCTTTAGCATCGATACCTACAACGATACGGTTTCCGTACCGCAGCACTGCTTCAGCTACCAAATCGGGGTTTTTGACAGCAATAGTCCCTAAAATAACCCGCTCGACCCCTAGCTCAATCAGCTCAGTAATCCGCTCCATGGTACGGATTCCGCCCCCAACTTGGATTTTCACAGAAACACTTCGGACAATTCTCCGGATGATCTCATCATTGACTGGTTCACCTGTAAAGGCCCCATTGAGATCAACAATATGTAGATACTCAGTGCCTTGGCTCTCAAAGTCTTTTGCCAAGTCGACGGGGTTAGCAGAGTAAACCGTAGAATCCTCCATTCGTCCCTGTAATAGGCGAACCGCTTTCCCTTCTTTTAGGTCAATGGCTGGAAAGAGCAGCATAGTCGTTCACCAACTTTCCAAAATTAGTCAGTATTTGAAGCCCCCAAGGACTTGATTTCTCCGGATGAAATTGTGCCCCCCAGATATTATCTTTACCTACTACAGCAGGAAAGACAACGCCATAATCACTACTCGCTATAATATCACGCCAATCGGTCGGTAACGCATAATACGAATGCACGAAATAAAAATAAGATTCGTTCGGAATCCCTTCTAATAAACGAGATGGTTGTTCTAGGTTTAAGCTGTTCCAACCCATATGTGGTATCTTACCTCCAGGCGGAAATTTGACGACTTTTCCTGCTAGCAGTCCTAAGCCGGCATGCACCCCATGTTCTTCTCCAACCTCGAAGAGCACCTGCATCCCTAGACAGATCCCCAGGAAAGGTCGACCTGAGCGTGCAAACTCGGTGATCGGCAACGTCCATCCGCCATGGTTTAAAGCCTCCATGGCATCTGCAAATGCCCCGACTCCTGGAAGTATCAGTCCCTCCACTCTGTCTAAACCCTCTGGGGAGGTCAAAACGGTTGCCTCAAAGCCAACCTTCTCCAAAGCCTTTTCCACACTTCTTAAGTTTCCCCGTCCATAATCTACAATGCCTATCACGATTATAAAACTCCTTTGGTTGATAATACGCCACTATATCGAGTATTCTTGCGAAGCGCAAGTCCTAGTGCTCTTCCCACCCCTTTAAAGGCAGCCTCCATAATATGATGGCGGTTCTTCCCTGAAATTTGCCTTACATGTAAGGTCAGTCCGCTCTGAACCGCTAAAGCTCGAAAAAACTCTTCAGCCATCTCAATCGGAAACTCCCCGACCCTGCCGTCTGGGCAGTCCACATCCCAAACTAGGTAGGCACGGTTCGAGACATCCAAAGCCACTTGAACCAGTGCTTCGTCCATGGGAAGTAGTGCTTCTCCAAGCCGTTCGATGCCTGCCTTATCGCCGCATGCTTCTCGCAAAGCGAGTCCCAATACAATACCACAATCTTCTATTGTATGGTGCGGATCCACCTCTAAATCCCCGTTGGCTTGAAGCGTGAGATCAATATAGGCAAAGCGGGCGAAGGCCGTCAACATATGATCAAAGAAACCAATTCCAGTCTTGACGATAGCTTCTCCCGTACCGTCAAGATTTAAGCGAAGGTTGATCTCCGTTTCCTTTGTTTTTCGTTCAATATACGCTTCTCGCATGTCATGGTCTCCTCTCATGTTCTAATGATCAGATTGTGCACTAATCTCTCGAAGCGCTCGTAACAAAGCCTTGTTTTCTTCGGGTAACCCTGCACTCATACGTAGACATTTTCCGAGAACTGGAAGCAAACCCATGTTACGGACCAAGAATCCCCGCTTCAATAATTTGTCCGCCCATCCGTCTGAATCGACAGGCTTAAAGAGGATAAAATTCGCCCACGTCGGATAGACAACGACGCCGGGTAGTTGAGACAATTCCAAATGCAATTGTTTTGTCTCTTCTCTGATTAACTGAACTTGCGCTTGATACGCTTCTAAGTATTCTAAAGCCAGGATCCCCGCCTTTTGACTGAAAGAATTGACATTGAACGGTGGCCTCACCCGGTTTATGAGGGCAATGGTGTCCGGCTGTCCCAGCAAATAACCCAAGCGGAGACCGGCCATTCCAAAGGCTTTAGAAAACGTCCTTAGGATCACTAAATTGGGATATTTTTCAATATCTGGGATAAGCGTTTCCTCTGAGAACTCTGCATAAGCCTCGTCAATCACCACGATCTTGCCGCTTTCTCGTACCAGTCGAAGAATATCTTCTCTAGGGAACAGGGAACCGGTAGGGTTATTAGGATTACAAATGAATATTATATTCGCTTCCGGGGATTTTGCCGCCTCTAACATCTTCTCTGTATCCAAAGCTAGGCCGTTTAACAAGGGCACTGCTACAACTTTGGTGTTGGTTAATTGAGCATATATCTGATACATACCAAAGGTTGGAGGGTGAATAATGACCGATTTCCCCAAACCACCGAAAGTGAGTAATACTAGTTGGATCAGTTCGTCAGATCCGTTGCCTATCAGTATTCCTTCCGCTGAAGTTTCTGTATACGTCGCTATAGCGCTCTTGAGATCTGCGCCCATTCCATCTGGATAGCGATTAAAGGCTAGGTCCTCAGTGTACAATGACTTCCGCATCTCGGCAGGCCAAGGAAAGGGATTTTCATTAGCGTCAAATTTAATGCACTGGGGCATATGTTTTGTTTCATACGGAACGAGTTGGCGTACTTCAGGGCGCACTAAGCTCTCGGGGTTACTGAACACAGTTTTCATAGTCACCGCTCCTTTCATCTCACTGACTAGTAATTATTTACACCGCACTTCTACAGCACGAGCATGCGCCTCTAATCCTTCACTACGGGCGAGTATGGCAATCTGTTTGGCATCCCTTTTCAGGGCTGCTTCCGAATACCCGATCACACTGACCTTCTTCATGAACGTATCAACGTTAAGGGGAGAGTAAAATCGCGCCGTCCCTCCGGTCGGTAGGACGTGATTGGGTCCAGCAAAATAATCTCCTACTGGTTCTGGAGAATACCTTCCTAGAAAAACCGCTCCGACATTTCGGACTTGCCCTAACCATGAATAGGGATCCACCACGACTAATTCAAAATGTTCCGGGGCAATTTTGTTGGCTAGATCCATACCTTCTTGGACATCCGACACCAGAATTGCAGCTCCGTAAGTTTCCCAAGAAGCCCGGGCAATTTCGGCACGGGGTAAGTCTTGGAACTGGCGTTCCACTTCTAATAGGGTCTGCTCGAGTAATTGACGGGAAGGCGATACTAAGATCGCTGAGGCTAAGCGATCATGCTCCGCCTGAGAAAGCAGATCAGCCGCCAATTCTTCAGGGCATCCACTCTCGTCCGCTAAGATTAAAATCTCACTGGGTCCGGCCAGCATATCAATATCGACGGTTCCAAAAACTTGCTTTTTGGCTAAGGTCACGTAGATATTTCCCGGCCCAGTAATTTTATCCACGGCAGTGATCGTCTCCGTCCCGTAGGCTAACACCCCGATTGCTTGAGCCCCTCCTATTTTGTAAACTTCCGTCACCCCCGCTTCAGCTGCCGCCACCAATACTTCAGGCAGGAGCGTGCCATCCGCTCTTAGGGGGCTGACCATCACGATTTCTTTCACACCAGCTACCACAGCGGGCAAGGCGTTCATCAAGACCGAGGATGGATAGGAAGCTGTTCCTCCAGGTACGTAAATACCTACGCGTTTGAGCGGGAGTATCAGCTGCCCTAGTATACTCCCATCTTGATCTGGTTCCATCCAAGAGGTTCGTTTTTGCCTTTCATGATACTTTAGAATATTCTGTTTCGCAGTTCTCATTGCTGCGAGATAATCCTCACTCACGTCTTGATACGCCCCTTGAATTTCGGCGTCCGATACCCTTAAACCACTTAATCTCAAGTTAATATGATCGAATTCCTCGGTCAGTTGATAAACCGCTTCTTCGCCATCCTCACGCACACGCTTGAGGATGTCTGCTACACGCTTTTCTAGGGTTGCATCGTCTCCATACGATTTACGAGTGAGACGGTTTAAATCCAGGTCTCTTAGGTTTTCAATGTTCATACGTTTCGCCCCTCCGTTTTCACCAACAAGTCCTCTTGCAATAAGGCACGCAAGCGTTCAACTAAATCCCTGATTCGCTCATATTTGATACGATAGGATACACGGTTTGCAATCAGACGAGACGTCGCTTCTAGAATGGGTGCGACCTCGACCAAGTGGTTTTCCCTAAGCGTTTTTCCGGTGGAAACAATATCCACAATCATTTCGGCAAGACCAACGCACGGAGCCAGTTCAATATTTCCGTGAAGCTTAATGGGATGAACCTGCATGCCCAGTTCACTGAAAAATGTCTCTGCTACCCGAGGGAACTTCGTTGCTACCCGTTGATGGTTCAGCACACTTAAATCGTATTCTCCGTTCGGCAATCTTGGCGGCACACTCGCCTCAGGCATAGCCACCACAAAGCGGCAAAAGCCAAATTTAAGGTCCAATAATTCAGCCACATCTTTATTATCTTCCAAGAGGGTGTCTTTTCCAACAACACCAAGGTCTGCAGCCCCATATTCAACAAACGTCGGTATATCGGTCGCTCTGCAAATAATTATTTTAATATTACTGTCTGGAAGATCGTAGAAGAGCTTCCGAGACGCCTCATCAACGTGGCTACATTCTATTCCAATACGACTCAACATCTGTATGGAGTCAATCAGCAACTTTCCTTTAGGCAAAGCAATCGTCAAAAAATCTTGGTTCACTATATTATCCCCTTTTATTTCAATACTTTAGTTAGTTAAAGCGTTAATATATTAGTATTATACCAATGTCCTTTTACTCTGGCAACCCCTTAACCTAAATAAAGCAACGATGGCACCAGTATCCTATCTTCAATAAGACACCGATGCTATAGTTGCTCCAGCTCATATATCCCTAAGTTATTGTGAAATACCTTGACCATGTCTGATCCTACCGATACTTTAAAATTTCCACAACGCTTATTATGCCGATCGTTAGACTAATTAAAGAAACAATGAGATAGGTATATGATAAATTTTTTTTTACCTTAGTCTTATCTTTTATCCCAAGTATAGCCATCACTGTCAGTAACGTTATAAACAGCCCTTGAATCAGTAAGCAAGATATTAATAACGCATTCGTGTCTATTAAAAGACCATAAGAACCAATCAACACTATAGAAATAAATATTGCGAATTTAAAGATATTAACTGGCGTACCAATTTTAACTGTATTTACACCATGCGTCAAATTTGGGTCATTTTGCCCGACACCCAACCCTGTGTCCATTCAAGTTCCTCCTATCAAATGGTCTAAGTATCGTGATTTCAACGCGTTACTTTACCTTATATTATTAATTCGCGACATAACTACTAAATCCTTCCATAATCCTCTTGTATTTTTAAATTATGATAATTTCTGTAATCTATTAGCGATCAAGTGAAGTAATTTTATAGCAGCGATTTTAGAAACCCCTTGTCCGATAGCCAGCCAGCGATAGTTGTATTACAAGTTCCTTGTTTAGATCGTAGAATCAACAAGTTTCGGAAAGGCTATTGGGTAACCCCAATAGCCTTTCCTGATACATTTGAAATTTCCGCATTGAAAACATGACTTAATCTCCCATTTCCAACCCAAGACTACGTGCCGCGATCAGCAAAGGGTCAGTTAAAGGCACTTGTTTAATCTGATCGACTGCTTCGTGGAGAGGCACCCGCACAATATCCCTGCCGCGAAGGGCGACCATGATCCCGTACTCCTCTTCAAGTGCTGCATCAACTGCGGCAACTCCATAGCGCGAAGAAAGGACTCGATCATACGAATTGGGGGACCCTCCACGCTGCAGATGTCCAAGCACAGTCACACGCGTTTCCATTCCATATTGTTCTTCGAGATCTTTGCCTAGTTTAGCAGCAATCCCTCCCAACTGTATGGGATCGAAGCGTCCTGCGACCAGTCGCTCTACGACAATGTCGCCACCCCGAGGTTTAGAGCCTTCTGCTACGACGATGATACTAAATTTCTTACCTTGTGCTGCCCGTTTTTGGATGGCTTGAGCGACCGAATTGAGATTATACGGAATTTCTGGAATTATGATCACGTCTGCGCCTCCGGCGACACCGGAATATAAGGCAATCCAGCCTGCATAACGCCCCATTACTTCGAGAACCATAACCCTGTGATGGGATTCCGCCGTAGTATGCAGACGATCAAGCGCCTCAGTGGCAGTTTCCACTGCGGTCTGAAAGCCAAAGGTTTGATCTGTAGCCATCAAATCATTATCAATAGTCTTAGGAATTCCGATCACATTGAGCCCTAGCTTTGCAAACTTAAGAGCGATATTTAAACTGCCGTCACCACCAATTGCTAGTAGGGCATCTACGTCATGCTCTTTTAGATTTCGGATGACATCACCTGAGCGGTCAAGTACTTGAGCGACGCCATTGACTTTCGTTTCATACGCAAAGGGATTGTCTCTATTTGTGGTTCCAAGAATCGTACCACCACGCGGTAAAATACCCGAGACATCCTTTAAGTTCAGGGGCATGAAATCGCCTTCTACCGCACCACGAAAACCATCCCTAATTCCAAGCACTTCTATCCCATATTGGTGCGCGCTTTTAGCAACAGCGCGAATCACCGCATTAAGTCCAGGACAATCCCCACCACCCGTCAATACTGCAATTTTACGCATCAACAACACTCCTTATTCAAGTTTTATCCCCAATGCACACGATCTCGCCAATATTCTTCTGCAAGGCTATTTTCTGGGCCTCTTCTCCATCGATCGTTCCAAATACCATTTCCACTCGTTTCCCCTGAGCTCTTAACGCCTGGCACTGATGAATAACCTGCTTATGATTTGACCCATAAACTAATATTTGAGCTCCCTCCACAGGGGGAATTGGGAATTGTTCTAACAGGTTTCCGAGGTGGATAGCAAACCCAGTGGCAGGTTGTGGAACACCGAAGTCAGCGTACAGCGTATCATAACGTCCTCCCTCAACCACCGGAAACCCCATTCCTGGAACATATCCTTCAAAAACGGCCCCCGTGTAATAGGAAAACCCCCTTAGAATGCCTAAATCTAGTGAAACATTTTCTTGAACTCCAAAATCTTTTAGATATCTATAGATTCGCCTTAAACTCTCAACGGCTTCCCGTATCGCTGGCCGTTCGCTCCAAAGAAGCACTTCATCCAAGATTTCTTCTCCCCCGTGAAAATGAGGAAACCGCAATAAAACCTCCTGCACGTGGTCGGGTAACCCACTTTGTCTGACCCAACTTTCCACGCCAACCATGTCTTTGCGTGCTAAAGCTTCTTCTAGCTTAGCTTGCATTTCCGCATCGACCCCTGCTTCCAGCATGAGCCCTGAAAAAATCCCCATATGTCCCAGATTAAATTGATAGTTTTCTAAACCTAAAGCAGCAATAGCTTCCACCGCGAGGGCAATCACCTCTGCATCTGCTAGTTCTTGATCTGAACCAATCAGTTCTACACCGACTTGACGGAACTCCCGATGCCTGACTGTGGTATTTCGGTAGACATCTGCACTATAACACAGCCGAAGTGGTAAATCTGCTCCGCGCATCCGTGTACTGACGAGGCGTGCTATCGGCATGGTCAGTTCTGGGCGCAACGCCAGAATACGTCCTTCACGATCAAAAAACTTATATAATAAATTGTCTTGCTCAAGATCTGGTTGAACACATGCGCCGAATTCAAGGGTTGGAGTCAATACTTTCTGATAAGACCATTGACGAAATAGCACAAGAATATCTTTCTCTAAGCGCTCCTGAACAGCGACTTCCTCTGGTAGTAAATCACGCATTCCCTCAGGTATGCGTTGTCCTAAATTCGTTCTTAGCATGATGATTCTCCTTCTAATTAACATATTACGTTCGTTAATCTTTTTGTTCCTGCAAACGCTTTAAAATCATTTGATACCCATCCGCTCCAAAGTTTAAACAACGCTTAACTCTGCTGATGGTCGCAGTACTCACTCCTGTGACATCCCCAATAGCCGTGTATGTATCATTCCTCTGCAGCATTTTGGCAACTTCCAGACGCTGGGCAAAAGCTCTTATTTCTGCAATGGTCGCAATATCTTCAAAGAACCGATAACACTCTTCTTTATCTTTGAGCAACAAAACGGCCTCAAATAAGCAATCCGTTAACGGATTCTGCAAACGTTCATCGCTCGACATAGTATACCTCCTTGAAAATGTTCACTTTCTTCCTTTAATATATTAAAGCATTGTTCTCCTGTCAAGAGCCTTTGGAACATAAAGAAACAGCAGAACTTAATTTTAAGTCCTGCCGTTCTTTATAAAACATTAACCTATCGTTCATTCATACCCGTATAATGACGTCTTACCGCAACGCTTTTGTAGGCAGGTCGAATGATCTTCCCGGCATTTACGATTTCTTCGATGCGATGTGCACTCCACCCTACGATCCTAGAAATGGCAAAAATCGGCGTGAACATTTCATCAGGTATGTCCAACATTCTATAGACAAAGCCAGAATAAAAGTCAACATTGGCACTGACAATCTTGTTCATTCCGTTGGTTTTTCGTATCATTTCTGGGGAAAGTTCCTCTACCAATGAATAGAGATTAAATTCGGCTTCAAGACCCTTCTCCTGGGCAAGCTTAGCAACATATTTCTTGAAAATCACTGCCCTTGGATCGGATATTGAGTAGACAGCATGACCAATACCATAAATTAAGCCCGAGTGATCAAACGCTTGTTTTTTGAGTAACTTTTCAAGAAAACTTTTAACTTCTTCACGATCGGTCCAATCGTTCAACCTTTGTTTCATATCCTCAAACATCTGAACAACTTTGATATTAGCGCCTCCGTGCCTTGGTCCCTTCAGTGCTCCTAAGGCAGCCGCCATGACCGCGTACGTGTCTGTTCCCGTGGAGGTTACAACATGCGTTACAAAGGATGAATTGTTGCCGCCACCATGTTCTGCATGAAGCACAAGCGCAAGGTCGAGTAGTGTCGCTTCAAGTTTTGTGTACTTACTATCAGGTCTCAGCATGTATAATACATTTTCAGCAATGCTTAAATCCTGTCTTGGGCTGTGGATATATAAACTTTGCTTGCCATGATAATGAGAAAAAGCCTGGTAGCCATAGACGGCCAGTGATGGAAAACAGGCAATCAGTCGAATACATTGTTTTAAGACGTTTTTTATGGACGTATTATCAGGGTCCTCGTCAAAGCTATATAAGTCTAAGACGTTTCTTGCCAAGACATTCATGATATCCTTGCTCGGTGCACTCATAATCATGCCACGGGCAAAATCCTCAGGCAACGTCTGATTACTGGAAAGAAGTTCCTCAAACTCTTTAAGCGATTTTTTATCAGGAAGATTCCCAAATAGCAATAAATAACAGGTTTCTTCAAATCCATAGCGTTCATCAACAGTAAACCCTTCGACAAGCTTACGAATATCGATACCTCTATAAATTAATCTTCCAGGAACTGGTATCATTTCATTTTCATCTAGGATATAGGAATGCACCTCACCGATTTCCGTTAACCCAACAAGTACACCCTTCCCATCTTGATCGCGAAGACCGCGTTTTACATTATATTTGCTGAACAGCTCCGGATTAATTAAGCTACTTTTTTCAGCCTTGGCACTCAATTCATCAAGCATGTTTTCGAGCCCACCTAAGTCGTCTTCTTTCACAAATACCCCTCTTCCCTGGTTTAGTTGTTATTAGCGACATGAATCTAATAACCAGATTTTTTACCCGTCATCGTACTGACTTCCAACTTGAAAACCGTGATCCCTGATAATTCGGCATCTTCAACCATCTTTAAATTATCCCCATAATGTTGCATAATAATTTGAAGGGCTTCTCTCTTACCCTCTAAATCCTCAATGAATGCTACCTCTCCGAAACCAATGACACTCTGATACCGCATCGTATAATTACATCCTTGGGCACTTGGTATAACCTGCGTATCAAACTCCACTTCAAAACAGGCCTTAGGATTTTCCCTTAGGATCATTAATTTAAGGCCTTCAGTAGCAGAATGGAAATATAACGCTCGATCCGCATATCCGAAACTCATGGGAATAATATAGACCATACTTTCATACGATACACCTAATCGACACACCTGAGCCCTGTTCATGATCTCGTCCATAGCTTTCTGTTCAACAATTTCCTTATCGTTTCTACGCATAGTTTACCTCTCTTCTTCATGTTCACTGGGTATTTCATTGCTGAGTTCAGTACATTTATCCATGTTACAACATATCCTAATTATACCATATTGCACAGCAATATGAAAATTGTTTAGTGTTAACCGGATGGCCCTAATAAACTAAGGCTAGCACCCAATAATGTAGAGCGTCTAGCTGTACAAGATTCATACAGGAACATCTTTGACGATAGCCCTCCGGAGGAATTGTAACATTTTTATCGATAAAACACTACACACCCAATGGGTCGAGTCGAAAAACCATTAAGAATGTCATGTGGCAGGATCCGGAGAAGTGACGCATAATCCTAATAGGGTTGGAAAAACTTAAAAGGAGCGATATGAAAATGATAATAAATTGTAAAATGTGTGGCAATGAGATCGATAAAAGTGTAAAGCAATGTATCCACTGTGGTTATGATCGGAGAAACTTCTTCGGTAAACATAAAATTATAACCAGCATACTCGCTATCGCTATTATTGGTGGCATGGGGTCAACCATGGTGACGGTCACTGAAATAAATCCACACACTTAGACAAAATACAGAAGTGAACTAGCGCATCTACCCCACTAAGCCCTAGCTACATAATAGCTGGGGCTTAGCTTATACTTCCCTACGCCAGCCGGTTCTTATTTTTAGTGCCCGCTATTATTAAAGAATTTGAAATCTGCTGTGTCATATCTTCAAATTCGCGTGGAAACTCAGCGCTGTCTGTGAAAAAGGATACTCTAGCGACTTCATTCGAGCTTAGTGTCAACCAATATTCTTTACCACTGATCAAATTCTGGCCAATATTTGCAGTCCATTCAGTTTTGAGCCCATGATAATTATTCCCCTGTACCTTAGTTATGCTGTAAGACCTAAAATCAAAAGGGCTTAAGGATCTGCTATCACTGAGAAAATGTTCTATATCTGTCACTTTCCACACCTGGACATAACCCCTGAAGTCCAATTTGCTGTTGGTAAAATAAAGACTGAATTGCATGCTCTCTCCCTTGTCAGGACTCGCATGGACATCCGTTCCCTCGGGGACTCTCAGGTCCACAATATAGTCGGCTATAGACAATTGAACCGGCTTATATGTATGAGATAACGTTGTTACATCGCGTTGCTTTGTGACATGGTTTTGTGCAAACATCCTAAACGAACCTCTAAAATAAAGGGATTGAAATACAAGCAGCACTACGACTAAGGCGGTAGCGTGAATCAACGTTATTCTCTTACGTTTCGTCATATGTCTACTCTCCTTCAAATGGTTGTCTTCTTTCACTCTATTAATAGTTAGGTTCAACCATGACAAAGCACCAGCATTCTTATTAATAAGAATGCTGGTGCCAGAGGCCCATTGTTAATCCATGTCAAGTAATTCCCCGTACTGCTTTAATGAATTAATTCTTTTTCTGCCATAGATTATCTCTTTGCCAACTTGCCCTTGTCAACGCTTTAATGTCTCCAAGATCAAGACTAAAATCCAGAGCCTGAACCGAGTGGGTCAAAGCACCCATCGAAATCAAGTCTACACCCGTCTCCGCCACTTCACGAAGGTGCTCTTCAACCATCCCCCCGGATGCTTCAACAAGGACCCGCCGGTCAATGAAAAGAACAGCTTCTCGCATGGTGACTAAATCCATATTGTCTAGCATAATCACATCGACACCACAGACTACCGCTTCATGAACCTGCTCGATCGTTTCACACTCAACCTCAATTTTCATCATATGTCCTACTTGAGCCTTGATTTGCTGGACAGCCTCCGTTAAACCACCCACAGCTGCAAGATGATTATCCTTGAGCATCACAGAATCATACAGCCCAAATCGATGATTCTGTCCACCGCCAACTCTAACAGCATATTTCTGCAAAGCACGCCATCCGGGGAGCGTCTTGCGTGTATCTACAATGCGAACCGATAGCCCTGCGACTCGATCAACCGCTCGTCTCGTCGCAGTGGCAATGCCAGAGAGATGTTGTAGGAAATTCAAAGCCGTACGTTCTCCTTGCAGAATACTTTTTAAAGGACCGCTTAGTTCCAACACAACGTCTCCGACCTCCACTTCATCTCCCTCTTTAAACAACCTGCGGATGCAAATATGTGAATCCATACTTTGAAAGACTTGCTCAACGACCAACAAACCTGCAACCACGCCTTTTTGTTTGGCATAAATCTTTGCACACCCTGTTAAGTCTTCCGGCATAATACTGGTGCTGAGATCTCCCGTCCCAATGTCCTCCTTCAATCCCCGATCAATGAGCTCCTGAAACTGGAATGTAGCGAACATGGAATCCCTCCTTACGTTGCAAAGAGTGCTTCTGCCAGCGTTCGTCAAGCCTCAAAGGATAGTCTGTTCGATTGTGCGCGCCACGACTTTCCAAACGATCTTTTGCCGCTTTAGCAATAACCTCCGCAACCGTTAACATATTGACTGTTTCAAAATCCTCCACGCACCGCATGGGTAGGTCGCCCTCTTTCCAAAGCATCAATAATTCCGTGGCCTTCTCTAGGCCCGCCTTATTCCGCAGAATCCCAACACAGTCCCACATTAAATCTTGGATCCGGTTGCATAAGGCTTTATCATTTAATTTTTTTTCTGATGTAAGCCTTCCAGTGACACTTAAACTTTCTTCAGGGCAAACAACGTCTCCCCATGAAGGGCGTTGCGATTTAATATCCTTGTTAATTCTCGCGACAATACGTGCTCCAAAAACCAATCCGTCCAGTAAGGAGTTACTCGCTAACCGATTTGCACCGTGAACTCCATTACAAGCACATTCTCCTGCAGCATAAAGATGCGGTAAGCTTGTTTCCCCAAATGAATTTGTCGCAATCCCACCCATCATATAGTGGGCCGCTGGGGCTATCGGCAGAGGCGTCGTTAAGACATCTATCCCATGGTTTAAACAGGTTTGGTAAATGGTAGGAAAACGCTCTAAAATTCGTTTCTGTCCAATTGGGCGAAAATCTAAATAAACTGGGCCAAGATTTAGTTCCTTCCAAATTGCCCTAGCGACAATATCTCGTGGAGCAAGTTCTTTCCCTGATACATTTCCCATAAAGCGTAGCCCTGCAGCATTCACTAGGTGTGCACCTTCTCCACGTACCGCTTCAGATATGAGAAAACGAGGTGCCTTAGGAATGAACAAGGCTGTAGGATGAAATTGCACAAATTCCATGTCCATCAAGTCTGCTCCGGCACGCAGGGCAACTGCCATTCCATCTCCTGTTGCAACACCGGGATTGGTGGTAAATCGATACACTTGTCCCAAACCACCCGTTGCCAGAACTACGGCCTTGGCTAAGTGCCCCTCTAGTTCCCCGGTCTCCTCGTTCAGAACCAGTGCGCCTACAATATCCCCGTGATGATTTTCTAAGAGATCAAGCACAAAACGTCCTTCTAATGCGTTAACCTTAGTACTTTCTTTCACTTTGGCCACTAAGGCCCGCTCTACTTCCCACCCTGTGGCATCTCCTTGTGCATGCAGAATCCTCCGATGGCTGTGTGCCGCTTCACGTGTCAGAGCAAGTTCCCCATCTTTGCGGTCAAACTGAGCACCCATTCCCATAAGTTCTTCCACACATGCAGGACCCTCTTCAACTAATTTTCTAACAACTAAAGGGTCGCAGAGCCCTGCCCCTGCCTTCAATGTGTCCTCAAGATGGAACGTTGGACAGTCTGCTTCATCAATGGCTACAGCAATTCCACCTTGTGCATGCTTGGTGTTGCTTTCTGCCATTGTTTTCTTGGTCAGAACAGTGACCTCAAAGTTTTCACTCGCTTTTATGGCCGTATACAATCCGGCAATTCCGCTACCCAACACAAGTACGTCCGAATCAAATACTTTCACACCCGATTTGGACCAAGAACATAAATAACGTTTCAATCTGCCCATCCCCTGCTTCTTTATTGCTTATAAGGCCAGCATTCGGTCGACTGCTTTTTTGGCTTTAACGCGTATCTCTTCCTTAACAGTAATGATTGGAGAGAGCGAAATCAGCGCATCTCTCACTTTAGCTAACGTCGTTAATTTCATATTCGGACAAACCAAGCGTTTTGAAGCGAGATAAAATGCTTTATCTGGACAAACCTGATTGAGCCTATGTAATATCCCTGACTCTGTGCCCACAACAAATTCTTTCTTTTCAGAATTCTTAGCATACGCTATTAACCCTGCGGTTGAACCTATATAATCGGCTTGATGGCAAACATCCTGCCGACATTCCGGGTGTACGATGACATCGGCTAACGGATGATCTTCTCTGGCCTTGACAATGTCTTCCTTCGTCAATCGGTCATGTGTTTTACAGTATCCAGGCCAGAATTGAAGCGATTGGCCAAGAATTTCTGAAGCGTAACGGCCAAGATTTTCATCGGGCACAAATAAGATCTCGTTGCCTTTTAAGGACTGTACTACTTTTACCACATTCGAAGAAGTGCAGCAGATATCGCTTTCCGCTTTAACTTCTGCCGAAGAATTCACATAACAAACCACTTTAATGCCGGGCACCTTTTTTTTATAGGCCCTTAAACCTTCAGCATCCACCATGTCCGCCATAGGACAACCGGCCTTCACCTCGGGTAATATTACGACTTTATCTGGTGCTAGAATTGCTGCAGTTTCGGCCATGAAATCGACACCGCAAAACACAATCACTTCAGCATCTGTTTTGGTTGCTTGTTGACTCAGTTGCAGAGAGTCCCCAACAAAATCGGCAATATCCTGAACCTCAGGCCTTTGATAAAAGTGGGCCAAGATCACTGCTTTACGGTCTCTCTTTAGTACTTCAATCTCCTTGGCTAAGTTCTGAAGCAATTGTTCGTCGCTGCTCGTTTCATGATCCATATACTACCATCTCCCTCGAATTAGACGGAATCTTTTCTAAATTCTAGGTCATTCCGACTGATCTTGTCAAGATTTATCTTTAAGAACTTCTTCTAAAGAATGTCTTGTTTGAAGATTCAGCTGATTGTGTTAACAAAAAACGCCAAAATTCTTTTGGCGCCGAGCTTATATTTTTGAACTCACTAAATTTCCTTAGCAACAATTATTTCAGATATAGACATCGCTCCATACTAGGGATATACGGAGACCATTCCTCGTCAGCATGGTTCTCTTTGGCTTGCTCAAAGTGGAATAGTTCAGCATCCATAGCGTCTGCATAGTGGATGACCAAAGCTTCCATTAACTTGGGCTTTTTCGGGGATTGCCATTCATATTTTCCATGGTGGCTTGTAATGATATGCAGTAACTTGGACCGCAACTCATGTGGAAAATCTGGAATTTTGGCGATTTCATCGGTTAAAATTTCGATACCTAAGATAATGTGACCAAGGAGTCGACCATCTGTTGTCACTTTAATACCTCTCGTGTAAGAATATTCTCCTACCTTACCAATATCATGCAGGAGCGCCCCTGTTATGACTAAATCACAATCCATTTTCGGGTAGAGCCCAGCAACTCCCTCTGCAATCTCAGCCACTCTAACACTATGCTCCCAAAGACCCCGCAGATAGGCTTGATGAATCTTCATAGCGGCAGGGGCTTGCCGATAAGCTGGTCCCCATACCGGATTGTTTAAAAACTGATCTAGTAGCGTTTTAAGCTCAGGCTGAGCAATCTTA
>DASRMG010000139.1:0-44985 GCA_035648035.1 Desulfosporosinus sp. | reverse complement strand
CCGTCGCACCCATTTTTAATACTATGATCATTATTTTTACCCCTTTCTACCATCCTACCCTATAACTATAAATAAATATCCAGGCTTAGGCCTTATCCAACCCCATGATTTCTCTAAGCGTATGAATAAACTTCTCGTTTTCTACATAAACATCAGCCCTGTTATGCGCTCTCCCACACGATTCTAAGCAAAAAGGCACCCTTAATAGAGGGTGCCTTAACGTCTAAACGCGCCCATCCTACTATCCTACCTATTACGGTATCCCCGTAACCCTGTAACCCCAGACCATCCTACATATAGCTTTGCCAAACAAAGCTAACTTTCTACCACTCATACTAAACTAATCATGAACACAGAACTATTAAATTTAAATTATCTTATCATGGAATAGGCTATCCTCACAACCCCGTCACAAGATTAAAAGTAATTTTGCTTAAAATTATTTTTTAATATCTAGCCGCACTAGATCCTTGCGAAGTGCTATGGCATTACGCAAAAAAACGTGCGTTATCTCCGTTTGACCGCGCGTAGTATTTACATGAATCAGCACGCGTATACAGCGGGAAAGACCGCTGGGCACAGGTATTTCCGTCGCGCAAAGAAGCGGCACTAATTCCCAACCGATCTCGCGTGCACTGGAAGCTGGGAAATCTGCGTTTAAATCTGGCGTAACTGTAAATATAGCACTGACCAAGTCGTCTGTACTAAGCGTATTCTCTGACATGATTCTTTGTAAAAGTTCCTGGGTCGCTTGCCTGATCTCAGTTGCATCATTGTGCTCTACTGTTGTTGCTCCTCTAATTCCTCTAACCATGTATTAACCCCCTATTTCTTTGGGAGCAACGCGATGTCCCAATCCAACGGCAACCTCATCCAAATGCAGCAGCCCTATTCCGAAGAATATCGCCACGCTCAAATGATCGTCTTGTCGTGCAATCCCAATTTTCCCACCGATATTCAAGCCCATCGCTTTGTTACTAATTTGACTTAAGGCCTCGCGAGTTGCCCCCGCCACTGCGCCTTCATCTCCATGAGTCTCATGGATAACGCCTTCGCGATTGGCGGCTACTATAGCACGTTCCACAATTTTGCGGATCGAACTGATGTACTCTCCGCCGTAATCAACCGCAGCAGTTTTGACGCCAAGGCGTAGATAATATTCTTTTAATTTGACCTCTTCTTCACGGCTCTCTGTCATCGCCATTTTCAAGGCAGCGAGGGCTATCTTCTTACTTTGTGCCATCATCGCGTACTTCCTTTCCCCTACCATACTACTCCAAAGTGTATCTTCTCACTATATTCAAACAAAGACACCTTTCAGGTGTCTTTGTTTGAATTATAGTACGCTAAGGCGTGATTTGCAACACTACGGTCTGACCGTCAGGTTTTGAACATTCCCCTGTATTACGAGAGTATAATTGTTGCGAGGTTCAACCAATTGGGTATCTTTGTTGATCACTTGCACCTGAATGATTTGAGACAAACCTCTCCCGTCCAACTGAATTTGACCAGTCTCTACCGTCATTGTCTGTTCCCCATTGTTTAAAGTGCCCAGGACTTTACCATTTTGAAGCACACGGATGGGTGCAGCCGGTGTTGCTTTCAACGTTAGCTGCCAAGTCTGATTTGATTGGGCAAGTGCCGGCAATTCCAAAGGAGGCGCCTCGACCTTCGCTGCAACTGACATATAAAATTCAAGGGGATCCTTTAACGAACCTAACTGCATTAGTACAAGGATGACTGACGCCAAAACCATCACCCGAATGATCTTGCCTTCCGCCCGCTGGACTGTATTCCACATCCATTCCAATAAACTTTTTCTCCGACGCACGTACACCACCTCGAAAAGAGTTTATGCAGAAGACGTGTAAATCAGACCACCCGCTGTGCAGAATCACTGGCAGATCGCCCTGCCCTAAACCCCATTGAGAACGCAGCCTGAAGATTATACCCCCCAGTGATGCCATCCACATCCACAACCTCTCCAGCCCAATAAAGCCCATTGACATGTTTTGAAGCCATTGTTTTTGGGTTGATCTCCTTTACCGCAATTCCTCCTGCAGTGACAATCGCGGTCTCTAAGGGAAGGGTTTCCGTAATGGTGACAGGTAATTCTTGTAATAACCCAACTAGGCGTTTTCGTTCATCTCGACTTATTTGATGCACGACACCTTCCGGATTTATCCCGCTCAAGCGGATCATGACAGGAATCAAGCTTTGGGGTAGGAGGTCATCCAGAGCATTTTTAAACTGCTTATTGCTATATTTCTGAAAGTCCCGCTGTACTCTCGCGTCTAATTGTTCTGGCGAAAGCGCAGGTTTGAAATTAACTCGCAACTGGACTTGTTTACCACTACGAAGAGCATCCCCAGCCTGACGGCTAAGCGTCAAAATAATAGGGCCCGATACCCCAAAATGAGTAAATAACATTTCTCCAAACTCCGTGATCGCCTTTTTTCCCTCGATCCACAAAGAAGCTTCTACATTCTTTAGAGCAAGCCCCTGTAGTTCCTTCACCCACGCTTCGGATGTTTTAAGAGGAACCAGTGCCGGACGTGGGGTAATAACATTGTGTCCCAGTTTCCGGCCGAATTTAAACCCATCTCCGTTGGAGCCAGTAGCAGGATAGGAGGCGCCTCCAGTACACACAATAACCGTGGGGGCTAAATATCGTTTCTGGCCAGCGCCTCGAACCCCTTTGACCTGCCCATTCTCCACCAAGATTTCTTCCACGGCTATTCCCGAGCGCACCTCTACTCCCTTTTCATTAATAAAATTCTTAAGGGCTTCAACCACCTTTTCTGCATCATCGGAGACAGGAAAAACACGTCCTCCCCGTTCAACTTTCGTCTCTACCCCATAACTTGAAAAAAACTGCCGTAAAGCCACGTTATCAAACTCTCTCAATATTCCATGTAAAAATCGCCCATTACCAGGGTAGTGGCTGATAAATTCTGTCACGTTTTCTTCATTGGTTAAGTTACAGCGCCCCTTCCCTGAAATCGCTATTTTTCTACCCAGATGCTCTTTTTTTTCAAGTAAAAGAACCTTCGCACCACCTTTTGCAGCTTGTCCCGCGGCCATCATCCCGGCAGCACCGCCACCCACCACTATAACCTGATACTCGCTCATTTATTTATTCCTTTCTTTGTAAGTAAGTCAGCAAACGTCATTCCAAAAGAAACCCCTACTGCTAAATAAAAGATACCGGCGTAATCTATTTCTGAGGATAAGAAAAAAAAATTATAACCCAGAATCAGAACGCCTGAAATAGCAAACATGCTAATAAATCTTAATAGAAGTCTCTGTATTTTAATCCACTTAAATTCTTTCATGATATTTCTTACCACCTCTATAATAAACTAACTGGAAGGCTCTTTGCAATTTGTGTCACTGGCTTGCCTAGCGTAGCGCTTTGCCCTCGGTTCTGTAATATGCTAGAATTGATAAAACTCGTCCCGTATAAGATTAAATTCAGGAGGAATGTCTCATGAGTCTTGACCAACGCGCCCTTGTTTTCGCACAGATCTCAGCAGCAGTCGCTTGTAATGCCCTCGCGGCTCTCCGACTTTCAGTCACTGAAGCCCTAACGTTAGGTATAAAGCCCGAAGAGATCCGAGAAGTGATTGACGTCGCCAAAACCGTTCAACAACAGCCTATTTCTCATGTCACTCATTTAGTGGATCAACTGATGCGCGAACCTAAGAAAGCTACCCACAAGCACAGTGAAAACTGTCGTTGTGATAACCACTAATCTCTGTCTCTTTACCACTAACTCCCCTAAAAGAAAGAGTCAAGGCTACTAGGGTCACTGGTTGAACATGCCAGGCATAAATCTTTATTATCCATAATTCGTTTGCCACATCGGATACAGTATCTTGGACTACCCTCATGAATTAATATCCTACCCGTCAGTAAACGATGCGACATGGCTTTAATCTTCAAGGACAACGCCAGTGGTCGACAAACTTCCACACATCGCCCGCATTGAACACATTTCTGGGGTTCTAATATCAGACGTAGGGACATAATCTTATCCTCTTTTGCAGGATCTTCTGCGCTGTGGTCGGGGTTCATGACTTCCTGCTTTTGCAACGCGCCTTGAGGACAAATTGCCGCACAAACCCCGCAGTTCGTACATGAATCTGCCACAGACAAAGCGAGAAACGGTATTTTTCCCTCTGTTTTTTGCTTCAATGCTTCGAGGAGCCACTGCCGATATATTGGCACGGTGTAAGACGCCTCAGCGGTTAAGTTCGGTAGCCATTCTTCAATTTTATCCCGACTTTTTTGCTTCCACCCTGTTAGCTTAATTCGCGGTGCACCGTTCTTAATCTGCTTTGTTTGCGGGTTAACAGCGTCTCCATCAGGTCGGACCTGTATGCGGATAGCGGCATGCTCTGGCCAATCCTCATGGACTTCTTTGAACGTCTGAACACTGGTGGCACAGGCTAGCCGATCCTCGCACTCAGCACAAACTCCGGTCATGATGGTTACGGGTGTTTCTTCAGCCAAGAGCATAAGGGCCATCCAGCCATCTCGATCCAACATCCCCATACAGGGAATCTCAAAACTATGCGGGATTGCCTGGGGACAGTTTAGAACAATCTCCGTCCTATCCTTTCCCTCAAATAGATAATCGTGGAGTTTATCTAGCGTCCGATCTACAAAACCGTCGCTCGGGCACACCGCCATACATGCCCCACAATCTGTGCATTGTTTTGCTCTTAACTCACGATATTCCGAGATAGCCTTGTGTGGACAAATTTCTACACACAATTTACAAGCCCGGACAAACGGTTTTTTTGTATTAAGACAATTCCCTTTGTGGTAAACCATTTGGCATGTCATGTTTTATCCTATCCTCACTATTATTTACTGCTTACTATTCCTATTCTATCCCAAACTCCTATCTAAAAACAGAAGAGGCTGGAAACACACAACAATCTGCGTTTCCAAGCCTCTTCTATTTATTATCCAGATATGAGTACTTTGCCAGTTGGGTTTCAACACCGACTAAGTGATCCAACATCAGTTGCTCCGCGGCTTTCATGTTGTGATCTTTGATGGCGTTATAAATGGATAAGTGTTCCTGATATAATCGCTCTGGTGTACTCTTATTTTCGTAAAGCTTGCTCCGACTTGTTTTTAGAGTCTTGCGCATGGTATCTGAAATAGTGTTCATTATACGAATCAGGATTTTATTATGCGTAGCCCTAGCAATGGCATAATGAAAGTGATGATCGGCGTCTTCCCCTAAGCGATCAATATTGAGATCGATGCGCATGAGCTCCAAGGCTTCATACAAATCTCGAATCTCATCTTCGTCTGCCCTCACCGCTGCAATTCCCGCAGCTTCTACCTCTAGAATCTTACGAACTTCGTAAAGTTCTATGTCAGTATCTTTTTCAATAAATAGCATCCAAGCAAGGGGAGCAATGACCGCATCAATGTTAACCTGCCTGATGTAGGTTCCTTCTCCCGCACGAACTTCGATAAGGCCCATCAATTCAAGTGCACTGATGGCTTCACGAATGGAGGCCCGACTGACTTGAAACCGTTCCACTAATTCACGTTCTGAAGGTAAACGGTCACCGGGTTTTAGCTTCCCATCTGCTACCAATACCCCTATTTGATCCACAATCTGTTCATAGATCTTCTTCGTTCGAATGGGTTTTAAATTCACATTGTGTCACTCCTTTGTTGCTCTGCTATCAGCAATGGAGAGGATCGTGAGATATGAGAATATTTTCACTATCACTTAGTTTACCATGACCTGAAGAATAAAGAAATGGAAACCTTTTTACAGGGTTTCCATTTTAAGTGCCTATTATAAGCAAAGGCACATTAATGAGATGATTGATGCTACTTTTCTTGCTTACCTGCTCTATAAGACTCCGCCAAGATTTGAATCGTGTGTAATACCTCTTCGTCAATTTTGGCATTTTCTACGCCACTTTGCAGTTGCATCCTGCAAGCAGGACAGCCGGTTGCCACTGTATCCGTGTGCGTCTGCGCAATATCAGCGGTTTTACGATCAGATATTTGTAGGGAAATATCTGGGTGGACAAGGCTAAAGGAGCCCGCCATACCACAACAGCGACCAGGGTCTTTCATTTCAATAATTTCCACCCCTGGAATACTTTTAAGGATTTCTCGCGGTTCTGCACTAATCCCCTGTCCACGGTTTAAGTGGCACGGTTCATGATAGGTTACTTTACGCGATACTCGTCCCAAGCCTTCTTTCTTAAAGGGAACTTTATGAATCAGGAACTCAGATATATCGTAGGATTTTGCAGCCCACTTATCTGCCAAAGGTTTAAATTCCGCATCATTTTCCAGCAGCTCTCCATAAACGTGTTTCCAAGCAGTACCTCCAGAGGAACAGGCAACGACCAAGGCGTCCGCACCCATCCTCTCAAACGCCCGCAAATTACGTTTAGCTAGCGTACGTGCTGAGTTAGCATCCCCATTGACGGATGCTGGAATACCACAGCAGGCCTGGAACTTTGGAATGACCACTTCAACATCGTTTTCCGTAAGCACTTCGATGACCGCTTTGCCGATATCCGTGTAGAAATAGTTGATCATGCATCCTGTAAAGAAAGCCACTCTCATCTTAGGGTTTTTAACTTTAATCACTTCAGGGAACTCTGAGCGCAGGGTCTTTTTAGGTAGCATTGGGAACACTTTGTTCTCGCCTATCCCAATATCAACGCGCATACGTGCTAATTTACTGTGTCTGTTGGGAATGTTCTTTAAGGCAACACCCTGAAAGATACTTCCTGCCCTCATCCCAAAATCAAACATCCGCTGCATCTTCAGAGCAGCAAAGGCAATTTTTTTAACGGGATGCATGCCTTGTTTACGAACAGCTTCCGTTCTTCCAGCAAGAATAATTTTATCGAATCTAACCCCGCACGGGCAATTAATACTACAAGCATTACAGGTCGTACAAAGCGACAGGCGCTCAGACAGTCCCTTGGTCATATCAATTTCTCCGGAGAGAATAAATTCTATTAAACTAATCTTTCCCCTAGCAGCTCCGACTTCGTGATGTGATTCCTTATAAATCGGGCATACAGCCTGACAATTTCCGCACTTCATACATTTACGGAGTTCTTCGGTAATCGAATCCAGAGAATCATATACGGACACGATTAGTCCCTCCTTACAATTTTGCCTGGGTTCAATAAATAATTGGGATCTAGGGCTTCTTTAATGCGACGTAACGCCGCTACTCCAGCTTCACCAAATTCCCAGTCAAGAAACTTCATTTTGGCAATACCAATCCCATGCTCACCGGAAAGAGTTCCTCCAAGAGCTATAGCCGTTTCGAAGATCTCTTCTACGGCAAGGTCAACCCGTTTCATTTCTTCCACATCTCGATCATCTGTCAGAATCGTGGGATGTAAATTTCCGTCTCCCGCATGTCCAAACGTAGCAATTTGCAGATCGTGCTTTGTAGCAATTCTACGAATTGCTTTCAGCATGTCCGGAATTTTACTTCTGGGAACGGTAGCATCTTCAAGTACAGTCGTTGGACGTTTTTGAGCGAGAGCTGGAAGCGCGCTACGGCGAGCCAACCATAGAAGGTCACGCTCTTTATCGTTTTTAGCAATCTTAACCTCAACGGCCCCTTCTTCTTTCAAAATCCGTTCAACCAAAACCGATTCTCGTTCAACAACTTCTTTGTACCCATCCACTTCACATAAGAGAACCGCTTCAGCGTCCATCGGAAGTCCTGCATGGACAAAATTCTCCACGGTTTGAATCGTGACGTTATCCATAATCTCAAGTGTCGCCGGTATCACTTTGTTACGGATAATGGCGGCAATGGCATTTCCTGCCTTATCAACATTATCGAAGACCGCCATAATACTCTTACGCGCTTCGGGAGCAGGAATTAGTTTGACAATAATTTCGGTAATAATTCCTAGCGTACCTTCAGATCCCGTAAAGAGAGCCACTAAATCGTACCCTGTAACATTCTTGACGGTTTTTCCGCCCCAACGGATGATTTCCCCATTCGCCAAGACCAATTGCAAGCCCATGATATAATGTTTCGTCACACCATATTTCAGGCCACGCAGACCGCCTGAACATTCTGAAACAGAACCACCCATCGTTGCGGTGGTGATCGTACCGGGGTCCGGCGGATACAATAAACCGTGTTTAGCCGCTTCGTCATTGAGCGCTTGAATAATCAACCCAGGTTGCACAGTAGCGGTTAAATTATCCTGGTCTACTTCAAGTATTTTATCCATGTTGAGCATGGAGAGAACGATACCACCTTCAAGAGGAATCGTTCCCCCACTGAGGTTTGTTCCAGAGCCACGTGGGTAAATTGGAACTTTATGCCTAGCGGCAATCTTAATAATGTCGGCCACTTGTTCTGTGGAAAGAGGCGAAACGACAACGTCTGGTAATTTATGCTTCATGGCCGCAGTAGCGTCATACGCATAGGTCAGTAAGTCCTCCTGCTCTGTGAGGATATTTTCAGCGCCGATCACTTTAATAAGTTCTTGTAATACTTCACCATTTAACATTCTTTAACCCCCTAAAACTCAGTATACTTGTCAGACCACTATATAGTTTTATTTTAGCCTAATTTACAGAAAATATCAATGAAATCTAGAAATTTAATTTGCCAGTTTTTGTGGAAAAAAAGTGGGAAGAGCAAAAAATACCTCTTCCCACTTTAACAAATTCTATAAAAACGGATTTAGTGCAAGGCTGATGCAATCGTCGGTATGATACCTGCAAGCGTTGGCATCATACCTGGAATTAGATACGCTTGAACATAAGTCATGATACAAACAATCAACAGGAGGAAAACAGAATGTTTTAAGGTAAAACGGAAGAGATCAGCCTCTCTACCCACTAAACCGGTCGCTGCAGCGGCTACGGCAATGGATTGTGGAGAAATCATTTTCCCGACAACGCCTCCTGAGCTATTCGCGGCAATCGTGAGAATAGGGTTAACGCCGACTTGTTCAGCTGTAACTTGTTGCAACTTTCCAAACAACGCGTTAGAAGAGGTGTCAGAACCCGTTAAGAATACTCCCATCCAGCCTAGAACTGGAGCAAAGAATGGAAATAATTGGCCGGTTTGGGCAAACAAAATGCCCAGTGTATAAGAAAGTCCGGAATAGTTTGCCAGATAAGCGAAGCCAAGTACCGAACTAATGGTGATAACAGGATACATCAGCGTTTTACACGTTGTACCAAATACCTTAGCCCCTCTTGCAGGACTTATTTGAAGAACTAGCATGCTGATGAACGCTGTGAACAGAATCGCAGTCCCAGCAGATGCAAAGAAGTCCCACGTGTATTTTGCCGCGTAAACTGTGGGTGTTGGCACAATTGGCATCGTTTTTAGAACCATACCATCTAGACCCGGCCAGTGGGGAACAGCTACAAACCATCCCAAAACTTTCACTACAAAATCTTTAAAGGAATTGGTTCCCCAGATCCCCACCATTATCGTGAGAATGGCAAAGGGTGACCAGGCTTTGATGATTTGACTTCTAGTAAACTGCTTAAATACTTCGACCTTTTCAGCTTTTTCACTTGGAAAACGCCAGACGTTTTTGGGTTTCCAAAATTTCAATAAGATGATTAATGCGAGGAGAGAAACTAAAGAAGCAATGATGTCTGGGAGTAAGGGTCCGAGAAAATTAGAGGACCAATATTGTGCTATTGCGAAGGATAGGCCTGAAACGGCAATCGCGGGAAGTACCTCTTTAGCGCCTTTCCAACCCGCCATGAGAATGACTAAATATAAGGGAATCATCACAGAAAGGAAAGGAAGTTGACGACCTACAGCAGCAGAAATTAGATTTGCATCAACCCCGGTCACTGCCCCCGCTGTAATAATTGGAATACCTATTCCACCGAAGGCAACAGGGGCTGTATTGGCAATCAAGCAGAGACCTGCTGCGTATAGGGGTTCAAATCCCAGACCAATTAGAATGGCACCCGAAATTGCGACAGGTGTACCAAATCCAGCAGCGCCCTCTAAAAACGCTCCAAAAGAAAACGCAATAAGAAGTGCTTGAACACGGCGATCACTTGATATTGAAGCAATTGAGCTCTTGATAATCTCAAATTGCCCGGCTTCAACTGTCAAATTATATAAGTAAACAGCGGTCACGACAATCCATGCTATAGGAAATAATCCATTAAGCATTCCTAGCGCACTTGCAGACAAGGCAGTTGGCAGTGGCATTTTGTAGACTAGTACAACATCAATAATTGTTATTAAGAGCGTTGAGCTTCCAGCGGTATGCCCCTTCATACGTTTGATCGCTAGTGCCCAAAATAGATAAAAAATAGGAATAGATACTGCGAACGCTGTGAGACCTATGTTATTTCCTAGTGCAGCATAGTTCTGAGTCCATGGCATAGTTAAATCCACCTTTCATTATACATGAGTCAAGCGTTTCCATCTCAGTTAATCCTTATACGGAATTCCCTTCTCAACCTATCTACCAATTCACCTCTTTATCGTTTTGCGGGCAGGGTTATTGGACTGATGGTTAACTTGTCAGACCACAATAACCTATTCTATCTCACCTTCTAGGAAATTTCAATACGACAATATTTGTCTTTATTCGTTTAATAGCGACATTTATACAATTAAGCGCTCAGAAAAACGGGCTAACCCTCATGAGGTCAGCCCGCTACGCAAATTTATTAACGCGAATATTTTTCTTCCATAAGTTTTATTTCTTGTTTATACGATTGACTTAACCGAAAAAGCAGCCGTTCCATATCCAGACGGTGCAGGGTAATATTTTCGGGACTTAAGAATTCAATTTTACGAAATTCAGGTTTAATCAGCATTGGGAGTAAATCGTCAAGGTTTTCCAGCCTAAGTGTTAATATGATCGGAGCGTAAGCCACCTCGTGCTTGCGCCTTCCTTCCTCATTCGGCACAGAATAGACATCAATACTTAAATCGACATCTTCGATAAGAATTCCTTGGAGCGGTACATTGCGCAATAAAGCAACTTGTTGTTCCCGCATCGTTTCTGCCATTTGTTCTTTAGTCTTGCCTCCAAAGAAAAAGCGTCCACTCGACGATTCGCCACTATAATCTAAACGAATCCGTGCACGAACGTGTTCTGTAAGGAGCTCATTCCCTATTCGAATCTTCATTAGCGCTCTCTCCGTTTCTCTATTCTAAACACACTAGCTTTTATCTTTAGTTTAACGATCACTTATCGTTGAAATATTCTCCAAAGGCTAGACTTTTTCCTGCAAGACTTGCTTTAATGTTGATAATTTGTGGACATACTAAGTCAAACTTATCAACAGACAATAGGTCAGAAACTTGAAGGAGGATATTTCAAATGAGTAAAACAGCCCTTGCTATGTTTAAAGGCGCTCAACAAATGAAAGGGGCCATTCAGGAGATACAAGGCGGGTCCTTAGCGAATAGTAAAATCTCCGTCATGATTCAAAGCAAGTTTCTTCATCAAGGGGAATTCAAAGAAGAAATAGCCAATGAACTCGCTTATCACCCCAATGATGTCAGCGCCGATATATTTAATGCATGGTTGGTTCAAGCTCCACCGTTTGAGGTTCCGAACCTCGGAGAAGTGGTTGTGGCTGGACCGTTAGCGAATGAACTCATGCACCAACCTCAGGGTCAGGGACTTGTCGAAGCCCTCATTGGCTACGGTCTTACAAAAAGCCGAGCACGGCACTACGAACAAGAGGTGAGCACTGGACATTGGCTCGTCTTGATTCAAACAGACCAAGAAAAAATCAATAAATTAGCGAACACTTTAAGTTCTTACGGTGGAAGAGACATCGAAAAATGGAGCACAAAAATTGAGCACGCAATTCACCGGCTTGGATAAGCCTATAACCCTACTTGGGAACGCAATTCGCCGACTTCTTCTATTGTTAGTGCCCGGTAAGTACCTACATCGAGGGAATGCTCCAGGGTTAGAGAGCCAAATCTAATTCGTTCAAGTTTAACCGCTGGATATCCGATTGCGGCAAACATCCGACGAATTTGACGGTTTCGACCTTCGTGGATTGTCACCTCTAAAATTTCTAAATGATGACCTTGATACGGAGGGTTTGTTCCCTTGGCAACATTGCTCACGCGCGAGACTTTAGCGGGAGCGGTGTTGCCATCTTCGAGTAGTACCCCCTGCCGTAGGCTTTCCAAGGCCTTAATACCCACCGGTCCTTGTACCCAGACACGGTACGTTTTCTCTACTCCAAACGTTGGATGCATCAAGCGATGCGCTAATTCTCCATCATTGGTAAGCACCAATAAACCCGAGGTCTCATAATCCAATCGACCGACCGGATAAATTCGTACCGGAACGTCTTTCATTAACTCAACCACAGTAGGACGTCCCTCCGGATCACTAACACTAGTAATGACGCTGACAGGCTTATTCAGAAGATAATAGTGTCGTTCTTCAGATCGTTCTACCGTGTGCCCATCCACTTGAATATCGTCTTGCAGACTCACTTTCGTCCCCAAAACAGACACCTTAGTCCCATTGACAGTCACCCGACCATCTACAATGAGCTGCTCGGCATGGCGACGAGAAGCCACTCCAGCCTGAGCGAGTACTTTTTGCAAACGTTGTCCATCCTCTTTTGCGTGAGCTATGTTCTCGTGATCCACAAATCTCCGGTCTCCTCCCTAAATCTAAAACCATGAACTACCTCGATTTAAAACCAAGAACGAAAGAAATAACAAACACTTTGTTCTCGGTAGAATAATTCCGAAATGAAATGTGGGTGCGACACTAAGTTGTACCCTTAAGTAGTATACCATATTATTATTCAGAAATAGCCTTCACCAGCAGTTCAGACCTAACAGCTCGTCCATAATTAATCGATAAAGAAATTAAGACCTAAATCGTTGATAACCAAAAGCGTTCAGTACCGTTCCTTAGAACACCTTAGTCACAATCCAAATTGACACAATCAAGCCGACTAGATCCGCTATTAAGCCTACTTTTAGAGCATAACGATACTTCTTAATTCCAACCGATCCAAAGTACACAGTAATTACGAAAAATGTGGTATCCGAGCTTCCCAGCAGCGTTGAAGCTAAACGACCAATGAAGGAATCTGGCCCATGTTGATTGATGAGCTGTGTCGCCACGCCTAAAGCTCCAGAGCCACTCAGGGGCCGCATAACGGCCAACGGTAGAATTGAAGCAAAATCTGGATCCAAACCTAGAAACGCAAAGAGAGGCTGTAACCAATGCGACACGATCTGGAGTGCTCCAGAATCCACAAAAACGCTAATAGACACAAGCATGCCAATTAAAAAAGGGAGAATACGAACGCCCGTTGTAAACCCTTCCTCAGCACCGGCTACAAAGGATTCATAGACTGGCACCTTCCGAAGGTAAGCCAATACCGGGATCAGTAACAGGAGTACGGGAATCGCCCAACGAGAAATCTCTGCAATAATGCTCATTGTGTCCTCCTGTGACGAAAATAGTAATCAACGATGATCGCGACGGTCATCGCACATCCCGTGGCAATAATTGTAGTCCCAATTATTTCTGTTGGGTTAACAGAGCCTGCTTTAAGGCGCACAGCAATCACTGTCGCAGGGATGATCGTTATACAAGAAGTATTCAAAGCAAGAAACGTAATCATGGCAGGGCTTGCGGTGTCGGGTGTCGCATTTTCCTTTTGGAGTTCTTGCATAGCCTTCAGCCCGAAAGGGGTAGCCGCATTGCCCAATCCAAGTATGTTAGCACTTAAATTCATTATAATGGCGCCCAGTGCAGGACTATTCGGCTTTAGGGATGGAAACAAACGACGAACCGCTGGGCCAAATACACGTGCAAGCCCTTTAATAAAACCAGCTTCCTCAGCCAAGCGCATGAGCCCTAACCATAAGCTCATCACGCCGATCAATTCAATGGCTACCTCTACGCCTAGTTCTGCCGCTTTCAGTGCTGAAGCTGTGACCGTTTCAATGTGTCCATTAAGCCCTGAGACAATAATTCCAATGGCCAACATTAAAAGCCAGATGAGATTAACCATTTCCCACCTCCTGAATAAAAGTATGAAAAGGGTCAACAAAAAAGAACGTTCTCGTTCTTTTTTGTTGACCCTTTATTTGTTTACTTAAATTCCAGTCAGATCCTTTTAGTCACGGGCAATGATAATCTCGTCCGAAGTTTTCTTCTTCTTTTGAAACATCGCCACAACCTTGTCTAACATATCAGGCACCGTATCGATTAACCGGTCAACTACTACATTACTGTCAACAGGAAGGAGACGGATCGTTCCGTTACCTACCACCAGAAAAGCGACAGGTTGCACTGACACTCCGGCACCTGCACCCCCTCCAAATGGGAGCGTTGGTGCTTGTCCTCCAGTATTCATGGTATCTTTACGGTCCTCTGCTTGGGCAAATTCGCTACCGCCCGCGGCGAAACCACAAGAAACCCTTGATACTGGAATAATAATGGATCCATCATGAGTTTCTACCGGATCTCCAACAATCGTATTAACATCAACAATCTGTTGGATGCTCTCCATAGCTGTTTTCATCAATGATTCAATGGGATGATTACCCATGTCCATGTCTACCCCCTCATACCCCGAATGATCGTCCTCAACATATTAAACCCTACAAAAATAATATGGCCGAATCTTACTTGAAATATGCACTGAAGATCACATAAAAACCCAACTTTCTTAAATTGTGGGACAACGACTAATTGTGGGGCTCTGACATCCACCGTCACCTGTTGATAAAGACGGGCAAGTGTATAACTCAGCATCGTCCAGAAAGTTCCTGCTACAATCGCTGTAGCTGCCGCATCTTTATACCCTATCTCTATCCGCCAATTGATGGCCTTACAATGGATACCACTGTAGAATTGTCGTTTCAAACGGTTTATGGCTCGTAACAGACTGGGAACCTTTAGCCAGAAACGGATCAGCCACCCTCGCCGTAGATAGCGTATACGCGTCACTATGGTTGATTTGCGCGTTCCCCCTTTTGCTATGGCAACCTGTTCCACTTCAACCTGTGGACCTTTTTCCCACTCTAATTGAAGAGTGGGAATTTTAAATCTAAAATGCCATATCCCATGAAATGCGCGAAAATCGATTTCAATATCATCAGCCTCTTCAATACGCTTGTACTTAAAATTGACTTCCGCCTTTAAGGTTAAGCTAATTAGCAGTAGTATCATCATAGCGAGCAAGAACGCTAAAACCCGCACCTAAACCCCTCCGTACTATCGTCGTCTTTATTACACTCTCAAGATGGTAGGATACCCTAATTCGATAATTTATATGCCAAAAGACTCCTCAATTCACAGATGTTACATTGAGGAGCCTTTTGGCGATAATGTTTTTAGTCTGAATCATCATACAAAGAGGCTCTCAATTCCACCCGTGTGAAATTGAGAGCCTCTAGTGACTAGGGTCTTTAGTGAATAAGAGGATTATTTTCCAGGAAGCTTAGCAAGTCTTCCTTTATTTGTTGCAATGATGTAGACGAATACAGCCCAAATCGCTGCAACACCAATCGTTCCAACATTGAAGATCCCTTGATCCGCAGTATAGAGGATGGAATAACCAAGGAATGCTGGGAAGAAAGCGTAATATGCGAAAGGAATTAATACCTTACGGATAATAGCTCCTTCTTTTCCAAGTAGACCAACAACGGCTGAAGCAGCAACAACATTGTGTACACAGATGATATTTCCTGCTGCTCCTCCAAGACCTTGCAGTGCCACAATCCAAGTAGGATCAACGCCAATGCGTTCTCCAACACCGAACTGGAACAAGGAGAACATCATGTTGGAAATGGTGTTACTTCCGGCGACGAAAGCACCCAGTCCACCAATCAAAGGAGAAAAGAGTGGCCATGCAGACCCAGCGAAATCAGCAGCAGCTTCAGCCATAAGAATAGGCATTTTACCGTAGCCAGCTGCGCCCCCTGCTGTGTTCATGAACACTTGCACCATAGGAACTGTGAAGATCAGTGCAGAACCTGCACCAAGCATGGTAATTGCGGAGCCTTTCCAAGCTCTAGCGTACGCTTTTCCATCCATATTGTGCATGAAGAATGCAATGATGGAAACCAAGATAAAGATCGTACCAGGTAAATAAAGAGGTTGGAAGGATGCGCTAATTTCTGTTCCGAAGATATTAGGCCACTTAACATTCCAAAGCTTGGACCAACCTAAGATCGGTAAGAAGTTGAGTCGAGATGCGACAAGGAAGACACCGACGAGAACGTAAGGCATCCAAGCCTTAAGGCCACTCATCTTAGTCTTAGCGGAAATATCCTTAACTTCAAGTGAACCATTCCAAGAAGGATCCCAATTTTCTTTAGGAGGGAAATCCCAAGCTTCGCCTTTAGGCATGAGGAAACCATTCTTAGCAGCGGTCACGACGATAAGAAGACCGGTTAGTCCTCCAACCATGGAAGGGAACTCAGGTCCGAGGTAAATGGCTGTAAGAAGGTAAGGAATTGTCATGGAGAAACCTGCAAGTAATGCAAACTTCCAAACCTGCAAGCCTTCACTAAAGGATTTGTTTTTCCCGAAGTAACGTGTCATGAAAGCAACGACTAGGAGAGGCATTAAGAAACCAGTTGCAAAATGAAGGAATGCAACTTTGGTTGCAACGGCAACCCAAATGAAGTCATGCCAGTTAGAAAAGCCTAGAGATTGGGAATAAGCTACTAATTCGGGAGTATTGAGTCCTGTACCGACACCAATGAGCATTGGTGTTCCTACAGCTCCGAAGGAAACGGGGGTACTCTGAATCATCATTCCTGCAACGACGGCAGCCATAGCAGGGAAACCGAGTCCAACCATCAAAGGAACAGCAACAGCTGCAGGTGTACCGAATCCTGATGCACCTTCGATAAAGGAACCAAAGAGCCAAGCGACAATGATTACTTGAATTCTTCTATCGGCGGTAATACTAATGAAGCCTCTGCGAATAGCTTGAATAGCTCCACTTTCTTGCAATGTGTTTAATAGAAGAATAGCACCAAAGATAATATACAATAGTGTACCGGCAACAATCATTCCATTAACTGTCGCGGCCCCAACTTGTGCAACTGGAACTTTCCAAACAAAAAGTGCAAGTATCACGACTGTGACAAATGAGAGTGGCATGGCTTTGCTAGCGGGCCACCTCAGCCCTACTAGAAAGATTCCGACAACAACAATAGGTAGTGTGGAAAGAAGGGCTAATAATCCTGTACTCATTCTAAAAACCTCCTCAATATTTTATAGAAAAAACAATTAATGCAGTTACTACTAACTATGGGTCATCATCGCCTCCTTAAATATCTCCGATTTATACAACGGTAAGATGGTTAACCTATCAGACCGCACTAGAATAAAAAAAATAAATGTATCTACAGTCCTACCATATACTATAGCAAGAATATTTGCAATAAATGAATTTATTCACAAACTGCTTTTCCTATTTAACCGATCTTACGGATCGATTTTATAACTTATACTGACTTTTGCCTCATTTTCGCCTCCACATAATTCGACATATATAGTGTTTATTCCGCTTAATGGTTGTATTATAACAATAGTATTTACAATTGTCTATAACTTTTAAGAATTCTATATATTTATTCATATTGTGAATAATTTCTTTTATTCACAACCCTATCTACTCGATTAAAGCCACCACATTTATCTTCCAACGGCCCAGTTAAAGGACTGTTGTTATCAGTGTATTGTCCATTTACCCAGTGAGAACCTTTCTTCCAAAGTAACCTTGTTCCACTGCACGTCGTCTCACCATTGTTTCTTAGCGAATAAAATACCCCTTCCAGCATAGAAGAGGTATCAGTTTCGCAGCTTTTATTTAATTAGTTTGGAAAGTTCCTTGAACTCAGGGGTACCCGATTGCTTCATCAGATCAAATAAGACTGTTTCTGTGTTGGTCACGACTGCTCCCATATCCGACATCAGGGATAATCCATTAAGGTAATTCCCTTTGGCTCGTGAACACACCGCGTCGCCCACCACAAAAACTTGGTAACCATGAGCCAGTAGATCCCTGACCGTTTGAAAAACGCAAACATGGGTTTCCATTCCCGTAATAAGTATTTTCCTTCTTTCTAGTCCCTTTAGAGCCGCAACTACCTCACTAGTATAACTCGAGAAGGTGATTTTTTCGTAGGTTGACACTTCTTCTAGATGATTGCTCACGTCTGAAACGGTCTTGCCCAAGCCTTTAGGATATTGTTCTGTGACGATGATCGGAACCCCTAATTTTTTGGCGACAGAAATCATGGTATTGGTGTTTTTAATAATTCTTTCTGCATGTTGTTTCATCGAAGGAACTAGTTTCTCTTGGATATCTATAACCATTAGAACCGCTTCTTCTTTAGTTAATACGTATTTATCCAATATTAACACTCCTTTAAACTTAATGTATAACTCTTGTATCCTCTGGCGTAGACCTCTTTCATAAATAAATTCCTCCCTCCGTGAATGCCTTATGTGAAGTCGCCCCAAGGATATACATTCAAATCCCTTTGTAGGGCTATTACAACATTTTTCTCTGTGAAACCAGTTCTAACGTATAATCGTTCTGCACCTTCGTTATTAACACGAACGGATATTTCGATATGGTTCATCCAATCGAGTCTAAAGGCTTCGTTGATGGCTTCACTGATTAATAATGAGCCTATTGATCTACTTCGAAATTCAGGGGAAACATTTAAGAAGCAGATTTCTGCAAATCCATCCGACAAAAGCATTTCGAAGTAGACATATCCAATGATGCAATGGTCTAGTTCAGCGACAACCAGACGATGATATTGGTTTAATCGACTGATCACCTGAGCCCCCGTGAGGTAGGCATCTGTGGGATGGATCTGAATAAATTTGTCAAAATCAATGGGTTGGTACGAACGAATATTGAATTCCTGATTTATTACTTTCTGCGAACTAGTATAACCTTCACGCCTCATAATTAAGGTTTTTTCGGCATTATATAACGTAAAGTGGTTCGGTGCATATAGTTGCTTACACTTCATATTTGCG
Organism: Desulfosporosinus sp.; assembly: GCA_035648035.1. Taxonomy (GTDB): domain Bacteria; phylum Bacillota; class Desulfitobacteriia; order Desulfitobacteriales; family Desulfitobacteriaceae; genus Desulfosporosinus. Next base: position 25,936 of record DASRMG010000139.1, on the reverse strand, counting down.
CCGTAAAATGCCACCTTTGCCTTGCGAACATACGCTGGTATTTTCGGTTGAAGCGCCTTCAATAAATCCAACGCAATATTAATCCAGTGATTCTGTTGGGCTATGTAGGGTCCTAACAATCTAGCAATAGCTTGTTCTTCCACTAAATATATGCCTAAAAATCCACAAACTACGCCCCGATCCACAGCAATTAAACATCTTTCCTTGAAGGGTTGATCTTCGGCACTTAGTTGAGATCTAATTTCCTCCGGCGAATAACCTAGCCATGCTACAAAACTCTCCTCAACGCTCTGAAACGATGAAATAAATTTGACGGTTTCGTCCATCATTTCCTCGCTAAGACTTGTAATAATTATCTCATTCATGCTACAACTCCTATTCATGTTTTGAAGCAATTTCGCAATACAGTTCGCAGCTTCGAACGGCCTTACGCTTACTCGACATCGCAATTATTAGAATGTTCTGTTAGGCGGTATTATATCATTATTTAATAGACATAATCCAACATCCCTCACTCACAATTAATGTTTCTTAAATACTTATCATGTAGACCACTCATTGATACTAATGATATTATTGCTCCCCAAAGTGCCATAAACATATCCCATTGTGTATCCCAGATATCACCTTGAGTCCCTAAAAATGCATCAGCCGCGCTGCCAGTGGCAACAGCCACCCCCCACTCAACTAATTCATATGAGGCGCTTATGGCAAGACAAATACTAATGGTAATGAAAGATAGTAATTTACCTCTATTCAACCCAGATTTTCGCAATAATATTTCTCTTGCAATAATGGCCGGGATAAAACCCTGCGCAAAATGCCCCAACCGATCATAATAGTTCCTATCAAGGTGAAATGTATCTCTTAGCCAATTAAATATTGGCATTTCTGCATAGGTATAATGCCCACCCACTATCAGAATAATTGCGTGTACCAGCACCAAGAAATACACTAAATTAGTGAGCCTAAAGCGATGATAAGTCACTATAATAACGATCAGACCAACGAAGGCAGGAAAAACTTCTAATGACCACGTAAATAAATCCTTTGGATTAATCACTGACCATATCATTACGGCGAAATAGATTAATAATAATCCGATGTGAAAGGGTTCAACGTTCTTACCTATTAGCCTAGTATTCACTCTGATCCTCCTCATTTGATCGAACTCCATTCGACAGGAAGAAGCCATTATCAATAATGGCTTCTTCCTGTCAAATACATGTATTCACTTTAAGCTGTACACCGTGAGGTAAATCACAAATAACTACTCTGCAGTGCTCGCCACTTCTTCCTCACTCAGCAAACTTACTTCTAGGTTCGGCATATCGTCTAAGGAGCGCAAGCCGAAATGCAGAAGGAACTGTGCCGTTGTGGCGTAAAGGATGGGGCGTCCTGGACTGTCCTTGCGGCCTACGTCTTTCACTAGCTCTTTTTCTACTAATGTTGCCAAGGCCCGATCGGATTGAACGCCTCTGATAAAATCCACTTCTCCACGGGTCACCGGCTGTTTATAAGCAATAATAGAAAGTACTTCAAGCGCTGCATTGGAAAGGGCGTGCGTTGGTTGTTTATAGAGAATTTCGACGTAGCGGGCAACTTCTGGCTTGGTGCCAAGAGTAAATCCACCATTGATTTCGAGAAGTTTCAAGCCGCAGGCTTCCACGTTATAGCGGTCTCGTAACTCGCTCAACAGTTCTTCAATCTTCGCCACGTCCAAATCAAGTATCTCTCCGAGCAGTTCAGGCGATAGTGGCTCTTTGGCTACAAATAAAAGGCCTTCTAACGCTGCTGTTTCCCGTTCTCGAAAAAGCATTATATCGACTCCTCTTCCGTGAATTCCCATGCTTTTTCAGTAGGAAATATCATAATATCACTCAATATTGTCGCTTGTTCAGCGCGTACTTTTCCGACTTGCAAAAGTTCTAACAACGCCAAGAAAGAGACCACCATTTCCATGCGCGAGCCAATCCGCATGAGCAGTCGAAAACGCAACCCTTTCGGATGGAGAAGAACCCTGCGCAAAACATCGGCCAACATCACATCAATGGCGATCTCATCCGGTGCAACCTCCAGGATTTCCTCCCCTTTTTCGGCACGCTCGATCACCTGACAAAACGCCTGCCACAGATTATCAAAAAAAATACCCTTGAGTGGATCCTCTGGAATAACGTCGGCCATTAACGATGCCACGTCAACCTCACGGCAGTAAGATCGTCCTGAAGAGGTTTCTAACGCCTCTAACACTTCAGCCGCCTGCTTGAACGTCCGATAAGCGAGTAAGCGTTCCACCAGTTCCTGCCGCAAGTCTTCCTCTCCCACTTCACCTTGTTCATTTTTCGGAGGTTTTGGCAATAGGTCCCTTGATTTGATATAGAGCAATTGGGCAGCGAGGACTAGGAATTCTGTGGTGACTTCCATGTCCATCGGTCCCATGTGTCGTATGGCTTCCACAAATTGGTCAGCAATTCGGGCAATCGGAATATCATAAATATCAACTTTTTCTTGTTGAATGAGGGTCAACAGTAAATCAAGAGGTCCCTTATAAGCAGGAAGTTCAAATTGAACGGTATTTTCGCTTTCCATTTACAGCCCCATGACGCAGCGTACTTCTTTCATGGTTTCCGCGGCAGTGACGCGAGCACGTTCGGCACCCTCTTCAAGGACCTTCTCCACACGACCTGGTTCTCCCCAATAAGCTCGGCGTTCCCTGAACGGACTGATTAACTTCTCTAGATTCTCCGCCAGATGCCGTTTACAAGCAACGCAGCCGACTTTGCCGGCACGACAATTCACTTCCACTTCTGCGACTTCAGGGGTGTAGATCTGATGGAATTTAAAAACAATGCAGACTTCAGGATGCCCGGGATCGTCTTTGCGAAGCCGGCCTGGGTCCGTCACCATTTGCTGAACTCTAGTTTTTACCTCCTCAGCAGAGGCTGTAAGGGATATGGCATTATGATAGCTTTTACTCATCTTTCGACCGTCGACGCCTGGTAAGAGAGGCACTTCCCCAATAAGATCTTTGGGTTCAGGAAATACCGTTCCGTAAAGAAAATTAAAGCGACGGGCAATTTCCCGACAAAGCTCAACATGCGGGAGCTGGTCTTCCCCAACTGGTACGACACTCGCTTTATACAGCAAGATGTCGGCTGCCATTAAGAGAGGGTACCCTAAGAAGCCGTACGTGCCCAGGTCTTTTCCCTGTTTCGCTAATTGTTGAATTTGATCTTTGTACGTAGGAACACGTTCCAACCAGGATAACGGTGTAAACATAGACAATAACAAATGAAGTTCAGAATGTTCTCTGACCTGAGATTGTACAAAAATAGCGCTTTTCTGGGGATCAATTCCCACACTAAGCCAATCTAAGGCAATTTCCCGTCTTAGAGCAGGATAGTCTAAGCGGTCTTCATACCCCGTCGTCAAGGCATGTAAATCCACGATAGAAAAATAACATTCATAGTCCTTTTGAAGGGTGACCCAGTTCTGGATCACACTTAGATGCCCAATATGTAGCGCCCCCGTCGGACGCATTCCACTTAATATTCTTCCTTTCACGCTAACACCCCTTTTTATTATCTGAGAATTGATGATCCGATCATCAATTCAACCACAACGGACCGAGAAATGGACTTAACACTAGGGTTAGTATTGTCTGGTAGATGTAGGCTATCCCATTGACCGCTGGGAAAAGTAAGATGCCTATAATATTTGTAAAGAGGAGAATCACTAAGATGATCATTCCATATTGCTCTAGGGCCTGTAGCTGAGGTGCAAACCGTTCAGGCACAATCCCTCCAAGAATACCAAAGCCGTCAAGAGGAGGTATTGGCAAAAGATTAAACACTCCCAAGCCTAGATTCATAAGCACCGTCGATTTAAAGATCAAAGCGATGGTGCCGCTCCATTCCGAACCGTGCATCCAATGCATAGTCAGATACCACAAGAAAAATACCACAAAGGCAATGATTAAATTCATAACAGGACCCGCCAAAGAAACCAACATACTTCCTCGCCGCTTATCTCCCTTAAAATATGAGGGATTAGTCATCACCGGTTTAGCCCATCCGAATTGATATAAGAAAGCCATCAGAGTTCCGAAGACATCTAAATGAGCGAGTGGATTCAAGGTCAAACGCCCTTGACTACGCGGAGTCGGGTCACCTAATCGGTCTGCTACCCAGCCATGAGCATACTCATGAAAAGCAAACCCAATCAGCAACGCAGGAATATTCGCAATGAGGGTGTTCATATCAAAACCAAACAAGAGCCTTCCTCCTTCTAATAACGCAGGTTATGAACCCACTGTCGAACCATACCTTTCTCTTCTTCTAATGTGCTAATGTGGCCTTCAAGCCAAGCCATGCGCACATGACCAAGGATTTGTCCAACCTCTGGCCCCTCTTTAACGCCCATTTGCAGCAGTGTTTTGCCATCTAGAGACATTTTAATCCTTTGACCCGCCTCCAGCCATTCCATAACTTTATTTTTAAATCGATCATCCCTAGTTAAAGCCAAGACCACTCCCTTGGGCACTTTATGGAGCAATTGATCCATCTTGCTCAACGTTAATTCCTCCTTTAACGCTTCGCGCATATGAACGAAGGTCGTGGTGTCATCCCGAAGGGATTTATCTAAGCATATGCGGCTAAGCAGTTTTTCAATAGTCAGGGAGGTCATTTTAGAAATAGAAATTAACCATCGACTATTCAAAGACCAAGTAGCACTGTCCAATAGGTCCTCTGAGTTAAAATACCAATCATAATCTTCGCCAAACCAGACCTTAAACAAGCCACTCCTGATTAAGGCCTGACCCATAGCCAAATAGTTATTTTCTTTGTATATAAGCAAAATTTCCTCTGTAAAACGTTCAATGCTCAGCTTAGATAAGACGCCCGATTCAATCGCGGTATGTAAAGCCTCATGAGTTTCTTTGTCCAAGTTAAAGCAATAACGTTCTGAAAACCGTATAGCCCTAACCATCCGAGTCGGATCATCTATAAAACTAATATTATGCAAAAAGCGAATTTCTCCTTGTTGCAAATCCCGCATTCCACCATAATAATCCACGAGCTCCCCAAAACGCACGGCATTCAGACAGATTGCCATAGAATTGATGGTAAAGTCGCGTCGAAAAAGGTCATGTCGCAAGCCGGATTCCTCTACTTGTGGGAGCGCTCCAGGGAAGGAATAATATTCCCACCGCGTACTAGCAATGTCAACATGACTTCCATCAGGAAACAAGATTTGAGCCGTTCCGAACTTGATGTGTTGGGTGATTTTCCCGCCCGGCAAGCGTTTTATCAAGGCTTCTGCAAATTGGCCCCCGCTACCTTCGACCACAAAATCTAGATCTTGTGTGGGGAAATAGAGGAGCAAATCCCTAACAAACCCTCCTACAAGATAGACGGAATACCCTTCTTCCTCTGCTGTATCTCGGACTGCTTCAAGCAGCTTGCGTATCCCTTCGGGTAGGCGTTCTATCAAGTCTAAGATATCCTGTCGCATCGCGGCACTCCGCTCGCGAACAAGTTGGGTTTCCATAGGAACAGAGCCACCATGCAAGAGACGTAAAATATCTGACCGGGAAACAATTCCCACAACATTTCCTTCTTCAACGACTGGGAGACGACCAATATCGTGTTGGACCATCAATCGCTGGACTTCCTCCCAAGGCGCATCGACATCCACCGTCGTCACTTTCGTAGTCATAAAGCCCTTTACGGGTGCGTGCCTCAGGCCATGTTTAATCGCCTTATCTACATCACGCCTTGAAATAATCCCCACTAAGTACTTATCCTTAGTCACAGGCACTCCCGTATGCCCATAACGCAATAGAATTTGTTCAACCTCACCCAGTAACGTGTCCGGGTTCACCGTCTTAACCGGATAACTCATCATATCGCGCACAAGATGAGGGCGTATGGCCCGACTCTGGAGCTCTTTACGTAGTTGTGTCAATACTGGCGAAATTTCACTGTCCTTAACGGTAGCAGAAGCAGCCCTGGCATGGCCCGCCCCACCAAACAACTTAGCTAACCCATCTACCGGCAAGCCTCTACCTCTTGAACGGCCAACGACGTAGACGCGATTTTCCATTTTGACTACTAGAAACCAAGTATCGGCCCCTTCAAGTTCCCCAACTTGATGAGCCAACAAAGCCAGTCCTCCGACATACTCTTCTGTCTCAGCGAACGTGATATACACTGGCAAACCATCGAATAATTCGGTCTGTCCTTGGTCTAGCAATTGTCGTAATAAGTGCTTTTGCTCCTGCGCAAGTGGACGTCGTAAATATTCAGCAATAACCCCTAAATTCGCCCCTTGCCCTAATAAATAAGCCACAGCTTGAACGTCACGAACTGTGGTACTATCAAAGAGTAAGCTCCCCGTATCATCATAGATTCCGATGGCGATCAAGGTTGCTTCAAAAGTACTTAAGGGTAAACCCAGCGTTGCCAATTTTTCAACGAGTATAGTGGCACACGCTCCGACCGTTTCAATCACCATACCTGGTTTGAGTTGCCCTGAATAGGGATGGTGGTCATAAATCAACACCTGAACGCTAGGGATCTTAGCGACCTTTTCGCCCAATGAGCCCGCTCGTCGCAGTTCATGGGTATCTACAAGGATAATCCGAGAAACGTCTTCCACGTTAATATCTTGAGCCTTGCGAAACCGCAATTGATCCTTAGATAGTGCCAAAAAATCTTGAACATAAACGTTGGGTTTTCCGTCCATCACCAATACGCTGTTCGGATAAATTTTTTGGGCTGCCATCATCGATGCTAACGCATCAAAATCTAGTTGGCGATGAGCCAAAATGATATCCATAAGACCATCCTCAAATTCTTTATCCTAAGGTTTTTTCTAAATTATACCATCATAAGTCCATTTACAGCAACTTCAAAAAGATACACCCATTAACAAAGAAATGGAGAGCAACGCGCGCTCTCCTATCTTGCTTCTTCTAATTAAATTAACCATCTATTGAAGGTTACTCTTAGGACGTTGCAATTGTACTGACCCTGCAGCCATGGAAATATCTAAATCGATTTTTGTTTTCGCCTCATCATACTTTGGACTGACCCAATTTTTATCGTCTGAAAGCAATCCTGAGCCCATAAAATTCGTACTTGTTGCCACGCCATTCAAGCGAATTTTCACCCCTACATTTTCAGGGATTACTAAGGTTATTTGGGAAGCCCCACTATCAATTTTTCCCTGGGTGGCAATCCCGGTGTCTCCAAACTCCATACTGAAGTCACTTGCACCCGTACTTATTTTAAGACTATCCACTAAAAGGCGGCTTAAATCCATGGTGCCGTCGATCGCACCTGCCGACATATCTAAGTCATAGTGTACCTTGTCAGATAAGTTGAGCTCAAAATCATTCCCACTAATATTACCCGTGTTTCTCCCGAAGGGGGTGGACGAAAGTGTAACATTAAGGGTGTCTCCCGACTGAGTGGTACTTAAACCCGATTTGAGAGACCCACTCAAGCGACTCTTTTCTTGAGCTTGATAATTTCCTGTCATAAGTTGATTCTCGCTGGCCCCTGAATCAAGCGCAGCAACTGCTATCTTAGCGCCTCCTAAGTTGAGGTTCACACGTGCTTTTTTCACGTTTGGAGGTAACGGTACATCGATTGGTCTGGTTTCTGTTGTTCCTCCATTAAAGAGGTTATTCATTTGACCTGGTAAAGGTCTATCCCCCATCACCATGGAGTAAGCAACCATGCTCAAGAGAAACACCAGTAAAACGGCACTCAGTGGAATCCTTTTGCTAAACAACAACCCGATCCCTGCCAAGATGAGAATGAGAGGCCATAGGTCTGCGACGTGAAGCCAAAAACCCCAAGATAAAATATCATAGTTCAGAAGGAAAAAGATAACCCCAATCGTGATTAGAAGTAGCCCACGGCTAATGGAGCCAAATACTTTCCTCATTTTCTTCCCCCCCGATAAATAATTGCGATTCCTATTAACACCAGGACAAGCGGCCACAACTTACTTATATCAAACCAATTGGGGAGAAAACGTTCGAAGAGGAAGTACACGCCTAAGCATACTAATATCACACCCGCCATTTTCGAGCGGTTCTTATGAGTTTCGTGCTGCTCCAGTTTCTTCAAATTGATTCCTTTAGTGGCATCTTTGACATCGGAGGCCATTCCCTCTGCGAACTCCCCCACATCACGATGATGATGCGAGCCTTGCCCACCTTGTTCAAGTGGATTAACAGGAATAATGATCCAAGCAACCACGTAAACGGGGATGCCTACACCGCCAGCAAAGCCAGCAACTAAGGCAATTAATCGCACCAAGGTAACATCAACACTGAAATAGTCAGCAAGTCCTCCACAAACCCCTCCAAGCATTTTGTCTTGTGTAGAACGGAATAATTTCTCCGGCATGTTTATTTCACTCATTTCTTTGTTAAATTTATGTCTACACTTCTAATACGATCCTAGGCGTTAAAATGTTTCAAGTTAAAAAAAAGAACATCAAAGCCAACAGGCTTGATGTTCTTTTTAACGAAAATACAATGACTTAGATACTAGTGTTAATGGCGTCCGTTGCTTGTTCAATATCCTCTGGGGACATTCCGTCTTTTCCCAGATTAAACTTAATAGCATCGGTCCAAAAAGCACATTTAGCGCTAATTTTCTTAAATATTTTGGCAGTCGCTTTACTCTCTTTGGCTCTAGCATCCGCGTTCGATTGTACAATGGAACAAATGTATAGAGCTGTCAGACGATTTTCCCGATCAAGGTCATTAAATGTTTGGTTCAGTTGCGAAATTAGAGTGCGAAAATACTCTGAAAACTCGTCAGCAGGAATTTCGGCCTCCATTTTCAAGTATTCTTTTAACTTGTCTAGTAGCTTATCCAATGCGAACCCTCCATAAAATACCGTCTTTAATAACTCGTACTATTGTATAACTCTTTAATCCAAAAAACAAGAGAATTGTTTATAGCATCCACTTTTTAATCTTCAAAAAAATCATAGCGATCGCAATAATTATGAATGAGAACCCATAAAATATTAATATGCCATGGGGCTGATGAATAAATGGCATGAACTCAAAATTCATTCCAAAGTAACTGGTTAGTAGCGTCACAGGTAATATAATAGTCGCTACCAGGGTCAGGACTTTCATGATATCATTCGCTCGATTATCAACTGCGGACTGATATGCCGCTCTTAAGTTTTCAATCATTTCATGGGTTTGGTGAGCATTATTGATGACATGCTGCATCTCAACCATTAATTCCTCCTGCAGATCGCCGAGCTCTGGTTTTTCAATATTTTTCATTCGCCCGAAAACACCTTGATGAGCATTTAATGAACGTCTCAATTTGAGTATTTGACGGTGCAACGCTATAATCTGTTTAAGATGCCAAAGACGCGTGGCGGTCAGAATCTCCTCTTCGAGAACATCCATTTCATCTTCAATAATATCAAGTAGTTGTTGATGGTGGCGCAATACTCTTAAACCTAAGGCGCAGGCAAGCTCTATGGGATTTGTCAAAATACCGCGCTCAGCCCATTCAGTCAGACGTTCTCGGTCGACCCCATTCCATCCTAATAAAACAAAGTGATCGGTCGTTATAAATAAACGTACTGGGTATTCATTCTGTTGTTTATCCATATCTCGAAACCTCATGTAATGTACGGTCTTACCCAATCGCTCAAAACGAGGTTGATAGACTAAAATACCCTCTCTAACTTTCGCCCTCACCTTCGCTTCGTCGTCTTTCTCTCGTATCCGTTTAATCCAATCTACTTGTTCTTCTATAGAATTGACCCCCAAGAGTGGAATCTGATCCCATTCTTCGGCGCCTAGAATTGAGAGTTTGAACCCTTCTTTTCCTTTAGTTTGGGACTGATTTCGCGCCATAATTTCTATTCCCTGTTGGCTAATATAAAGCTCTTGCATTCACCACATTCCCCTTCCTCCAGGATGCCAACTTATCTAGATTCTTGTTTTACAACTATATCATATTGGAGGGTCTCCAGACACTTGTTCCGTGATGCGCAGATCGTGCCAAACTAGGGCTATAAACCCTTGATGCAAGCAGGCAGGGTGCGATTCACGCAGTGGCTTCTCGCCGTGTGATCGCAGACCCGCTGGACTAAAGAACGTCGCAACTAAATACATTAGAATAATAAATTCTCAGTATATAGTTAAAACTATAGACTGAATCTTAAAGAAAGGAGCCTATAAAACTATGATCCGAGCCGCCATTTTTGATCTAGACGAACTTATTATTGATTTGGAGAAAATCCATAAAGCTGCAGAACGTCAAATTTGTCTGGATTACGGTGAATCCTTTGATAGCCTTTCCGAAGACCTCAGGTTTAACTCCTCAGGACGTCGAGAAAATGATATTTTGGAACGTATTAAGCACGAATTAAAATTATCGGCTTCTTTATCAGAGATGATTAGAAGGAAGCAAAATCTTTTTGCCGACATGATGAACGCAGAAATTATCCAGCCCATGCCCGGCGTTCTTGAAGCCATTAAAGCTTTACAGGCTCACCCCTATCTCTTAGCGTTAACCTCTTCAGGATCGCGTCCAAGAGTGGAATTAGTCATCGAACAAATAGGCCTTCGGGATGCCTTTGACCAAATTATTTGTGGTGAAGACGTTAGACATGGCAAACCAAACCCTGAACCGTATCGCTTAACCGCAGAACGATTAAAGATTTCCCCGCTAGAAGGGATCGTTTTTGAAGACGCTAAAGTAGGTGTTCAATCTGCTAAAGCAGCAGGTCTATGGTGCATCGGCGTGCCAAATCCTGACGCTGCCACCGTACAAGACCTAACACAAGCAGATCTTATTATCCCCGATTTTGCCCATTTTACGCTTGAAATGATGGACCTACATTTCTAAAAATTAACGATCATTTAACTGGAATATATCCTCAACAGGAGTGTTTAATAATCTTGCAAGTTTCATAGCCAATTCAAGCGTAGGATTATACTTATTATTTTCAACGGCAATAATAGTTTGTCTTGTCACGCCAACTTCATTGGCAAGGTCTTCTTGACGTAATCCCAATTCCTTGCGTAGAATTTTAATTTTATTTATCATTGCTGGACATCTTGTGGTTCAAGTAAACTTTGCTGCCAAAGAAAATGACATTTTGTAAGGAAATAACACTAAAAAGAGCCAGCGGGAGCTCACCGCTTTTTATCAAGGCTACGGTTAGCCATATAAGTAACGCGATATTCCCAAACACCCAAGATAACCTCATAGATTTAAAGTTTATTGACATTTCCATTTCATCCGCTTTTTGAAATCTCATGTAAATCCCTCCTTCTCTTAATGTAAAAACTTCTTTACATTATATTATAAGAGAGAGGCTGGAAATGTCAAGAACTTTTTACATAGGTTTGTGATCCTTTGCTGGAATATTAATATTTTATTTCTTGCCTTGATGCCATTAACCTTCTCCTTAGGTCCTGGTCCTGGACTGCGTGCCAGTTAGTCTACAAGATCACTTTCTCTTCATCTCGGAGTTGCGTTCCCCTGTTCTAAACGTGGGACTTGTATGACACAAGCGCGACGTCTATACGAAAGCAGAATAGCAAACTCCGTGTAAGCGACCCCAAATTAGGGACAGCGCACAAGGACGTGCGCTGCCGCCAACCGAGCCAAGGTCCCCTCCTGCGTCGTTCCCAGTTCTCGTCCCTAACTTGGAACTTTGCGCTTACAAAAGCGAACCTTCTTTGGTCGAGCAGTTCATCAAACTTGACTCAAGAGCGCTTTCATATGGCGGGGGTCCCTTCTCGCCATCCTTGGCTACAGGGACACTCGTCCATCCATGGACAGCGCTCTCATTCTGTTCTACCGGCAATCAGACAAGGAAGTCTGGTTTGCCGGGAACCCTGCCCTCTCACGAGCAAGCTCTTGAGTCTTAGTTTGATCTGCGAGACCAAGCAAGTGAGCGTTGTATCGCAAATTCCCGCTATTGGGCGAAAAACGTGCTAGTCGTCTCTCCCTCTTCGAAGAGCTTCTTAACAACAGCGTGTGATTTCATACGGTTAACTTTCCAGTAACTAATCTCTTTCTCGAGTAAGAAATTGCCGGGCAGGGTCTGGGATGCAATCTCCGAATTTTCGTTGTGCAACAGAAAGTTGGTTATTCCCCATAGCTGAGATATTGAAAGGTTCGTTTCCACTGACTTCGCGATTCGCGGAACTAGCCAGGGCAATTTAGGCACGGTCTTAACTTGCATAAATTCTTTACCTATGGCTTTAATCATGGCCTGTTGCCTTGCCGTCCTTGTTATGTCTCCTAAGGCATCTTGCCGGAATCTTGCGTATTGCAAAGCCTGTACTCCAGATAATCGTTGCATCCCTTTTTTTAGATTAATCACGCCATCGGATGCATCTCCTGTAACATAATACATATCTTTTTCAACGTTGAGCGTAATTCCTCCAAGGGTATCAATAATGGACTTAAATCCATTAAAGTTTGTGATAACATAACCGTCAATAGACTGACCTGTTAGACCTTCAATTAAAGCTGCCGTGGTCTTAATTCCTTTACCCACCCGTGCAGCTGCATTAATTTTCATCTTTCCATGGCCCGGCACTATGACCTGTGTGTCTCGAGGTATGGAGAGCACGGCGACTTTACCGTTCAAGGTATTAACACTAGCTAATAAGAGCGTATCCGTATTACTACTGAGGTTTGTCTCACCAGGTCTACGATCCACCCCGACTAAGAGAACGGTAAACCTTTCCCCCTTAAATTTAGAAACTGGCTGAGGAGCTGGCTCAGGATTTGGTTCCACGACATAATAACTTGAAGATTCAACTGGAGCGTCTTTGATCGCGCTGGTTTGTTCTTGACCTTGCTCTGTCTGGAGGTTGATATTTTTTTCGTGTCCTACTACTTGACTTACTAGCGTGGTACTTAAAAGCAAACTAATGACTAATAAACCCAGCAGCAGGGCTTTTTTATAAGCCGTTAAGACCGAGAGAATTATTCGGCCAGAGGATTTTTTTTCCTGCATCCGAGCCCACTCCATTTCCAAAGTTTTCTCTTTCTTTAGCATCAATCAATCAGCTTTATAATATTCAAAGCTAAATATGCAATATATAGAAAACAATGTAAATATTTGTGGCGTTTAGATACTATTCCAATCCCAGCATTCATTTTCTCTCCCTCAAAGCACCACTGAAAATAATTTACATATAATACCAATATAACAAAAAGGGGGGACTGACCTTGAATCCTGGATACAATCGTGTCTATGCCCCGGTATTACGAAGTCCATTACTCTTCCATCATCATAGTGGACTTTACAGCGCTACCAATAATCGACCGCAACCATGGGTCGCTCCGCCACCCACTCGCTCATATTTTCTCCAGCCAACTTCCCTAAATAGATGTCAATCTCGATACACCGCCCATGCTCCAACGCCCTATAGTCCTCAATCATATCCCTACTACAGTGCTATGCCTAAAGCGATCAATCCTTCACTAATGCCCTTGCCTTATTATATCCCTTCTGTCACGTATGCTTCGACCGTCTCTTCGAAAGGGTTGACGCTCATTCTGATCGCAATTCTTATCTTGGTTGCACTTGATCTTGTGATGGTTCGCCCGCAGAAACGTTAAAAAATGACCCGGACGCGTCAGACAACGCACACGGGCCATTTTTTATGGTAAGTCTACCGACTTGCCATTTGCAAGTACTTTAAGCGCGCCGGTAGAACATCATTTCGCAGCAAATCGGCATGGGTTTCACGTTTTACGATCACGTCGGCATGACCGCCTTCCACTAGAACCACTCCAGGCCTTGTAAGCCGATTATAATTCGAGGACATAGAATAATTATAAGCACCGGTACACGAAACAGCCAGTAGATCACCCGCTACGGCTTTGGGCAAATCAATATCCCAAATTAACATATCTCCGGATTCACAACACTTTCCGGTCACGGAAACAGATTCAACCGCTTCTTCCTTAGCGCGGTTGGCCAGAATAGCCTCGTAACGCGCTTGATACAGGGCAGGTCGCAGATTGTCCGCCATACCCCCATCCACTGCAACATATTTCCGGACCTCGGGAATCTCCTTAATAGAGCCTACGGTATAGAGTGTGGTGCCTGCTGTTCCCACGATCGAACGTCCTGGCTCAACAATAATTTTAGGTCGTGGAAACTTTTGATCCTCACAGGCATCCTTCAACGCAGTCTCAACTGTTTTGGCATAATCTGAAATCTGAGCGGGATCGTCTCCAGACGCATAATATATTCCGAATCCTCCACCAAGATTCAATTCGTTGAGTAAGCAACCCGTTCGACTGAGGATAGCTGCCATGTAGTTAATCATAATCTGAACCTCGTGGCGGAAGGAGTCCAGCTCAAAGATTTGTGATCCGATATGAGCATGGATCCCTTTAACGACGAGATTGGAATAGGATAACGCCAAATCTAACGCCCGATCTGCCGTTCCGTTTGATAATGTAAAACCAAACTTAGAATCGATCTGACCCGTCTGTATGTACTCATGGGTATGCGCTTCGATACCTGGTGTCACCCGAAGAAGGATGTCAATTTGTTGATTCAAAGTTTTCGCGAGCTCATTTAATATATTCATCTCATAGAAATTATCAACGACAATTCGGCCAACACCAGCGTTTATTGCCATCTCTAATTCTTCGCGAGATTTATTATTGCCATGAAAGTAAATTTTTGCAGCAGGAAATTTGGCCTCAAGAGCAGTATATAGTTCCCCCCCTGAGACAACATCTAAACCTAACCCTTCTTCATCAACAATCCGGCACATAGCGAGCGTTGAAAACGCTTTAGAAGCATAAATAACCTCCGCATTTCCCAAGCCCACCACAAACGATTGATGGTACTGTCTGCAAATATCCCGAATATGGGTTTCATCCATGATGTAAAGTGGCGTTCCAAACTGCTTGGCTAATACTACAGTGTCACAGCCGCCAATTTCTAAATGCCCTTGTTCATTCACCACTTGTGTACCATGCAGTCTCATTTCTCTTCCTCCCTTTCTATATACTTATTCAAAAAAATAAAAACGGCAACAGAAGGAGGTCCTCAGTTACCGTACAATATGCACGTAAACATCGACCCTCTTCTCCTGTTGGGAGTAGCTCACCACACGATGCTAAGTCGAATACATCGTATGACAGTCCTGCAGTTCTTAACTGCAGACCCAGCGCCAAAAACTACGTATTTTTGGGCTTCGGCGAAATCCCCTTTCCCATGGACTCATCAGCTTCCGCAACTTTCTCCAAGGTACTTATGTCATCCGCGCCTCTACCACACCTCCAAAGAGATGAGGCATTATTTAATTTTGTTTATTATATCAGAATTCTTGGGGTTCTACAAAAATAATAATGTATTATACATCTCGGTTATTTATTGCCATTCTTGGGCTGACGGTCTGCATCCTGGGGCTTTAAGATACTTGGACGGCTATGTTGAATGGGCACTGGCGAACGCACTATAATTGCCCACATGGCCTTGATATCCAAGGGGATGAGCGGCCAAAGATACGGTACTCCAAACGATTTTGTCCGCCATAATAGGAAGAACACCATCGCAGCACTTATTCCAAAACCAATAAAATTAAAGAGACCAGTCATGACGATCATAAACAGCCGGGACAAGCGGTTGGCCAAACCCAATTCATAACTGGGCGTCGCATAGGTTCCTACCGCAGCAATGGCAATATACATGACGACCTCCGGAGCAAACAGCCCCACTTTAACCGCGATATCCCCCAGCATAAAGGCAGCAATAATACCCAAAGCTGACCCCAAGGGACCGGGTGTATGAATGGTGGCCATGCGTAACAGATCTACACCAAACTCGGCGATCAAGACTTGCATAAGTAAGGGTATTTTTGTAGGTTTCATTAGGCCAATAAACTGTAGCCAATCTGGTAATAATTGCGGATTAAGGGCCGCAGCAAGCCAAAGTGGTAGAAGAAACAGCGCTGCAAAGATCCCGCCGAACCGTATCCAACGAAGATATGCCCCCACAATCGGCTCTTGCCTATATTCCTCCGCATGCTGAACATGACTCCAAAACGTCGCGGGCGCAATGATCACCGAGGGAGATGTATCGACAATGATTACGACATACCCTTGAAGCAGATGAATCGCTGCAACATCCGGGCGTTCGGTATAACGCACCCGTGGATAGGGATTCCAGAATTTGCTCCCAAGAATGAATTCTTCGACACTCTTTTCTGCCATGGGAATGCCATCAATTTTAATGGCTTGAATATCTTTCTGCAGCTTAGCTACCATCTCTAAGTTGGTAATATCTTCAATGTAGGCAATGCACACATCGGTTTTCGAGCGTCCGCCCACTTGGATCAGCTGCATGCGCAGCTTCGGATCACGCAAACGCCGACGTATCAAGGCTGTGTTCGTAATCAGTGTCTCCGTGAAACCATCACGAGATCCTCGGGTTACGCGCTCAATATCTGGTTCCTGAGGTTGACGAGAGGGATAGGTCCGCGCATCAACAATGATGGCCTTAGGTTGTCCATCAATAAAAATCGCCATGGGTCCTGATAAAACAAAATAGAACACCTTATCCATCGTTTCAACTTCTTTAACCTGTAAAGCAACAATACGTCCTTTGACTAACTTGTCTAAGGCGTTAACAATTAAATCAGATCGTTCCAAGTCAATCAAGGCATCTAATATATAACTGGCTACATGCGAATCGACCATCCCATTAATAGAATAAATGGCGACTCTTTTACCACCGATGGACATCTCCCGAAGGACTACATCGAAGTTATCGGGAACGCCTAATTCCTTATTAAGATAATCAACATTATCCTGATAATTCTTACTGACTGGAACATTTTTCTCGCTTGAATTATCATCCATACTTCACAACTCCCCCTTTCGTAGTTCGTGGTTGTGGTTCGAACAACGAATATCAAACATTTCTTACCCTTTAGGGTTAAACATTACTGACATCATATAGCCAAAAAACACCGCCGCAGCGATTCCGACGGCCGTTGCTTCAACACCGCCCGATAATACCCCGAGAAAGCCCCGCTCTCCTACCGCCTCCATGGCCCCTTTGGCAAGGGCGTAACCAAAGCCGGATAAGGGGATAGTGGCCCCTGCTCCTCCAATTTTAATCAGGGGCTCGTACCACCCCATCGCTCCAATGATCGCACCGCCCGTCACAAATGAAACCAGAACATGCGCTGGCGTAATATTTGGTGCTGTTAAGTCCATAAGGAGTTGCCCAATAACACATATTAGCCCTCCAACAATAAACGATGGAATAATCATCTCCAACAAACCGATTCACCCCCTTATGCTTCAATAACAACTCCGTGACCAATACCGGGAATGGATTCTCCTTGGAGCATAGACGTTGCGCTATGAAGGGCACCACTCCCCACAAACAAAACTCGTTTTAACTCCCCAGCTATAATTCTTTGCATAATAGTCCCCGCGAAAACCACGGATGAACAACCACATCCGCTACCTCCCGAATGAGCATCCTGGCTAGAATCATAAATCAACACCCCACAATCCGTGAATTGAGCGCCCATATTTACACCACTTTTCTTAAGTACTTCCCCCGCGAGTGCTAATCCCACCGTGCCTAGATCCCCAGAGGCAATCAAGTCATAGTCTTGTGGTTTGCGCTGCAAATCATGGAGATGATTCAGTAGGGTATCCGCGACCGCCGGAGCCATAGCCGCGCCCATATTATTGACATCGTTTACGTCAAAGTCTATGACTCTGCCAATCGTAGCTGAGGTGACTCGTGGCCCATTCCCGCTCTTTCCGAGGAGCAGACTTCCTGCTCCAGTCACTGTCCACTGGGCACTCATGGCCCTTTGCGCACCCTGTTCCGTCGGCAAACGAAATTGTCGCTCCGCTGTATCATGGTGGCTAGATACTCCAATTAGAACATTACGGGCGAAGCCTCCGTCAATTAACATGCTTCCAACCGCCATGCTCAAAGCCATCGTAGAACAAGCTCCATATAAGCCTATGAACGGTAATGCCATTTGACGCGCTGCAAAATTAGAGGAGATGAGTTGGTTAAGTAAATCTCCCGCTAACATATAATCAATCTCTTCCTTAGCAATGCCCGCTTGATCAATGGCCCCCTGCATCGCCTCTTGGAGCATTTTGCTCTCCGCAACTTCCCAGGTTTTTTCAGCGCCTATTTGGTCTTTCCGTATCTTATTGAATGTTTTCCCGAGAGGCCCTTCCCCTTCTTTAGGACCTACCACAGAATATGCTGATAATATAACCGGGGGGTTGGCAAACACCACCGTTTGGTTTCCCCTTCGTTTTAAATCCATTTTAGATATCCCCCTCTAGAAACTCACAAACTTATATTTAAACTTTATGCTTGTGTTGTTGTCAATTTTATCCTCATTTTTTTAGTGTAAGAGATAGAAAATGATTCCTACAATGATTGACGCGGAAATTCCATACACCAGAACAGGACCCGCAACCGTGAACAACTTTGCTCCAACCCCCAACACAAAACCTTCCCGCTTAAATTCCATTGCAGGAGAGACAATAGAATTCGCAAACCCAGTAATGGGTACAATGGAACCTGCTCCTGCAAATTTCCCGATTTTATCATAAACCCCGATGCCCGTTAAGAAGGCTCCAATAAAGATCATCGTTGCAGTTGCCGCGGCTGATGCTTCGAGGCGTGGCATCCCAAAGTTCACATATACATTAATGATAACCTGACCGATTGAGCAAATAATGCCTCCCACAATAAAAGCCCGTACCACGTTTTTAAGGATAGTGGGTTTGGGAGTATATTGTTTCGTTAACACTTTATATTCCTCAGGGGTTACTGCAATCGTAGGCAGACGCAATGTCTCTTTCTCCACCATAACTCCTCCTTCTTTCCCAATTTGTATTATTAATCCGAACGACGCAAATTATACTAAGCGACCCTGACATTATTGCGGTCCCTAATTTCGACATAGCTTCCCATGGATCTTATAAAATAAAAGAAGGAAAATAATGGGTCATCTCGAAATCATAAGTACGGGAAAATTTTAGGGGGAATGGTCTTGAAGCTTGATAAAAAGATAGAACGCCTGACCTTACTCTTGCGCTTAGATGGAGAACTGGATATGAACACAGCTTCTTTGGTAAGACAAGCCATTGACGTTGAGATTGAGAAACGCGGAATTCGCTCGGTCATTCTTAATCTTCAAGACGTTCGATTTGTGGACAGTTCCGGACTTGGCGTGATTATTGGAAGATACAAGAAACTGCTCCCGTTGGGGGGAAATATTAAAATCACCAACGTACCACCGCATATTTATAAAATCATGGAATTGTCGGGACTCCCTAAAATTATTAATTTCTATGCTGACGAAGCACACGCTTACGAGGAAGGAAGGGGCGCCTAAATGAAAACCAATCAATTAAACCTCACATTTTCAAGTATCGCAGAAAATGTGAGCATTGCCCGTTTGCTCATTGCTTCAGTAGGAGCGCAACTGGATCTTCCTCTGAATGACCTTGAAGAACTTAAGGTCGCAGTTTCCGAAGCTGTTTCCAACGCCATTATCCATGGCTATCAGAATAACCCTGGTCACATCGTATACCTGGATCTCAACATCACTGGTGATCGCCTCAAGATTGTTGTGAAAGATGAAGGGTGTGGCATCACTGATATTGATCAAGCCATGCAACCTGCTTTTAGTACAGATCCGGAGCGAATGGGCCTGGGCTTTGTTTTCATGCAATCTTTCATGGATGAGCTTCAAGTAGATTCTAAGCTTGAAGTGGGAACAACAGTGACCATGATTAAGCATCTTAAGCAAACACCCATCGTCTCGCATTAAGGGGGGCGCGTTATGATTCAAAGACTCACTGAAATGAATCTCCCCCATTTCCCACTGCTCTCTGATAAGGAGATGATGCTTGCCCTCCATGCTGCCAAAGATGGAGATACTGTGGCACGGGAGCGTCTCATCAATTGCAACTTAAAACTCATCTTTAATTTAGTACATCGCTTTTCGCAACGCGGCTATGAAATGGAAGACCTCTTTCAAATCGGAACGATAGGACTCATTAAAGCCATTGATAAATTTGACTTCACCTACGGCGTAAAATTTTCGACGTATGCGGTTCCAATGATCATCGGTGAAATCCGGCGTTTCCTGCGTGATGACCACCCAGTGAAGGTTCCCCGTTCTTATAAGGAACTTGTCTATAAAGTGAATCGTTCGCGGGACGAACTATCTGCAACGCTCTGTCGAGAGGCAACGATCGGCGAGATCGCGATCAACATCGGTGTTGACCGCGAAGACATTGTCACCGCACTTGAAGCCATCCAAAGTCCTACCTCAATTTATGATACGCTCTATCAAGACGACTCTGATCCGATCTTTGTACTCGATCAACTCTCAGATGAAAAGGGTATTGATCCCACATGGATCGATAAGATTGCTCTTAATGAAGTCCTGGACAAACTGCCTGAACGTGAGAAACGCGTACTCATGATGCGTTTTTTTGAAGATAAGACGCAAAGCCAGATTGCGGTTCTTCTCAATCTTTCACAAGTGCAGATTTCTCGTATTGAACGGGCGGCGCTCCTTAGAATCCGTGGATTGTCTAAGATTAATGACAGCTCAGAGATAGACTCCACTCCCTTGGACTAAACTTTTGATTTTAAAAACCGAAAGTCCCTTTGACCGTGCGTGTCATTTGCTCAACCAGACCAGCCTTGGCCACCGCGTGATCAGCTATTAGATTAACACTAGCTTGCAACTGATCGTCACGGTATAGCAGAACTTCCCCTAGCTTTTGTCCTTTCTGAATCGGAGCACTAGTATTTGGGTTGAGCTTAGTCTCGACCCATAAATTTTTGTCTTTTCCTTTTTCCACAGTCGCGCCTAAGGGTTTCTCAGTGAGCGCATTGACTTCAGCATCGATTCCTTTGGTTACCTTCACAACTCCAAGTTTTTGAGCGGCTGGGGCAAACTCTTTGAATTCATATTTCGCAAAACCATAGTTATATATTTTCATAGACTCTGCAAAATGGCCTCTCACTTGGGGGACTCCCATCACAACACTAATGAGTCTTAAACCATTTCTTTCTACAGTAGAAGCCAGGCAATATTTGGCTTCATTCGTCCAACCTGTTTTGAAGCCATCAGCCCCTTGATACCACCAAAGTAATTTGTTTGTATTCCAAAGTTTAAATTTCCCGTCTCTTAAATCATATTCTTTGGTACTAGTCAACTTCCGGACTAAAGGGTAATTGAGGGCTTCTCTGGAGATGATCGCTAGATCGAAAGCACTCGTATAATGCCCTTGAGCCGGTAACCCATATGCATTGACAAAATGCGTATCTTTCAAGCCTAATGCTTGAGCCTTTTTGTTCATCTCTTCCACAAAAGCTTCATGGGTTCCGTTGATATGTTCTGCCACTGCGACACAGCCATCATTGGCTGACCCAACGGCAATAGCATACAACATCTGTTCCAAAGTGAACGTTTCCCCAGGTTTTAGGTAAATTTGGGATCCACCAAGGCTGGCGGCATTCGCACTGCCTGTCACTGTGTCCGTTAATTTTACTTTTCCTGAAGCCACAGCATCTGCCGCCACGAGTAACGTCATAAGTTTCGTAACACTTGCAGGTGCGAGTTGTTTATGGGATTCTTTTTCATAAAGAATTTGACCGGTGGCCGCATCCATTAGAATGGCACTTGTGGCTTCTGTCTCGATCTCAGCTGCCTGTACTGGTTGTACTTTAGCAAAGCCTATGTTTCCAAGTATAAGCACCAGGGCTAAAACAAAAACTAAACTTTTCCGCATTTTGATCCCCCCTTATTTAATATGTTTTTATTATTCCCGAAAAGGAAAATTATATTGTAAGAACGAAATAAAATTGGGATAAATATATTTGGGTTAAATATATTATGCTCACTTGCTCCAACTTTCTGAACCGGTTCAGACCCCCCTTACTAGATCAATGCCATGTGCACTCAGGTATAAAAACAAAAAAGACTTTGGGTTGCCGATCAACGGTCACCCAAGGTCTTTAGTATTAATCTCTAGTTCCCTTTAGTTATTAGCGCTTTCGTAGTTCTTTCAGATATGTTACACTTCCTCTGTGTTGAGAGACCCTTCAAGCCACTTTAGTCCACTGCAATATCACCCATTGAACCCGCACTAGAAAGGATGTTCAAGAAATGAAGGATAAGGAAAAAGATAAGAATAAGGATAATGTTCGAGACTTTAAAGTGCATAAAGGAAATGCAAAAACAGAAAAGCCGCCAAAATTTTCGCCCCGGTTTATTAGAGAGGTAAGAACGCCGCATAGCGAACGATATTCTTTAATACTTAACGATAGCGAGCATGATTTTCTCCCCCTAGGCTCGTTGGATCTCCACATAAACGAAACAATTCAGGCGACATTAGTCATTGTTCCAGAAATTGATGAGATCGCCGTAAAAGAACTGCAGGTTGTTATACAAATGGAATTAATAGATTCATTGGGGCTAGAGGTTGAATCATTTAATGTCTTTGTTGGTGTTTCTAGTTGTCTATCCTTTGACCAGTTTGAAGACGAGGATGATTACGATGACGATGACGATTACCCTTTCTAAGAAACGATCGACTTCTTCCTTAATGAATCACATACTCAAATAAAGGCCCAGGTATCTTTATTAAACAAGATACCTGGGCCTTTCACAGCCGAAACCCCTACCTCCCATACCTCTTAGCAGTGACTTTAGGGGCTCTAAGACCATGCCAATAGCAGGGATTGAAATAGTGCACACCGACGATTGGATAAGCCTTATGTCGTAACGCGCACCCGCGCACCACCATAATCCCGGCGTCATCACATTCTTGTTGAAATTCCTCAGACCACGTCAATTCTTGAAACCAAATTTTACTGACCCCAGCTGCCGCGGCATCAGAGACAAAAGACTTGATTTTCTCTGGGAGCAGACACGGTACCACCACCGTCACCTTGCCTGCCAGTTCAGCTAAATTCGGATAAACCTTCGTCCCGTCAACGCGCTTCGAATCCTCTGAAACTGGATAAACCACACACCCGAAATCCTTCAAGGCACGCCAAACCTTCCAAGCATGTTTATGCTTTTGAAATTTCTGCTCATCCCCAAGCACCGCAAACGTATCCGCAGTCGTTAACCCCTCTGCCAAAGGGTAAATCTTCTTCTCTCGCGCCATATGTAAAATCCCCCTCCTTCTATGCATACGTAAGGTGGGGGATTTTATGTATCTGACCAGCAAAGATAAGAAAAGACAGAGAGCCGTTCCTTTGTCTAGCGGGATTGCCTCCCTTTCAAGCAAGGAGGGCCCGCGATAACACAGCGAGAAGCCTCTGCGGTCGGCGTAGCCAAACTCGGCTTTAACCCGCTTTCATAAAGAGGGAGGGGAACAAGGATGTTCCCCTCCGGCCCTGAGACAAGGATGTCGAATTGGCCGGGTACCCTCCTCCTGCATCACGGGTTAAAGCCCTAGTTTGGCACGACGACCGCATGGCTGAACAAGTGTCATCGCGGACCCTCTGGCATGCAAGTCACGAGCCCGCCCTACTGGATAACTTCCTCAATGAGCGGAGGCAGCTCAACTTCTCCTTCTCCCACCGTAACTAGGTCTTGAGCGAGCTTTATTCCCTCCGTCAACATTTCTTTATTACTACCATAAAGTTGCATAAGAGGTTCTCCTGCCTCCACCCACTCTCCTGCTTTTCGTGTGAGAACTACGCCCGCGCCTAAATCAATCGGGCTGTCTTTTGTCACTCGACCTGCTCCAAGTCGCATAGCCAAGACTCCGATATCCTGCGCATCAAACGGCTGAACATAACCCGTTTCAACAGCGAGGATTGGAAGGTTCCACGGTGAAACCCTCAGACGACGCTCAATGACCGCTTGAGCATCTCCCCCTTGTTCCGTCAAAAATGCCAAGAATTTATGCCACGCCGCCCCACTTTCTATACTTTGTCGTAAACATGCTTTCCCTGCCCCAACGTTCGGTACTGCGTCTCCAGCCACAAGCATCCAGGCCCCCAGTTCAAAGCTGACCTCCATTAAATCTTTGGGGCCTTTACCCTGTAGTGCGTCAGCGACTTCAAGGATTTCTAGGCTATTGCCTACAGCGCGCCCAAGCGGTTGATTCATATTACTCAGCACGGCAATCGTCTGACGTCCCAGTGCTTTCCCAATATTCACCATGGTCTTCGCCAGCATCCGTGCCTCTTCCACAGTCTTCATAAAGGCCCCGGATCCGTACTTTACATCTAAGACGATTCCCTGTGCTCCAGCAGCAATTTTCTTACTCATGACCGAAGAGGCGATCAGGGGAATAGAACTTACCGTCGCCGTTACATCTCGAAGCGCATACAGCAATTTGTCGGCAGGAACAAGGTTTCCCGTCTGAGCAATGACGGAAAGCCCAATTTTCTTGACTTGTGCCAAAAACTCTTCCTGAGTAAGCTCCACCCGAAAACCGGGTACCGCAGTGAGTTTATCAATTGTGCCGCCAGTATGTCCAAGACCTCTCCCTGACATTTTCGCCACAGGCACACCACACGCCGCAACCATCGGTCCGAGGAGCAAGGTCGTCTTGTCCCCCACCCCTCCGGTACTATGTTTATCCACAAACCGTTCCCCGAGCGAAGAAAGATCCAGCTGATCTCCACTCTGGGCCATTGCGAGCGTGAGTTCGGTCGTCTCTTCGAGCGACATGCCGCGAAAATAGACCGCCATAGCCCACGCCGACATTTGATAATCGGGAATATCTCCCTGAACATAGTTATGAATGATAAAGTGGATTTCCGCCTTAGAAAGGGGTTCCCCCTCCCGTTTCTTTGCAATCAGGTCAACCATACGCATATGAAATCACTCTTTCTTTAATCTGTAGCACCATATGAAAATACAAGATTCCTTAAAGCACCTTAACTAACGCCTGAACAAAATGCACAAATTGTTTTTCAATGCGTGCCGCTGTTTGCATAACTTCCACATGACTTAGTTTTTGCCCTAAGATACCTGCTGCCATATTGGTCACACACGAGATGCCCATAACCTGAATCCCTCCGTGGTTGGCTACAATCACTTCCGGCACGGTACTCATGCCCACCATATCAGCGCCAATCGTGCGTAAGAAACGTATTTCTGCAGGACTTTCATAGTTGGGGCCGCTCATGGCCGCATATACCCCTTCCTGAGGCTTAATCCCCATTTCTCCGGCGATCAATAAAGCCTTTTGACGCCAATCCTTACTATAAGCTTCGCTTAAGTCTGGAAAACGCGGACCTAAATTCGTCAAGTTTGGTCCTCTCAGTGGATTGTCTCCCATCATATTGAGATGGTCCTTAATTAGAATTAGATCGCCCGGCTGAAAATCAGGATTTATCCCACCGGCTGCATTCGTGACAATGAGACCTGTGACGCCTAATCCTTGCATGACCCGAATTGGGAAGGTGACTTCCTGCATGGTGTACCCTTCGTAAAAGTGAAAACGGCCTTCCATGACCACGACGTTGCGACCGGCTACTTTACCGAAAACCAGTTGTCCGGCATGCCCTTCAACGGTCGAAGTCGGGAAATGGGGAATGTCTTTATAGTCTATCACCTGTTTTTCCACAACAAGCTCCGCAAATCCACCTAACCCTGAACCCAAAATAACACCGC
Organism: Desulfosporosinus sp.; assembly: GCA_035648035.1. GTDB lineage: Bacteria > Bacillota > Desulfitobacteriia > Desulfitobacteriales > Desulfitobacteriaceae > Desulfosporosinus. The sequence goes on along the minus strand of DASRMG010000139.1, from coordinate 231 downwards.
GTTCTGGTACCACTGAGACACGTTCCTGAAGGTAGCTACACGCTTCTGCCAAATTATCAATATATTCCTTTTCTGAAATCATTATTTTATCCTCCTTGTAAGATAGAGCTAGGGTTGATGGTTCAAACCCAACTCGAACGTTCTTTGATAACTCACACCATATCGTTCAGATGAATTAGTTGACACGTTAGACCTCTATCACTAAACATCGTGTTATGATTATTCTTGTCA
>DASRMG010000138.1:0-3981 GCA_035648035.1 Desulfosporosinus sp. | reverse complement strand
ATCACATTCGTTGCCGCTTCCGAAATGCAGAGCATTGCGTGATTAATTTTTTCGGGACTGTACGTTTCGTGGGCAAGCGTTTTATTAATTAATACCCTGGCAGTGTTAACATCACTAAGCTGTGCAATTTTCACTTCCGTTAGTAAGTTTCCTTCACAGGATATAGGATTAGATTTAGATTCATTAAGTAAGTTAAATTTCCCTTGGGTTACGGAAAAAATAACGTCTCGATACACATTAAAGATCTTGTCTCGTTCCATTTTGCTCTTCTCTAGGTCCTCCTCCAGCATTCTCTTCTCTTGAAATAATAAGTGACTGGCTTGGTTCATGATTTCTTTAAGAACCTCAAATTCATCCCCTGTTTGAATATTTAACTTTTCTTGTAAATCCTTGTTCTCCAATTGCCATCCCCTGATACTGAACACTATTTCGTCTAACGGTTGAGTAGACTTCTTGATCACCCTATAAGTCATGTGAATCATTAATCCTAATCCGGATACAAAGAGAAACAATGCCCATAATCCTAAGCCTATTTCCTGTTGAATAATACTTTTGGCTGTCATATTGACACAAACGATGCCCACGGTTTGTCCCATGCTATCTTTAATTGGTGCGAAGCCAGAAAGAAAAGTGCCCCACTGATCTGTCTCAAAGTCATTGTCAGCTAGCGGAGCGTTATTAGCATTTTTTATTACTTCTTGGTCGATTACAGCATAATTGTTACCAATGTGGTGATGGTCTTTGGTATTATCTGCATCTACAACATATTCCCACTTAGTTACCCCGTTTAATTTTCGTAGAGTATAAATATACTTAATATGAGAATTATTGTCTATGAAAACTTGGAGCAACCGTTGGATTTTACGGTATTCAACACTATTCTCATCAGGATGTGTTTGTAATCGGTTATGTTCCTGACCATCGATTAACGACGCTGCAGTCGCCGCTAAATTAATCACTTCAACTTGAAATCTTTCCTTAAATATGTGGTGAAAGATATAATAATACGAACTCAATATGGAGAGAAGAATTAAACTCATGTAAATAGCTACTTTGAAAGTCATTTTCCGTTTAATACTGCCTTGATACCACATTCTTAAGTTTCTTGCTTTGCCCATTTTACCCTCCTTACGCAAAATGGAAAAATCGCAATTTAATCATTTTTCATCTCAAAGATTTCCTCACCAAATATTTCCGGCAAACCAAGGATATCAAAAACCTCAAACACACCCGCCGAGATATTCCTGATTTTCGCAGTAACTCCTTCAGAATTCAGTTTTCTCAGGATTTTACTGATTGTGCCTATACCCGTAGAATCGACAAACGTAATCTTGTCAAAATCCAAGTTAACCTCATGAATATCTATAAGTTTACTCACAGATATCTCGATCGAATCAACGGTAGAAATATCTAGAAACCCGTCGAAATGGAGCGTAGCAACTTCATTTACAATTTCCGTTTTAATTTCAAGCATCATTAACTTGTGACCCTCCTTCTTATTGCTGTGCAACTCCTTCAAACTTCAGGAGACCACCCTCATTCACCCACGCTCGTAGGTCACGGTAATGCTCTTGAATGAGGAGACGTTCGGTACCGTGTTCTAATTTTACTCCCGGATGAACAAATTTAGCTTCCAAGCAGCAATTGTCCAGTAACTGAATGTTAACCCCCGAATCACCCGTTGGTGAACCAAGTTCCCCTATTTTTATTTTGTCTCGAGCGATAAGCCGACCACCTCGGACTTTGCCGTAGGGAATCAAAATACTGCCCCCGGCCTCCAGTTCCGAAGCAATACTGCCCGGTCCCGTAACGATGATGTCTCCAGTGGTCCTTATGACACTGTTTTGCACATAATTTACGGTAATATTAACTTTAGTAGAAATTAGCGACTCTACAGTTGCAACTGCCTTCTGTACATTGGCAATGAGCATCTCAACTTCGACTTGTTCTTTCATACGCAAAGGCCCTAAATTGCAAAGTTTATTCTTCAGCTCGGTGGCAACTTCCGAAAGCAGCGGGTCCAACACTGTGTTTGCCTCAGATAAGGTCTGGACGAAAGCAGTTATTATCTTGGGTATATCTCTGTACTTGAAGTCAATCAACAGTTGAACAAGTTGCCCTTCCCCTTTGGTCTTTAGATCAACAGTGGAAAAAGCCGGCTGACTCTTAAGGAGCTTCGCGGCATTGAACATACTATCAAGACGGTTTTGCAATACGCGGAGCATCTGTAAGATCTGCATATAATTGACAGATAGACCACCCGCTTGAATCCTAGTAGAAATAGCCTTTTTATGAATCATTACTTCCCGGTTGGCATACAGGGCAGCATGCATGGCATCTCCCCAGACTTCAATGCTTCCCCCGGCATCAACGCTAAAACCGTCTAACACACTTCCGGTGATAAGAATATTCCCGATAAATTTTATATCTCCAGTATTCATCCCCACATCATCATTAACAACATAAACGGGATCAACCGATAGATACTTGTGAAAAGAGCCTTCCAAGACCGGTTTACCTGAGATAGTAGCCACAGCAACTGTCCCATCGTTAATTAAACGTACTCCACCTTTAATAAGAATGGGTTCGTCTTTTGGTTCACGTGGAGGTACAGTCTCTCCGGTAACATCTACCCCTGGATATCCAGCGACTGGGGGTTGTTTTACAGCCAAGACCTCGTCGATTGGAACCGATAACAAGAACGCCGTTTCATTTTGAAAATGACTGTCTTGGTTAGAAACTTGTTTTTGGAAAATATAAACGATTTGAGAATCCTGTACCGCGGTTGGTTCCTGACCCACCGCAGCCACTATGGAGATTGTTTTTCCTTGAAAAGCAATTGCTTCTTGAATTGCATCTTCGCTAATGCCAGAAATGACCTTGCTCTCGTGTAGTAAATCTAGCACTTGCTGGCGCTCGACCTCCGGCCATATTTCCTGTTCACATTTCGCCGCTATGCAGACCTTCAACGCTGAGGGAATATCCTCAATGTCATACCGTTTGCCCGGTTTCTTGCGCACATTCAATGATGCTTTCATCTTATTTTTTGATACATTAAGATCGAACGAAAAAGATGAATCCGTATTAACAACCTGTACCTCGATATGCATATCTTCATTAACAACAGCAGGGCCGGTAATTTTTTCACCGTTGATCAGAATTTCTACATTCGTTCCTTGGCTTATTGTAGGTAATTTACCTAATCCTTTGGGATTATGTACTAAGACCTGGCCGTTGCTAAGCATAACAGAACCGTTCTGGTCCTCATCATTAGTTTCTTGATCTGCAGATCTGGTGAACTGCTTTTTTGAATTTGCTTTATCTTTGACTCCCAAGTTTTTTAGCAAACTCCCTCTGCGGGTTTGCCCTTCTACCGTTAAGTCTTTCTCTAAAGCCATGCTTTCACCCCCCCAGGATTTATCCCACTTTCAAACACGCGAAGGTAATGTCATCCTTCTGCTGACAATTTTCGTGATACTGACTAATACGAATCGTTAAACTGTCAACGATTTGCTGCGCGCCAAACAGAGAATTCTTGCTTACAACGTCAACAATATTGCTTAACCCAAATTGCTCACCACTGGAGTTAGTCGCTTCTGTTAAACCGTCGCTATAAAAAAGTACAACGTCGCCAGCTATCAACTGCATCCCTATTAATTGGTACTTTCTATTTTCAATGCCCCCAATGTAGGATCCTTTAACTTGCAATAACTCATATTGACCAGTTGTGCTATGAAACACAAGCGGTGGAAGATGTCCGGCATTTGCTAAAAGAAGAACCTTCTTTACAGGCTCATAAAGAGCATAAAGCAATGTTACAAAGGTGTCTCGCTCAACCAGGTCCTGATAAAGCGCTTTATTGACTTCTTCAAGCACCACATGGGGTTGGACACCGCTCTTAGCTATGGTACTTAAAGTTACCTTTGTCATAGCCATCCATAAAGCCGCCGGGATTCCTTTTCCCATGACATCCCCTAAGGC
>DASRMG010000137.1:0-9828 GCA_035648035.1 Desulfosporosinus sp. | reverse complement strand
ACCCACAAGGATTTACTTGAAGCTATGTCACTTCCCGCCGAGGAAGCTGAACAAATAGAGCGCTGCCTGGAAAATTTCCGCATGGCCATCACGCCTTACTACTTTTCCCTCATGGATCCCAACGATCCTGAGTGCCCCATCAGAAGACAAGCAATTCCTTCAATCCACGAATTGAGTAAATCCTCATGTGATTTAGAAGACCCGCTGCATGAAGAAGCCGATTCTCCAGTACCGGGACTAACTCACCGTTATCCTGACCGGGTTCTGCTCCTAGTAACCGATCAATGCTCAATGTACTGCAGACATTGCACTAGACGAAGAATGGCGGGACAAACTGACCAAGCATTGCCTCTGAGTCGGTTCAAACTCGCCTTGGATTATATACGTTCCAACCCGCAGATACGTGATGTACTAATCTCCGGAGGAGATCCATTGACCCTTTCTGATGATCGTTTGGATTATATTTTGTCCAATCTTCGTGCCATTCCTCACGTAGAAATTATACGAATTGGCACAAGAACCCCGGTAGTTCTTCCTATGCGCATAACGGATCACCTCATTGAAATAATGCAAAAATACCACCCAGTCTGGATCAATACACATTTCAATCACCCCCAAGAGCTTACCGTTGAAGCACGTGCTGCGCTAAACAAACTGGCCAATGCTGGCTTTCCACTTGGCAATCAATCGGTTTTGCTCAGAGGAATCAACGATTGTCCTGTCACTATGAAAAAACTGGTTCATGAACTCGTAAAATGCCGGGTAAGACCCTACTACTTGTACCAATGCGACTTATCCAGCGGGATTGAGCATTTCCGCACCTCCGTTAGTACGGGTATTGAGATGATTGAAATGCTCCGGGGACACACCTCAGGCTTCGCGGTTCCTACCTTTGTGGTTGATGCACCGGGAGGTGGCGGTAAAATTCCACTACAGCCCAACTATTTGATGTCGCAATCCAATGACAAAGTGATCCTGCGTAATTATGAAGGCGTTATCTCCGTATATCAGGAACCAGAAAATACAACCAGCAGCTGTAAGACCTGCTCAAAAGACTGCCCCAGCTCGAATACCTCACAAATCGGTCTTGCTAAATTGTTGCAAGGTCAGCAGCTTAGTCTGATACCCCAAGAAAACATGAGACAGGAAAGAAGAAAAAAGGTTACCCGCAGTCGCGGAGGTATAGCAAATGCCTAACACAATGAATCCTAATGAATTTTCGAGCGCCATTACGGTGGATGTGTTAAATAAACGACTCGTTGTCAACGGTTACTCCGAAGGAACGAAACCACCCTTGTTCGGCCCACATCTCATTTCGCTAGCAGTATCCAAGAAATTAGAGAAAATATGGCTTTGGGCGTTGCCAGCAGACGTTACCGAATTTTTACAATGTGGCTATCAGATTGAAGGCAGTCTCTTCCATGGCAGCTTCCAGGAATTCGTGGTTAGCTTAGCCTACTATGTTAGTGAGTCAAGAGGTCATTCCGATAAGACTCAATCAGAAGATGATATTATTGATGGCGTTAAGGCAGAACCCATCAAACCATCACACCCCTTGCCTCTCGAAATAGAGATACAACTTTTAAATGAATCCTTCTCCGAGCAAATATCACATTTACTAACGCAGGTTTTTACCAGTTATCCTTCCCCTGTCGAAGATCCTGAATATATCCGTTCCCTAATACAGAAGGGAAATATTTTTGTGGGAGCATTTTTAGGAGAGACGCTCATTAGTGTCGCGGCTGGTTACCCAGATCCGATTCTTAACCGTTGCGAAATGACAGATTGTGCAACTTTAGAAAAATACCGGGGACATTCACTCACTGAACGGTTACTAGCCATTCTAGAGCAAGAAGTTAAAAAACGCGGTTCATATACCCTATATACCCTGGCACGGGCCCAGTCCTTTGGGATGAACAGAGTATTCTACAAACTTGGGTACAACTATCAAGGCCGCCTGATTAACAATTGCGATATAGCTGGTTCATTTGAAGACATGAATATTTGGGTTAGATAGCGTTATGAATGAACGAATTGACCGCATGATTTAAAACCGTTGCGCGGTTACACACAGTGTGTTAAAATGTAACCAATTATATATCACAACAGGGGAGCTGGAATTTTTCGGCTGAGAGGGGCAATAAGCCCGACCCTTAACCTGATCTGGGTAATGCCAGCGTAGGGAGAATTAGAGAATAAGTACACCGCATTACATGCGGTGTTTTATTATGATCAAATTCCCCCCAGATCTCAGTAAAAATTAATTAAGGAGGAAATGCACTATGGCAAAAATCATTATGGCCTTACAGGTGGTTCCTAAAGTTGAAGAAGCTCGTATCTATGAAGTAGTGGACGAGGCGATCAAAGTCATTGCAGCCAGTGGAGTACCCTATGAAGTGGGAGCGATGGAAACAACGATGGAGGGCGAACCAGATCAGCTTTGGGAAATTATCAAAGAAGCACAGGAAGCCTGCCTTCGTGCTGGAGCCACTAGAGTGATGGCCTACATTAAAATGGATTATGTTCCAGCTGGCTCAACAATCGGAGAAAAAATAGACAAATATCGCAATAAATAATGGGTGTACTAAAGTGGAAAGGGCTCCCCTCCCTATTGTTCCTTCTCTTTCTCCTTGGCGCCTGGCAAATGATGGCGACGGCGATTCAGGTTCCCCTCTGGCTTCTCCCCACGCCCGCTCAAATCGTTGAAGCCCTATGGGAGACTCGCCAGCTTATTTGGCTGCATACCCTCACAACGCTCGTTGAAACAACCATTGGTTTTGCGTTTGCCGTCGTCTTCAGCCTGATCACCGCGGGGGGCATGGTCCTTTCCCCTTGGCTCAAACGCCTCTTATATCCATTTCTAATTATTTCTCAGACCGTACCTCTGATCGCTGTGGCGCCCCTTTTGATCCTTTGGTTGGGTTATGGACTACTGCCAAAAATTATCATCGTCATTATAGTCTGTTATTTCCCGATCACCATTAGCTTAATTGAAGGTCTCGAATTAACTGATACTGACATTCTCAACTTGTTAAAAAGCATGGGCGCTTCCCGTTGGCAAATGTTCTATATCGTTCGCTGGCCACACGCCCTACCCTCGCTTTTTGCAGGCCTGAAAATTGCCGCTACCTACAGTGTCATGGGAGCCGTGATTGCTGAATGGTTGGGCTCCGACTCGGGGCTGGGTGTTTATCTGACGCGTTCTTCTCATTCCTTTATGACCGACCGCGTGTTTGCCGCAATCTTCACGATTACAGCCTTGAGCTTTCTCTACTACGCGCTAATCTCCATCCTTGCGCGGCTCTCAATGCCTTGGATCCATAGCAAAAACCAAGATTCCACGTCTTAAATACTGTAACTAATTCATAGGGGAGATAATTGTATGAAGAAAAAGTTGCTTCCAATCTTAATAATTTCTATTCTTTCCCTGTCAGGCTGTGGGACTGGAACTACGACACCTGCTTCCCCAACAACTAAGCCCCTTACCACCGTATCCTTAATGCTAGACTGGACCCCTAATACGAATCACACAGGTCTCTTTGTCGCCCAAGAGAAGGGGTATTTCGCCAAGGAAGGTCTAGACGTTAAATTCATCCAGCCTTCAAGCTCCGGAAATGTCGAGCAGCTTGTAGGGACCGGAAAAACGGACTTTGGAGTGAGTCAACAGGAACAAGTGACGACGGCACGCGCTAACGATGTGCCCATTCTCTCGATAGCAGCGATTATCCAACATAACACTTCAGGCTTTGCTTCTCCAACCTCTAAAAATATTTTGAAAGCCAAAGACTTCGAAGGCAAGACTTATGGTGGTTGGGGCCTACCCTCAGAAGAAGCTATTTTGAAAGCACTCATGCAAAAGGACAACGCAGATTTTTCAAAGATTAAAGTAGTCAATATAGGGGAAGCGGATCAACTCACATCTTTAACTAAAAACATTGATTTAACCTGGATTTTCTATGGTTGGACTGGCAAAGAAGCAGAGCTGAGAAAACAGACTTTAAATATGATTTGGCTTAAGGATGTTGACCCAGCCCTCGATTTTTACACGCCCGTCATAATTACCAACGAAAAAATGGCCCAAAGCCAGCCAGAAATAGTGCGTTCTTTTACAAAGGCTGTTAGTGAAGGTTATCAATTTGCCATCAAAAATCCGGCAGAATCTGCCGAGATCCTCATTAAGAATGCACCCGAAGCGAATCCCGACTTAATCCGCAGCAGCCAAGCTTGGCTCAGCCCTCAGTATCAAGCTGAGACAGCCCAGTGGGGGCAGCAGGAGACTGTCGTTTGGGAACGTTATGCAACATGGCTGGTTGAACGCAAACTGTTGCCGAAGATGATTGATCCCTCGAAAGCCTACACAAACGATTACTTACCCAAGTCTTAAGGAGCGCGATCATGGGACTATCAATTAAAGCTCTTTCCAAATCTTACTCTGACCCAACCAAAAACCAGACCATGGAGGTCTTTCATTCTCTGGATTTAGAGGTTGTGACGGGCTCCTTCGTTTCCCTGATCGGACCTTCAGGCTGTGGCAAGAGTACCCTTTGCAATCTCCTGGCAGGAATTGAAGCGCCCGATACTGGGGAAATAGTATTGGATGGGAAAGCAATCCATGGGACAATAGGCCAAGTCGGTTATATGCCTCAAAAAGATTTACTGCTTCCCTGGCGAACCTTAATAGAGAACGTGCTCTTAGGCAGCGAGATCCTGCATAAAGACAAGCGCAAAGCACGTGCAGAGGCTAAAGAATGGTTAGAACAATTTGGTCTCTCTCCATTTTCCGAGTATTACCCCCACCAGTTATCAGGCGGTATGCGACAACGTGGGGCGTTACTTCGAACCATTCTCTTTGGCAAAAAAACCTTACTTCTAGACGAGCCGTTCGGTGCTCTGGACGCTTTGACCCGACGGGAAATGCAACGCTGGCTTTTAAGCATCTGGAATAGGACCCGACATACGGTCTTATTTATCACCCATGATATTGATGAGGCGATTCTTCTTTCTGACAAAGTAGTGGTTCTCAGTCAACGTCCCACTCGGATTATCCAGGAGTTCAAAATCCCCTTCCCCCATCCCCGTATTCCTGAGGATCTTTTGCTTTCTAAGGTTGCGTTAGATCTCAAAAAGCAGCTATTACACCTCCTCGTCCATTAGTACAAACAAAAGAGCACGAGGCACTTAGTTTAGTCAACTAAGTGCCTCGTGCTCTTTTCCCGCCTGCTCAGGTCATCTCTGTATCTCTTCAATGAGCGCCTTAAAGCCTGGCAACGCTTTCTCAATGGTTTTATAAGCCACGCAATAGGCAATTCTCACATAACCGGGGCAGCCAAAGGCACTGCCAGGAACCAAGAGAATGTTTTTCTTCTTGGCCAGATTACAGAATTCAACATCATTTTCAATCGGAGTTTTCACAAACATGTAAAATGCCCCTTGTGGTTTAAGACATTGGTAGCCATAGGCGGTGATTCCATCATAAAGAAGTTCTCGATTCCTGTTATATGTTTCAATATCCACCTTGGACTCTAAACACTTGGCAATGACGCGCTGGAATAACGACGGAGCATTGACGTACCCTAAGATGCGATTAGCAATGTTTGCTGCTGCAATGATATTTACGTAATCAGCTGCCTCATCAGGAATGACTAAATAACCAATTCTTTCACCGGGTAACGATAGGGATTTGCTGAAAGAGTATCCGATGATCGTGTTCTCATAATAGTTGGATAGATAGGGAACCTCAGTATGATCATAAGCAATTTCTCGATACGGCTCATCAGAAACAAGATAAATATCCGTTCCAAATTCGGTTTGTTTCTCTCTCATTATTTCAGCGAGCTTGATGATGGTTGCTTTCGAATAGATAACCCCTGTTGGGTTATTGGGGGAATTGATGATCACCGCTTTAGTTTTGGGGGTGATTTTCTCCTTGAATTCTTCAAGATTAGGCTGGAAATCGAGGGTATTTGGGGATACTATCACCAATTGGCCGTCATAGTTTTTCACATAGTTTTTGTATTCCCCAAAAAATGGTGCGAACGTAATGACCTCATCCTGGGGATTCAGTAAGGTTTTGAAAACTACGTTTAACCCACCTGCTGCACCAACGGTCATAAGAATGTTATTGGCTGTAAAAGCAGTAGAGAATTTATCATTAATAGACTGGGCAACGGCCTCTCTTACCTCTTCATAACCAGAATTATTCATATAACCATGAATGCTCATCGAATCTTCTGTAGTGATAATTTCTATAATTGCCTTCTTTACTTCCTCGGGAGACTCAACATTAGGGTTTCCTAAGCTGAAGTCAAAGACATTTTCTGCTCCGTGAATGGCCGCCAATTTTTTCCCTTCCTCAAACATGGCTCGAATGATAGAATTACCTTTTACCTGCTCTTGCATTTTAATCGATATCATAACACTCAACCTTTCTTCTCTAACTTTATAGTTCCTTACTGAGAAATATTAACTTTATTATGGCGAAAGCCCATAAGAGAGTGAATAGCTTTCACTCGTTGGGGAAAAAAACCGCTTTCTAGAATAGTCATAATAATATCACATTTAAGGCATTTCCGATATTGCTCAGGCTTCACTTCAGCGTTCAAGCCTGCAAGCCAAACCTAAATGATGAAAATATAACATAGAATAGGGTCTATTTCTTGTGTTTCTGTGAATACTTAATCAGGAGGTGATAATTGTGTGGTTTAATAAAAGCATTGCAACTGTCCTAACGGAATTAGGAGTCGACTCAACGACCGGTTTATCTGATGAGGAAGTCATCCATAGACGACAAAAGTACGGATTAAATGAATTAATCACTAAAAAACCTAAAACCTTACTGAGGATTTTCCTGACTCAACTAAATAATATAATGATCTATATTTTAATCGGTGCTGCTCTCATTTCTGGGTTTATAGGGGAGATTAGCGATGCAATAATTATTGGAATTGTAATTCTCATTAATGCCATTGTAGGAGTCATCCAAGAATCTAAGGCTGAAAAAGCTCTCGATGCCTTGAAAAAACTTTCGACTCCAAAAGCATTGGTGAAAAGAGATGGCACATCAAAAGAAATTCCTTCACAGGAAGTGGTTCCAGGGGATATCGTGATCATCGACGCAGGAAGATACATCCCATGTGACCTTCGCCTGATAGAAACGGCTAATCTTCAGATTGAGGAATCCGCACTGACCGGAGAATCGGTACCCTCCGATAAACAGGCTGATGACATTATTGAAGCCAAGGATACCCCTCTTGGAGATCAATTAAACATTGCTTTTATGTCTACCTTGGCAACTTATGGTCGTGGCGTAGGCATCGCTGTTGCCACTGGTATGGATACTCAAATTGGAAAAATCGCTACCATGCTCGACCAATCAGTGGAAGAACAAACGCCTCTCCAAAAGAAAATTGAAGAGTTAGGGAAAATATTAGGCTTTGCAGCCATAAGTATTTGTGGCCTTATGTTCCTAGTTGGGGTTCTTCAAGATAGAGATCTTTACGAAATGTTTTTAATTGCTCTTAGTTTAGCCGTCGCCGCAATTCCTGAAGGATTACCCGCCATTGTTACAATTGTCCTTGCTATGGGTGTTCAACGACTGATCAAAGAACACGCGATCGTCAGAAAACTCCCCGCTGTAGAAACGTTAGGATCTGTGTCAATTATTTGCTCTGACAAAACTGGAACGCTTACACAAAATAAAATGACGGTTACCAACTTCTATGCTGACAATATATTAGGAGACATCGATTCCCTAGATCTGACCAAAGGCCCCCATAGACTTCTGCTCGAAAATCTAGTCTTATGTAATGATTCTACCTATTCAGAATCCATCAAAACAGGAGATCCCACGGAAATAGCCCTTCTAAAAGCTGGCATGACATTCGGCATTTCGAAAGAGTCCTTACAAAAATCACATCCAAGAGTCCATGAAATTCCGTTTGATTCCGATCGAAAATTGATGACCACTATTCATAACCATGAAAATCAATTCATGGTCATGACGAAGGGTGCCTTAGACAGTTTATTGAAAATCTCAACAACCGCTTATTTAAAGGGAGAAATGGTGACTTTAACGGAGGAACTTAAAAACACAATTATTGAAGCCTCCAACACCATGTCTGATAGTGCCTTAAGAGTGCTAGGTTCTGCATATAAATTACTCGCTGCTATCCCAGCAAAGGATGATATTGTAGAGGATAATTTGACGTTTATAGGTTTTGTCGGAATGATCGATCCACCTAGACTAGAAGTCAAAGACTCAATAGCCCTTTGTAAAAAAGCCGGCATAAAAACCGTTATGATCACTGGAGATCATAAAAACACCGCCTTCGCCATAGCCAATGAACTAGGTATTTCTCATAATATTGAGGAAGTTATCTCTGGTTACGAACTTGATAAACTATCTCAGGATCAGTTAAATGATAAAATACAACGTTTATCCGTCTTTGCTCGAGTTTCTCCGGAACACAAGGTAACCATTGTTAAAGCATTTAGATCCCAGGGAAACATAGTTTCTATGACGGGAGACGGGGTGAACGATGCTCCCTCTTTAAAAGCTGCAAATATTGGAGTAGCCATGGGAATTACAGGAACTGACGTTGCTAAGGGCGCTGCCGACATTATTTTGACAGATGATAACTTTTCAACCATCGTTTCTGCGGTTAAAGAGGGCCGTAACATCTATAATAATATTAAAAAGTCTATCATATTTCTATTATCGTGTAATTTGGGTGAAGTTATCGCCCTCTTCCTAGCAATCCTATTAGGCTGGGCTTCGCCACTGAGACCCATCCATATTTTATGGGTCAATTTAGTGACAGACACTCTTCCCGCTCTTGCCTTAGGTGTGGATTCTGGGGACCCCACAGTCATGGATCAGAAACCACGTGATCCACGAGCAACACTTTTTGCTGACGGTGCTGGTATGAGGCTGATATTAAATGGAATTTTGATCGGGCTTCTAACGTTAATCGCTTTTGTCATAGGAAACAAGTTCTACCCTGATTCCTTAATGCATGCTCAGACAATGGCCTTCGCAGTATTGAGTATCTCTCAACTATTCCATTCTTTGAATATGAGACATCCCGATAAATCAATTTTTCAACTAGGACTGCTTACCAATAGATATTTGATTTATGCCATATTAATAGGGATATCGCTCCAAGTGATGGTCATTACTGTCCCTGCATTAGCTTCAGTCTTTAAAGTCTATCCTTTGACTTTAAGCGACTGGTCGTTCGTTATGATACTGTCTGTTATCCCTTTAGTGATTAACGAAATTGTGAAAGCAGTTCGCAGAAGCTTCCAGGCAACCCATTAACTATAACAACGTTAACCACTGCATTATTTGACGCCCTTTATTTATGGTATAATAGCTATAAATTATGAAATCACGAAAGTAGGTAGAGTAATGTCGATATCACGGGTTTTTGTTAAAAACAAAATAGAATTTCAATATATTCCAGACCAGAAGAAAATTTTGATATATGATATAAAAAATGATAAAACTTTACGGACGTATGCATTATCTAATCAAACCGAAGAACTAGATAAGGAGTCTTTTATTACTCTGTGTCTTAATATTCGTGATCAGATTGAAAAGGTAAGAAGAACAAAAAACATCTAAATCACAGTATCAGCGAAATATACAAAGAGCTCTCCTATGCCCTAATTAAAGTGGACCCTATGTTGATCTATACCCCCTTAAGTAGACACGAAAATGAAATGTAGTGTAGACTAAATTAAGGGGGTATAAGTTATGGGGAAAAAATGCAATACCTACTCGACTAAATTTAAGATTAATGCTGTTGAGAGATACAATATTGGTGA
>DASRMG010000136.1:0-14299 GCA_035648035.1 Desulfosporosinus sp. | reverse complement strand
ATAGTTTTAAAGGATTTTATGATCAAGTCGTTCTGCCACGGGTTGTCTCAACTAAAGGAGGTGAACTCGCTTTGGAAAACATGCTCATCGCGTATGCATACCATAGAATTATTACTGATGTGAATAACACGCCAATAGACTATGAATTCCTAGAAGTTAATTCTGCCTACGAACGGATGACTGGATTAACGCAAGACCAAATCGTAGGTCGGAGCATTGTGGAGATCCAGCCGAATATCGCTATGGACGATGTCAATTGGCTAGAATTTTATGGACAAGTGGCCTTAAGTGGTGAGCCTGATGTCATTGAACATTATGCTCAGTCATTGAACCAATGGTTTCTTGTTCATGCGTACTCACCTGAAAAAGGGTGTTTTGTAGCATACTCTATGGATATCACAGCAATCAAACAAAGAGAACTAATCTTAAAAAAACGGAATAGCTTATTGTCTAAATCCTTTGAACAATCCGCTGCTTCGGGAAATAAATTGCGAAAAGAAATCGAAAAAATTCGAAGCGATAGGGAATTAGAGCAAATTCAAATCCATCATGAGCAAAGGACGAGTGCCATAGCCTATCGTGATCCCTTGACGAATTTGCCCAACAAGAATTTATTTTGCGATCGATTGAATACGTCCCTTGCTACCAGTCGGAGAACAGGTGCGAAAGTAGTGGTTGTCTTAGTCAATTTAAATAATTTTAAAGAAATTAATCATTCCTGGGGGTACTCCTTGGGCGACAAGATTCTAGTGCAAGCTGCCAATAAACTTGTTTCTTGTATGAGAGATTACGATACAGTGGCTCGGATCGGTGAGGATAGATTTCTACTTTTACTACAAAATATTAAAGATAATGACGAGTTATTTCCAATCATTAACAGAATTAATTCAGTTTTAGGGCAGACCTATAACTTAAAAGGCCAATCCATAAGGATAACCGCTAGTATGGCCATATCAGTCTTTCCGGATGATGGGGGTAATTCAGAGGAAATCCTGATGAATTTCCATGAACCGATGGTTAAAGCTAAAGACCTTGGCAAGTATCGCTATTACTTTTATAATGACCCACTTAATCAAGCGCTCAAACAACGCATAAAACTGGAGAAGATGCTGAACAAGGCTATACGCAACCATGAATTTGAGTTACATTACCAGCCCCAATACGAAGCTAAAACAAAAAGACTGCGCGGCTTTCAAGCACTGCTCCGCTGGAATAATCCGGAGGTTGGTTTAGTGATGCCAAGGGAGTTTATCCCACTGGCTGAACAGACCGGTCTGATGGTTCCAATAGGGAAGTGGGTGATTAATACAGCTTGTCAAGTAGGCGTTAACCTTAATAAGGTGTATGGGTTGAATTTAAACATGTCCGTTAATCTGTCGCCAGTACAGATTAAACAAAAGGACTTTTATGAAATGGTTTCCAAATCAATTCATAAATCAGGCATTGATTCCTTTAATCTTGAGTTGGAAATTCCAAAAAGTGTTTTCAATGAGTTCGACAAGGGGTTCAGTGTTTTGAAAGTGCTGAAGGATGAAGGGGTTAGGATGACTCTGACTAATATTGGGACAGAAGACCTTTCCATCAGTGAACTGACAAAAATGCCGATCAACATGGTAAAGTTAGATCGAGAATTCATTCATGAAATAGATCAGACAAGAAATCAAAGTGCTCTAGCAGAGTCTATAATTTCTATGGTTCACAAGCTCAATATTGAGCTAATTGCCAGCGGCGTCGAAACCAAACAACAATTAGATTATATGATCAAAGAGAAATGCGACAATATTCAAGGCTACTTCTTTGAAAAACCTGTGCCTTTGGAGCTGCTAGAAGGAATCATTCACAAAGGTATTCTAGAAAATGAAACCCTAAGTAAAGTGATTCAACAAGCAGGCCTTACCTATGAAAGTTTTGTAAAACAGGAAAGGCAAAGAGCTGGAATGAAGTGGGATATTAAACTTTGATTTTGATACAGAACAACGCAAACAAACAAACACAGAATAAGCCGGCGTCGCTAGAATATGAATTCTACCGACGCCGGCTTTTGATTTATTTTTTTCCTAGAACATTGACAAAATAAGCGTCTGATCATATACTGAATATATACCCCCCAAGGGTATAAAACGTGAATCCGTCAAATCGACAAAAAAGAACTATTTAAGAGGAAGTGAATTATGCAAATTACAGTGATGAATAATAGATGTCCTCAAAACCATCCATGTCCTTCGATTAAAGTCTGCCCAGTGGGGGCTATTGTCCAAAAGGGCTACAATGCGCCGACCATTGACCAGGAAAAATGTATTGGATGTGAGGAATGCGTCAAATATTGCCCGATGAGAGCCATACAAGCCAATTAATCATGGGTAGATTCTGACAAGACCATAGTATGTCTAACCAGCCATTATTATGGCTGGTTTTTTTAAGAAGACTGATTGACCTTTCCCTCATTAAGGATCACTTGTTTATGAGTACTGGTGAGGTAATACAGGGACCCTCCTGAAACGAGCAACAGGCAAGACAACATCAGAAACAGCCAGAACCCACCTAGCCGAGCAAAAATTGCCATTCCAAGTATGGGACCGAGGCTTTTAGAGAGCCCCCAATTCATACTGAATATGGAAAAGTAGCGTGCTCGCATGTGGTCAGGTGCCAAGACTGATAGGAGTTTGCTCTGGTTGGGTAAAGTAAGACACTCGGCAACCGTAAAGACAACCTCAGCGGCAAATAATAACGGAATGATTTTGGTCAAGGTTCCTAAGCCATAGCCGACGCCCACAAAGGCACAAAGGATATATCCCACGAGTAAGACAGACGGTGTGTGAAGTTTCTCTGTTTTCTTAGCAATCCAAACGGCTAAGAGGACGACCAGAATTCCATTCAGTGTTACTAAGGACGTATAAATGGTCAAATAGTTCGTGAAATTAGCTTGTAGGTATAAGGGGAAAATAGACTCCGAGACAGCATAGAGTAACGTAATAGGCATAGCGAGGAGGGTGAACTGAAACAATAATTTATGGCCCTTGAAAGAAAGCCTCTCTGGGTTCAGCGCCACTTTAACGTCCGTAACAGACCCTTTTGCTAGCGGATTAGTCGTGCTATGTAACGTCTCCGGAATTAAGGCTAAGACCAGAAATCCATACATGATCAGAGAGATCGCTGAAGCAAGGAAGGTGAGGCTTTGATTAATACTGATCATAAATAAGCCCAAGAGGGGACCTAGCGCTGCGCCCACATTTAGGGCAGTGTGCATTAGGGCAAAGACTTCAGAACGTTGTCCAATGGGTACGATATCAGCAATTTGAGCGTTAGCAGCAGGGAAATAGAAAGAAAAGGCAATACCGTTGAGCATTGAGACGAGGGCAAAGTGTAGGGGGGTCACCGCAAAGATATAACCCAGCATAGAAATGCCCTGAAACATTAAACTCCAGACCATCAAAGGTTTGCGACCATACTTATCAGCAAGCCCGCCACCCCAAATGTTCGCCAACACGCCCATTAAGGGTGCCAAACCCAAAATAATACCGATCTCGTAAAGGTTCCCCGTCTTATCATAGAGATAAAGGGCTAAGAAGGGGCGGATAGCAAAACCCGTAAGCGTCGTGAGAATTGTTCCTATGACCCGAATCCATATTGCCCGGTCATAACGATGATATAGTCTCGAAAGTCCCATCAAATTTACTTCCTTCTTAACAAATGCACAGGTTTAATTCTATGCCCTGATCCTGATTTTCTTGTTTACTTGATAGAGATTACAATAACCTTGTTATTCGCGCATCGTAGACCTTCTCTAATCTAACCCTTCAAATTGCATATTATAGTAATGCGCATAGATTCCGCCGTTTTCGAGTAGTTGCCTGTGAGAGCCTCTTTCCTGGATGCCTACATCGGTCACCACGACGATTTCGTCCGAATTTTTTATGGTACTTAGTCTGTGGGCAATCACGATGGTGGTTCTGTTTCGAGAGAGCTTTTCCAGAGACTTTTGGATGTACTGCTCACTTTCATTGTCTAGAGATGACGTCGCTTCGTCTAAGATTAAGATCGGAGGATTCTTTAGAAACACTCTGGCAATCGAGAGTCGTTGCTTTTGTCCCCCGGAGAGTCTGACCCCACGCTCCCCTACATAAGTATCGTAACCCTCGTCAAGTGACATGATGAATTCATGAATATTGGCATTTTGAGCAGCTTCTCTAATCTCGGCATCGCTAGCGTCAGGTCGACCGTAGGCAATGTTTTGTTTAACGGAGCCATTGAACAGATAGACGTCTTGCTGTACAATGCCAATCGTGTTTCGCAAAGACTTCAGCGTAATATCTCGGATATCTTGGTCATCAATGGTGATTGATCCCGCTGTTACGTCATAAAACCTTGGTAGAAGAGAGCATAAAGTTGTTTTCCCCCCGCCAGACGGTCCAACAAAGGCAATCGTCTTGCCCGCTTGTATCTTGAGATTCACATTGTCTATAACATTAAAATCATCGTTATAGCGAAACGAGACCTTCTTATATTCGATCTCACCTCGAACATTAGTGAGGGGTGCAGCGCCTGCGTTGTCCACGATATCCGGCACAGTTTCTACGATTTCCATGAACCGCTTAAATCCAGCAAACCCTTTTTGAAACTGTTCTGTAAAGTTAATCAGCACCTCGATTGGATGGATAAAAATATTAATATATAGGATATAGATTGCCAGATCGGTAATATTCAACGACCCCTCGGCGATAAATAAGCCACCAGAGACAATCACGACAATATAGAGTAAGCCTTCAAAGAATGAATTCCAGGCGTGAAAATTTCCCATGGTTTTATAAGTTCGCATTTTGGATAATAAGAAATTCAGATTGCTTTTACTGAACTTTTCACTTTCTACGTCCTCATTAGCGAAGGACTTGACCACTCTAATGCCGGAGAGACTGTCATGCACGCTGGAATTAACGACGGCAATCTTTACTCTATTATCGGTAAAAATAGGTGCCATCTTAATATTTTTATAAACGGTGAAAGACACCATAATGCTGGTCACTAATAACAATATTAAGGTCATTGGGACATTGATCATCATTAAGAGAATAAAAGAGCCAACAATTTTCAGAGTGGAGATGAAGAGATTCTCTGGCCCGTGATGAGCAAGCTCAGATATATCGAACAAGTCGGCAACCAGTTTGGACATCATTTCCCCCGTGTTATTTTTATCGTAATAGGAAAACGATAACCTTTGAAAATGATTGAACAGATCGTTCCTCATATCCGTTTCCATTCGAGCGCCCATAATGTGGCCCCAGGAAATAATGAAATACTGGCAGAAATACTTTATCAGGTACATGGCCAACAGCGCTATGCCCACAAAAACTAACGCATGCAGAATGATAGACTTATCTTGAGTGAATATATTTTTGGTGAGATAACTAAGGATTTGAGGGAAGGCCAGGTCAATGATGGAAACGATCAAGGCACAAAACATGTCTGTGTAAAAAAGAACTTTATGGGGTTTATAATAGGCAATAAATTTATGGAGAATCTTCATAAATGGGATAGGGTCTCCTCTCAGATTTTTATCTTCTTCGTCATTGGTTAATCAATAATAATAAGCCATATTATACTAATTATCAAGTGTGTTCATAATTTCACAATAGGTTAATACTTATGTGAAATAAATGGAATTGGTAGCACGAGCCCTTTGAAGTTTTCAGAGACTTGGATTTTGGGGTCGGATCGTAATTTTGCCGTTATATTGGGCTATAAGCGATGGTTTCACCGCTTTTAGCCATTCGATTTAACTATTATGATTAAAAGTTCGAGCATTTTAATTGACAAAAACTATTGCTAAAGGTAGAATAAATTAAGAGTAAAAATTGAATTATCTGATAGCTTGTACCCTTCGAAAAATGTTTTTTACCATCTCCGTTAAAGAAAGGAATGATTATATATGTTGAAATTCGCAAGCGGGTTCTTGGTGTATTTCGGTTCATTGTTCTGTTCTCCGGAAGATCAAGCATAAGCCAACTTTAATCCCTCTGAACATCGTGACATTCAAAAAGCAAATAGAAAGTAACTGGAACAAATTGTTTTAGTTACTTTCTATTTGCTTTTGTTTTTGGGCATTTCTATATTTCAGCTCGGACAATATGGCTAGGGAGAAAAAACCTTTGAATGAAATGAGTGCATCAGTGGAAAGATATTGATATCTATGGGTTGTGGGTAGAACTCATAAAATTCGTCTTGGAGGGTGTTAAATTGAAAATATATCGTGTCAACATGTCAAATCTCTCAGTGGTAACAGAGGAAGTACCTGAGGCGTGGAAGGTCCTAGGGGGCCGAGGGCTAACGTCAGCCATTGTCGCCAAAGAGGTTGATCCAACGTGTCATGCACTGGGAAGTAAAAACAAGTTAGTCTTTGCACCAGGGTTACTCACGGGTACCATGGCCGCTAATTCAGGGCGTTGTTCAGTAGGCGCTAAGAGCCCGTTAACGGGTGGCCTCAAAGAGAGTAACGCTGGAGGAACTGCAGCCCAAAGACTCGCCAAACTCGGCGTAAAAGCCTTGATTATTGAGGACATTCCCCAAGGCGACCCCTGGTATTGCATTCACGTCAATAAAGACGGCGTGGAAATCAAAGAAGAGACCGAACTCTTGGGCAAAGGAAACTATGAAGTCATTAGCACGTTAACCTCAAGATATGGGGAAAATACTGGCGTCATGACCATCGGGCAGACCGGGGAGTATAAAATGACGGCCGCCAATATTTCCGTGAAAGACCCCAAGGGCCACATTCGTAGCTTTGGACGGGGTGGACTCGGCGCTGTCATGGGTTCAAAACGGATCAAATTCATCACACTAGACGATCAAGATGGAGAAGGAATCAACGTTCTTGACAAGGAAAGCTTCAAGCACGCTGCTAAAGTGTTTAATAAAGGTTTGGTGAGTCACCCCGTCAGTGGTAACGCGCTTCCCAAATATGGAACGAACGTCCTCATAAACATTCTGAACGAGGCGGGTGGACTACCTACCAAAAACTTCAGAAGGGGTCAATTCGAGGGAGCCGAAAAAATTTGTGGTGAGACCATGTATGAGACCATCGTGAGCAGAAAGGGCGATCCGACTCATGGCTGTCATGTAGGGTGTGTGATTCGTTGCTCGCAAACGTATAACGATAAAGACAATCAGTACCTGACCTCTGGTTTTGAATATGAAACCATTTGGGGGTTCGGGGCTGGCTGCGTTGTGGACGATTTAGACATTATCGCGAATATCGACCATATCTGTGATGACATAGGTATTGATACGATTGAAACTGCGGGCAGTATGATGGTGGCCATGGAAGCGGGTATCCTTCCCTGGGGGGATGGTAACGGAATGTTGAAATTATTTAGCAACGAGATTGCAAAAGGAACGGCACTTGGTCGTATCCTCGGCAATGGCGCTGATTTTACCGGCAAAGCATTCGGGGTAACCCGTGTCCCCACAGTGAAACATCAGAGTATGCCGGCCTATGATCCTCGGTCCGTTAAGGGTGTCGGTGTAACCTACGCGACTTCTCCCATGGGCGCCGACCATACAGCAGGCTACGCAGTGACTTCGAATATTTTGAATGTGGGTGGTCACGTCGATCCCTTGGCTAAAGAGGGCCAAGTTGAACTCTCAAGGAATTTGCAAATTGCCACAGCCTCCATTGATAGCGCAGGACTATGCATTTTTGTTGCCTTTGCGGTGTTGGACTCCGAACTCGTTACTCAGGCTTTAATTGACATGATTAACGCTCAGTATGGAACAAACTGGTCCGTGGAAGACTGGTTCGAGCAGGGACGCCGTATTCTTAAGACGGAAATTGACTTCAATAAAGCGGCTGGAATGACTAAGAAGGATGACCGATTACCGGAATTCTTCAGTGAACCCGTACCACCCCATAATGCCACGTGGGATTTTACAGGCGAAGAGTTAGATCAGGTCCATAATTACTAGAACAAAGAATAGGACCAATAATAAGGAGGCAACGTAACCATGGAAGTGAATGTAAAACTGTTTGGGGACCTTCGAGAAGGTCGGTTTGAAGAAGAAAAGACGCAACTAGAGGTAAATTGTTGTGTGATGGATGTCATTACGATGCATGATCTACCCCTCGACAAAGTGGCCATATGTATGGTCAACAATTGTGTCGTGGGCTTTGATAGAGTCTTGCAAGACCAGGATATTGTTGCCATCTCGCCTTCTGTGGGTGGGATGTAACAGACCTAATCAGCACCAATGAACCAACAAACCAAAAGAAGAGGGGCTGTTTCCAAATAGAAATTAGATTTCTATGAAGAAGCAGCCCCTCTTCTTTGAGTGCATAGTAGAGAATTCGTTGCAAGGGTGGTTGAGGAAAATAAGGTAAGGAATATTGTCAGTCTAATAATTCTATCCCCCACAGAATTGGGTTATCCATCGTGTTTAGGCTCCCTTTAATACATCGATGTCCTATCACAAGGGGGTCAGTCGTTTTGGCAAGCTGCTCCAACAAGGCATGACCATAGGTCTTTGATTCGTGTACTTCAATGGCATAAGATCTTGCCAGACCAATTTTCTCAAGGGCCGTTGAAGTTTTACCGCAGAGATGAAGAAGTACTTTACCTCCAACTTCCTGAATCCCCTGTATGATTCGAAAACTTGAGGGTCCGCTAAAGTCTCGATACACTTTGGGACCGATAATGCCTATGGACCCAACCGGGTCTCCGTAGGAAATAATAGAGGCACCCCGTTTGATACCCTCCAGGCTATAGCGGATAATACCCGCTTCAATAACAGATAAGATTTCTTGAACACGCTGAGGGTCTTTGCGTAGGCCTTTATAAAAATTTGAGGGGTCAATGAGAGAAGAGAGGATCGTGAAGGGACCCTCAACGCTTAGCACAACTTTCTCGCCGGCTTCCGCCAGAATTTCTACGGCGGCTAATACTTCGTTAATACGACCTTCATGAAGCGCCAAACCCTGGAGCTGGGACATTTCTTCAATTGACTTAAACTGGTAACTTTCTACCCTGGGCCCATTTAAGGCATCGCCTAGCTTAATGTGTCCACCGAACGCTTCTGCTTCTACCGTTACGCAGAAAGGGACCCTCACTAGGACATCCCCTCGGTGTTTCCTTAGTCCACTTGCCAGGGTTGCCATGTAATTCTTATCTGAATGAGCGCTTGGCAGGGTAATCCCCGTTAGCCTAACGACCTCTTCTGGAATCAACTCCAGATCGTCTCCCGTACAAATAAAGTCCATTGGTTTTACCTCCACAAAATTCTAAATATATAAGATGAATCAAAAATATAAAAGTACCAAGGTCTCACTTCTTCTTATCCAAGTATCATATAGAAGATCTCTCCGACCAAGATACTCATAGCTTGCAAGAGCAAGAAAATCAATAGAGTTTTCTTCAAGGGTAGTTCCCGGAAGAGGACTAAGATACCAAACCCCGTATTGGCCAGTAATCCAGAGATCACAGACCCAAAACCTAAGACCCCTCATGATCTCGTCGATGGTTGTACCGTCAACAAGCTAGCTTTTGCTCAAGGTTAGGACAGAGGCATTCGTGATCTGGTCCTCGAAAAACTCTCCAAAAACTTCGCATTGCTGCAGATAATTGACACTGTCCACGACCGTCACCAGCGAGTTGATCTGGAGGAGAGGGACGAATTCTGGTTTGCGCAATATATCGATGATTTCACTCAGGATACTGATGCCGGTGGGCTCAATGATAATCCGTTGAGGGTGGAATTCCTTGATAACCCGCTCCAGCATCTGCACAAAATCCTTCTGCATAATACAGCAGATACACCCACTAGAGATTTCGAAAACTTCAAACCCTTCTCGTTCTAGTATTGTCGCCATCGATACCGATATCTCCAAATTCGTTTTCGATCAGGACGACCTTTTCCTGTAAAGAAACATACTGCGATAAGCGCTTTAACATCAGCTGACGTTCAATTAAAAGCCCAACGCTTTAACAAAGTAGTCCTGAAAGCGTGGATTTGTGGAAAGCTCCAGAACTTCTATCTGATGTCTCAATTGATTCATATGGGCCATCACACCCTTATTGATCAGAGCCAAGCGGGCTCCTTCCGCGGAGGAGTTGCCGACAAAGTGTATCTTTCCTTTAAACCCTTTGGGCAGCAGACCAATTTCCCGAAGACTCTCTGGATTAATGTGATATCCGAAAGCCCCGGCAATGACCGCTTCCTGTATGGCTTCGAGAGGAAGGGCTGCTTCTTCGAGGAGAAGAGTAATCCCTGCAGCAATAGCACCCTTGGCCAACTGAATCTGGCGAATATCCTTCTGGGAGATATAAATATCTTCTGTGAGGTAAAACTTCTTGTCCCGAACCCTCGCTTTTACTTTGGGGTCAAGATGAGGGTTAAAGCGCCCGCTGGCCAGGATTAAGTTCCGTTTGAACATAGCCGCCGTGATATCAATCAGGCCGCTCCCGCAGATTCCCTTTGGGGCGTTCGTGCCAATCGTTGTAAAATGGAGCTCGAACTGATCATCTATTGAAAAGGTGTCTATGGCGCCATCTTCAGCACGGCAACCACAGGAAATATTCATGCCTTCCAACGCTGGACCGGCAGCCGTTGAGGTAGCCATGAGCCGGCCTCCAAGATTAGCCACAATTTCACCATTTGTTCCGATATCTAAAAAAATAGCCGTTTGGTCTTTGCTATCAAAACCCGTAGCGACTAATCCTGCCAGGATATCAGCGCCAACATACCCTGAGGCAGAAGGCAAGAGGGTGACCCTTCCTTCAGGGAAAATCATGATTCCAGCCTCTCTAGCCGTCAGGTCAACCTGTTCTAGAAAAACTGCACGATAGGGGGCACGCGCAATGGAGCCGGGATGAACACCCAGCACAAAGTGTAGCATGGTCGTGTTCCCTGCGATGACGACCTGGTAAACATGTTGAGTTCTGCCGGCGTCACCCGTAAGAGCTAGCACCAGTTCATTGAGTTTCCCAAGGATAGACTCCCTAAGCTGGTCTGGACCCTCGGGATTTTCCAGACAGTAACTAATCCGAGACAAGACATCTCCGCCAAACTTAGTCTGAGGGTTTAAACAGGACTCTTTCTGAAGGATTTCTCCAGAAATCAAATCTAGGAGATACGCAGAAATTCCCGTGGTGCCTATGTCTACTGCCACTCCCAGAATTTCGCCCGGTTCAGATTCAAGGTTAATTAGGGCGTTGTCGAGTAAAACACCGTATATTTGAAGTGCCCGAGCCCGCTCTAGCTGACCCATTTTCTGATAAAGGTCCGCCGAGCCAGACCGATAAGGAAGACTTTCTAGATAAGGGCCAGATGTCTTGTCGGGAACCGGTAACAAAACCTGTTTGACACAGCTATCGACGGCGACTTCGATCGAAAACCCTTGGTTAATCGTCTTGAGCTGCTGACCTTTGGGAGGAAGCTCGATCCAAACTTCACTGCGTACTCGAGCAAGGCAGGCTAAGCGGACGTCAGGGGCATTAATGAACCCATTTTCCGAGGCTTCTGGGGGGTAAAGGTCACCCCAGGCTTTAACTCGACATTTGCCGCAAAGACCTAAGCCATTGCAGGGAGATTCCAAGGCCAGACCCGCTGACTTAATACATTCAGACAGCAACGTTCCAACGAGCACGTCTATGGAAAGAGCCTCCCTAGTGAAATGCACAGTAACCCTGTTAATGATAAGAACCTTCTTTCACGTAATCGGTCATGGCTTTGAGATTGCTGATCGACGTCGCCATGCTGAGACCGCAAGCGGGCGCCACGATATCCACGTCTGAATGGAGAGCATTGCGAGTGATGGACACAATTTTTGCGCTTTCTCCAGTGTGGAGAAGTTGCGTACTCACATTGCCCATAAGGCCTGTCTTGATGCCCTCGCGCGCCATTTTCATGTTGACGATGGAATCAAAGCTCACAGCATTTGCCTTGACCTCGTTGAGGGAGTCGACGATCTTGCTCGCATTACCGCAAATGTGGAGGATGACAGGAATCCCTTCCTGATGAAGTACCTGTATTATTTTCTGATAGTAGGGGACCGCAAACTTTTGGAAATTGCGGGGTCCCAGGATGTCTCCTGTAGCGGTGGGATCTGAAATGGAGATCACGTCTGCTCCAGCCCGAACCATTTCTAAAGCATAGCGAATGAGATAGTCACTAATGAAGGTTAAAAAACGGGTCGCACGCTCCGGATCGCGCCTCAGCATCTTAAACATTTCCAGAGGGTCAACGACAGAAGTCGCTGTACTGATATGGCCGGAAACGTTGCCAATCACCGGGACTCGGGTGTTCTTGAGTTCACCAATCGCTGCCAAAACGACGCCCATTCTACCCGTGGTAACATCGACAGGGGCGAAGTTTTCCATAATGGTTTCTAGAGGCAAGTCATTATAGCAAGTAACTCTGGGTTCAATGAGATTGTCCCCAATATTAACACGAGCCCCAAGGGCTTCAACTTCAGAGGTTAGGCAATAGGGGACACCATAATTTTCAAAGCCAATACGCTCATTAATTTCTCGAGCAGCATGGACCATTGCTTTAGTCCCTGAGTGATGACCGCCTCCGACATGATCGGAGATCTCCGTCACGCAGGCGCTCATCATACCGCCAGGGCAAATAACGGGAGGCCGGTCGACCCGGTCTCCCTTCAAGACACTTAAGAGGCGTTCTTTTTCATCCAAGCTTATTCACCCACTTCTGGAAGCTTTAACAAAATAACAAGTCAGCAGGCCAGTCTATTTTGTTTCGTCTACCTTATACTCATAAAGCCCGTGGCTACGAGCGACATCCAGCATCGCTTGAATATGTTCCATGGGCACTTTATTGGCAGTTTCACACCCTGTCGCTAGGACGAAGGCCGGGGTATAGCCTTTCATGATATCAATGGCCTCGATGCACGATTTGCTTATATATTAACATAATCAAAGCATAACAGTAAACTGCATATTTCTGGCTTTGTTTTATTCGGGTCGAGACGCGACGCCTACTTCTACAAGTGAGAGTGGCAGCCCGCGAGTTCACTTTCAGTTCACATTGACATGGTAAAATTCAAGGACTAGGAGGCTGAAACTTAGTAAAGTGAGTGTTAGCCTTGAAATCGGCTATAATAAAGAAACTAGATCAGTGAGTGGAGGGTGCTTAAATGAATAAGATCCTAGTGGTCGATGATGATCCTCACATCCGCAAATTAATGAAGTTATATCTGGAAAATAGTCAGTTCACCGTTGTGGAAGCCAACGACGGCCAGGAAGCCCTGGATTACATTGCCCACACGAAAGTAGATTTAATGGTTGTTGATGTGATGATGCCGCGAATCGATGGGATTGAATTAACAGAAGGTGTTCGCGCGTACTTAGATATCCCCATATTAATGGTCACTGCAAAAGGCGAGTCAAGGGATAAAGTCAAAGGCTTCCAGGCAGGAACGGATGATTATCTGGTCAAGCCCTTTGATCCTGTGGAGCTTGTGTTGCGCGTAAAATCCCTCTTAAAGCGCTATAACGTCTCTTTAACAAAAGTCATTCGATTGGGTGATGTCAGGATTGACCTAGCGACCTTAACGGTTTCATCTTTAGAAGAAACAATACAGCTAAAGAAGAAAGAATGTGAACTCTTGTTTATGCTGGCAGGTTTGCCAGGTCGTATATTTACCAGAACACAGTTAATAGAAAGCTTATGGGGCATTGACTATGAAGGCGATGAACGGACCGTGGATGTTCATATTAAACGTCTGCGTGAGAGGCTTGAACCGTTCTCTTCATTGACCATTACCGCTATCCGTGGTCTTGGATATAGGCTGGAGGAACACTAGTATGTTTAGAAATAGTATGCGTTTTCAAATTGGCGCTGTTTTCACCATCATTGTCCTGATCAGTCTCTTCGTATCCTCAGGAATAACCAAGTTGCTTTCAGACCGGGAAGTGAGTTTCGAAGAACGTTACTTAACCATCGCCCATGATACTGTTTCTCTGCTAGCCCTTACTGAACCCGGTCGGCAGCAACAGGTATTGGATCTTCTATCAGGCTATAACGTCACCGGTAAAGTCATAAAAAAAGGCAGTCACGTGCCCTTTTCATTAACAGAGGATACGGTCTCACCGCTATTCCAAGCGGGTGCCACTGAACCCTTGTTTCTCAATACACAGCATGAGCCGATACGTTTCATCGGAGTGCCAAACATCGATGCTAGCGGAAGCGCGCTCATCCTGAAGGTGGATTTTATTGTCTTTATGGAAGTGCTGCAGCGCATTTTGCTCATTAGTCTCGTGACCGTCTTGGTGATGGGATGTTTACTTATTTTGCT
>DASRMG010000135.1:0-7993 GCA_035648035.1 Desulfosporosinus sp. | reverse complement strand
TGACAACAATGATCATAACACGATGTTTAGCGATAGAGGTCTAACGTGTCAACTAATTAATCTGAACAATATGGTGTGAGTTATCAAAGAACGTTCGAGTTGGGTTTGAACCATCAACCCTAGCTCTATCTTACAAGGAGGATATATTATGATCGCTGAAGTTGACCAAGAAGAGTGCATCGGTTGTGAGTCATGCCCTGAATTCTGCCCTGAGGTATTTAAGATGGAAGGTGGGTTAGCCATAGCTTATACAGACCCGGTTCCCCCTGAGTTTGAGGAAGCTGCCAAAGAAGCTGCCGAGGGTTGTCCAGCGCACTGTATTATCATTAAATAGCAAAGCGTTGAAACGGTCATAAATAGTAAAAGGCTATGGTTTAATGAACGAAACAAGGCTAGATGTGATATCGCATCTAGCCTTGTTTTATTCATTAATTGGCCCTTAGCCAATAATATCAAGGGCATCTAAGTGTAGGCCATTATCGTAATGCTTGCTTGGGTTTTTGGAGTCTTTTTCCTTCTTCGTTGTATCGGTAGTAGGAGCACTTTTAGAATGTTTAACATCGTGTTTAGATTCTTCATTCCGTTTAACAGGCATAGTAGTTCCTCCTTTTGAATTTTTTCATGCACTTTACCCTAAGTATTTGATTAAGTATGTCCATAAAGCCCGACTATTATGTATTATCCAACGTTTGTAGTGAATAAAGGCTGTGAATTTGCACTTCTTTTGTCTATTGGAAGAGAAAGTTTTTAAAATTAGGGGAAATTCTGGTGAATTCTATATTTTTCGCTACAAATAAAGATCTATTGTTGGAAATTTAAAAGATAGACTATTTAAAGCCTGTCCTCAAACCCTTTGAGGACGGGCTTTTTCGTATTACATGACCACTTTCCAAAGTAACCATATTTATTTAAGATTTCGACAGTGTCATTATCGTATAATTACCGTACCGACAGCAATCGCGTTGTGGAGGAGGTTGAGTCAATTGAAGCAGCAGGAATGTGTAGCACTGCTTTTAGCAGGTGGGCAAGGAAGCCGGCTAGGTGGTCTAACTCAAAATCGGGCTAAACCAGCCGTGTCTTTTTGTGGCAAGTATAGAATCATAGACTTTGGCTTGAGTAATTGTACCTATTCAAATATTAATACGGTGGGTGTTCTGATCCAATATAAGCCTTTTTTGCTTAATTCTTATATCGGCTTGGGTTCCGCCTGGGACTTAGATAATCCGTTCAGTGGTGGGGTTCATATTCTTCCGCCTTTCCTTGGGAACTCAGAAGGAAGTTGGTATAACGGTACAGCCAATGCTGTATTCCAAAATTACGAATTTATAAATTTCTACAATCCTAAATATGTCATTATTTTATCAGGGGATCATGTCTATAAAATGGATTACAATTTGATGCTAAAGTTTCATAAAGAGAAGAATTCAGAAATTACCATTGCAACCATCCCAGTCCCTCAAGAGGAAACTTCTCGGTTCGGTATCCTGACAGCCGATGAGGAGGCACGGGTCACGGATTTTCAAGAAAAACCGCTTCAATCAAAGAGCAATCTTGCTTCAATAGGGGTCTATATTTTTAACTGGGCAACTCTAAAACAAGCATTAATTGAAGATGACGAAGATTTCCATTCTGATAATGACTTTGGTAAAAATATTATTCCTCAACAACTTCAAGATGGAACAAAAGTCTATGCCTATAAGTTTCAAGGTTATTGGAGAGACGTGGGTACCATTGAAAGCTATTATCATGCTAATATGGAGTCTTTAAGCGCGGGACACTTTCTTAATGTTTTCGATCCTAAGTTTCGAATATTCTCGAATGAAGATACTTTACCGCCCCACTTTATGGGGTCCTCAGCGGAAATTGAGAATAGTCTTGTCTGTAACGGTTGCATTGTTCATGGTACGGTGATCAATTCAATCCTTGCACCGGGCGTTTATATCGGGAAAGGGGTATATATTAAAGATTCTATTTTATTACCCTATGTAAAAGTTCGTGATGGATCCATCATAAATAAAACCATTGTCGGAGAAAAAGCGGAAGTTCTCAGCCAATGTATTATAGGCGCTGAGGGCAGTCATGCTTCGGATCAAGAAGGAATTACGGTGGTAGAGGACTATCATATAATTTCTGAAGGCTCTGTCATTGAAGCCGGTATGAATGTCTAAAGGCCTGAGCCGTATGAAAGGTGGGACCAAGGATGCCGAACGCTATAGGAATTATTTATGCTAATAGTTCAACTGACAACTTACAAGGGCTTGCATTAAGAAGACCCATCGCTGCAATTCCCTTTGGAGGAAGATATCGAATTCTCGATTTCGCGTTATCTAGCATGGTTAACTCAGGGATAAGGACGATAGGGGTGGTAACGTCACAGCCCTATAGAACGATTTTAGATCACTTAGGAGCGGGTAAAGCCTGGTTTCTGGACAGGAAGGACGGAGGACTCTTCATTTTGCCGGGTGTGATGCATAGTTTAGCAGGAGACGGTCATACGTTTTGCGTTAAGGATTTACGGGAGAATCTCCATTATCTACAGAAAGATTTTGCAGATAATGTTATTATCAGTCATGGAGATCAGATATATAATATGGATTTTAAGGATGCATTAAACGCGCATAACGATACGAATGCAGAGGTTACCTTAATATATAAAGAGTGTCATACCTTAGGCGACCCGATCCATGAGAGGGTCATTAAGATGAATGAGGGAGAGAAAGTATCAGGTATTTTAGACAAAAAAGTTTCAGACAGTGGGACGCTTGTTCAACCTCACTTTACCAATATGTTAATCATCCGACGCCAACTTTTAGTGGATATTGTTGAGCAGTATGGTTCCTTTGGGTGTAGGGACTTAGTGGACATAGTTGCTTCAAATTTAGAGGTCCTAAGAGTCTATGGCTGGCCAACGTGTTCAGTGATTGGGACGATTCGCACGGTTAAAGATTATTTCGACAGAAGTATGGATCTTTTGGGCTGGGAAGTCCGAGAGAAATTATGGTTAGGTGAGAATCAGATCCATACAATAATTGTGGATAATCCCCCAACTCGATACACCTCACAAGCCAAAGTCAGTCATTCATTGATTGCTAGTGGATGCTATATCGCGGGAGAAGTGGTCAATTCAATTATTTTTCGAGGCGTGATTGTTGAGCAAGGTTGTAAAATTGAAGACAGCATTATCCTGCCGAAATGCCATATTCATGCACTTGCTAAAACGTGCTATGCAATTCTCGATAAATCGGTCAGCGTTAATGCGGAAAATGTCTTTAGAGGTAGCTTGAATCATCCTTTGGTTGTCCTCAATACAGCAGTGAGCTAGTCTTACGAGACCTGCGAGGTGAATACTGCTTCTGCAGGAATTGATACTCTTACTAATACTGCCGTTGGACTCGTTTGGACTATTTGTATAGGAGGCACATTTGCAATGTTACCTTTTATCTCCTGGTCCAGGTTTATCAACATCGATAAACTGAGGCCGTTTTCTCATCGCCCACCTTGGTGCCCGAACAAAGGTATCTTGCAATAGGGCACGGATACGCAAAGGCGCTATGGGACTCAGGTAAGGCACTCCGAAGGAACGAAGGGTTAGCAGATGAATAGCCAGTAGGTAAAGACCGACTGATAACCCAAAGAAACCAAGAAACCCGGCTAAAAACATAAACGGAAATCGAACGATACGAATCGCAGTACTGAAATCATAATAGGGGACGGCATAGCTCGCTACTGCTGTTAATCCCACGACGATCACCATCAGGGGGCTTACCAGTCCGGCTTTCACAGCTGCATCGCCAATAATAAGTGCCCCCACAATTCCAATTGTCTGGCCAATTGGTTTTGGCAAACGGAGCCCTGCTTCTTGTAATATTTCTAGGATGATTAACATCACTAACGCCTCAAGAAGGGCGGGAAAGGGTACCCCTTGCCGCCCTGCAATAATGCTCATCAGGAGTTCAGTCGGTATAATTTCCTGGTGAAATGTCGTCACCGCTATATAGATGCTAGGCGCTAAAAGAGCTATAAATGCGCCTACATACCGCACAAAGCGAAAAAGGATCACAGACAAGGGCCGTTCGTAGTAGTCTTCGTTCACGCTTAAAAAATTCGTTATTGTTGCAGGTACGCAAAGTACAATGGGGGTCCCGTCGACAATGATACCTACTTTCCCTTCTAGCAACTTTCCAGCCAGGACATCTGGGCGTTCCGTATAGGCAATTTGAGGAAAGGGCGAATAGGGATCATCTTCAATCATCTCCTCTACATATCCATTTCCTAACAAGCTGTCAATGTTAATTTTACCCAGCCTACGAAAGACTTCGGAGACCAAATCTGAACTTGCTATTTTATCCATGTAGGTGACCACAACATCTGTGCTTGTTAAAGTTCCTAGTTTTAAAGAGATGATCCGTAAGGCTGGGTGTTTGATCTTGCGCCGCAAGAGTGAGGTGTTTATTCTAAGCGTTTCTCCAAATCCCTCATGGGGACCTTTGACGACCGCCTCCGTAGTGGGTTCAGTCACGGCACGCTTATCCCAACCTCTGGCTCCAAAGACCAGAGCCTCGGTAGAATCGCCGAATAAAATAACCGCATCGCCCGAAAAAATTGCCTCAATGGCTTGACCTATTTTATTAATTTTTTTAAATTCTAGGCCAGGGAGTAGACTCTGGAGTGATCTGTCGACAACATTGGCTAAGGTCAGTTGACCCATGTCTGGATGTCCGACTAAATCCACCATAAGTGGCTTTAATACAAACATATCCAGTTGATTTTTGTCAACCATCCCATCCACTGCGACTAATTGACAGGGTATTCGCTCTTTTCCTTGAATGAAGAAATCCCTGAACACAACGTCGCTACTTACGGATAAGAGTTCTTTCACTTTGATTCCAGATAAAGGGTTGTTCATATCTCCGTCAAAAGGATAAGTGG
The DNA here is from genome assembly GCA_035648035.1 of Desulfosporosinus sp. GTDB lineage: Bacteria > Bacillota > Desulfitobacteriia > Desulfitobacteriales > Desulfitobacteriaceae > Desulfosporosinus. The sequence goes on along the minus strand of DASRMG010000135.1, from coordinate 3,064 downwards.
GAGCCTCACGTATTGTTCGGTCTCCCTTTGGTCGAATCGTAAGGTCTTTCATCATTTTCAGCCAGTCGCTCAAGTGATCTCCTCCATCTCTCGTTTATCCTTATCTTGTCCCACGATCTTATACAGGCCTCATTTCACTATACTATGAGTTTTAAAAACCCTTTCTCGTCTTCCAATGCGAGATAGCGCAAAGAGTTAAAGCTGATTTCTAAGCTTTTAACCCTTAATTTATCCAATAACGAGTCTATTATTCGCAAGTATAGGGCTTTTATCTCTACTAGCCAGAACCTAACCCCTGTGTCACAATCAGACTATTTATAAGTAGACTATTTTTGGTCTCGGAGAGGAATACTCTTATACATGTAGAAGGAAGAAGAAGATGAGTAAAAACATTGACAGGAGGATATTATGAGTCAAGATATTATGAGCTATTTCGAGAATGATCGGTTTGCTGCTTATGTTGGAATAAAACTCGTTGAAGTGAAACCTGGTTATGCAAAAGCTGTCATGGAGGTTAAAGAGAAACATCTCAATGCTCTAAATATTGTCCAAGGTGGCGTCCTATTCACGTTAGCGGATTTTGCGTTTGCGGCTGCCTCGAATTGTTATGGACAAGTTTCATTAGGGATTAATGCAAATATATCGTATTTTGAATCGCCCAAGGGGAAAATACTCGTTGCTGAAGCCAAAGAAATCTCGGCCAACAAGAAAATCGCTAGTTATAACGTTGACATATGTGGTGAAGATAAAGTATTAGTGGCGAGATTTACAGGAATGGCCTATAGAAAGAAAGATAAACTTAATCTAAGTCAGTCATAAGTTAGAGCCTCCCAATTTAACTATGGGCTATTTAAACCTCAAGGAAGCTCCTAACATCGTTAGGGGCTTCCTTGAGGTTTAAATAAGGTTCCCTCTTCGAGGGGCGTTTGCACCAAAGATCAGGACTATTTTTGCAGGATTTTTAGAGGGGTGTTTAATGGTAAATTAAGTATTGCACATACAAATTTATAGTGATACTATAAAATAAGAAAAAATAATGTGTTCTAGATTAGAAAAAGGAGAGAGAAAAGTGAGAAAAATGAAACGTATGGTCGCTCTTGCTCTGACCGTGGCACTTGTGGGCGTTACCTTAACTGGTTGCGGGTCAAAGACAGGTAGCACAGCGACACCAAAGGCAAATGAGACACTCATCTATGCTCAAGGTGCTGAGCCCAGAGGTCTGGATCCAGCACTCGTTGACGATGGTGAATCCGCTAAGGTCATGATCAATATTTATGATGGGCTGTTAAAGTACAATAAGGATTCCACTAAGGTAGAACCTTCCCTTGCCAAAAGCTGGGACGTTAGTGAGGATGGTCTTTCCTATACCTTCCATCTGCAAGAGGGCGTAAAGTTCCATGATGGCACCGTATTTGATGCCGATGCCGTGAAGTTTAACATAGACCGTCAGCTGGCACCGAAAGTGACAGAGGACATGGCGTATGCTTCATTCGTTTATGGCTCCGTGAAAGATGTGGAAGTTATGGATAAGAATACCGTTAAAGTTAATTTGACGGCTCCTAGCACGCCCTTCCTCAGCAATCTGGCAATGGTTATGAGTGCGCCGATTGTTAGCCCCAAGGCTTTAACCGACACTGAAAACAATGTGAACCAGGAACCGGTTGGCACAGGCCCTTACAAGTTCGTAAGTTGGTCAAAGGACGAAAACATTGTTTTAGTCCGCAATGATGACTACTGGGGAACTAAGGCTCTGACCAAGAATGTTATTTTCAAATTTATTAAAGACAACTCGGCACGCGTCGTTGCCTTGAACAACAACGAAGCTGATATGATCGATGGTATTGATGCAACGGTGGTCAAGCAGATCACTGATAAAGGCAATAAGATCTTTCAGGCACCGGGTATGAACATCAATTACATGGCTTACAATACCTCAAAAGCACCCTTTAACGATCTCAAGAATCGGAAGGCTGTTTCTCAAGCAATCAATGTCCCAGAAATGGTAAAGAGTCTGTATCAGGGCTACTCTGAACCGGCTAATTCTATTCTCCCTACTTTTATGGATGGTTATGATAAAAGTGTTACTCAAGTAGCCTATGATGCAGAGGCTGCTGCAAAGTCGATCAAAGAATCCGGATTGAAAACCGTAAAAATAATGACGTATACCAACCCAAGACCGTATAATTCTGCTACAGGACAAGCCCTTGCTGAAGCGATTCAAGGGTATCTTGCTAAAGTAGACATTACCGCTACCATAGATTCCTATGACTGGACCACCTATAAGGAAAAAGTAAAAGCAGGCGATTATGATATCTGCTTCTACGGTTGGATTGGGGATAACGGAGATCCAGATAACTTTATGTATCTGTTAGCTCATGAAGACCCTACCATGAATGTTGCACTCTATAAAAATCCTGAATTCAATAAACTCATCGCTAAGGGTGTGGAAACGCCTGCTGGTGCTGAGCGCAATGCAATTTATACCCAATTAGAAAAAATTGCAGCTGCAGATTCTGCGTGGCTCCCGATTTCTCATGCAGAAACACTTTGCGCTTATCAACCAGGTATCCATGATTTCTACTTTCATATGACAGGTATCACTCCGCTAGCTGGTGTGTCAAAGGACTAACACCTTGTATGTCTTGTTTATTTAAATTAGACTGCCGAGAACTGGTTTCAAAAACCGGTTCCCGGTTTGTTTTTTGCGGAAAGGTTGTTGCAGATGCTCAAATACATCATTAAACGAATCTTGATGTTAATTCCCGTAATGCTTGGTGTATCCATTATTGTGTTTCTCATCATGCGGGTCTTTTCACCGGATCCCGCCCCGATTGTTTTGGGCCAGCACGCAACACAGGTCGCTGTAGAGGCGTGGCGACAGGCAAACGGACTCAACGATCCCATTCTATTACAGTATTTTAATTTGGCTCTTTTCGTAAATATTGTGGGTAAATTTGAGCAATAAAAAGTACCTAATTATGGTAGTCTTAGATGCCCTATTAGTATAGTTCCATTGTCTCTTTGTAAGAATGGATGTTACACATAATAAAAAAGGTGAATCAAC
>DASRMG010000134.1:0-24500 GCA_035648035.1 Desulfosporosinus sp. | reverse complement strand
CAAGCAAACTCAAGCAACCGCTATTTTGTGCAACAAACAACCACATTTATCTTTTTGTATTTTATTATGCAATTTATTAATGTTAAAACCGAATCCCAACAATAGAAATTCAGTCTCAACATTCTTTTTACCACGCATTACAAATCTTCGGAAGCCATGATCTTCCTTTAATACTCCAAAAGCACCTTCAACTTGGATCGATCGATTCATTCTCAATAGAATGCCTTCAGGCGTTGTAATATTATGTAATGACTCTGCTCGTTTTTCCAAAAAGAGTTTTGATGTTGATATTTTTTTATTACCGACTGCTTTGGTACATTGTGTCTTGAGCTCACAGCCTTCACAACTCTCACATTCATAGAGCGTCACATAGGATTTATAGCCACTTTTGGAAGTTCTTATCGTCTTCCCAACAACTAATAGTTTTTTATTGTTGGAGCAAAGATATTCGTCACTTTCTGCGTTATAGCCCATGTTTTCTCGTTTGCCGATAATCTTGCTATAACTTCTCTTCTTCATCTTTTCATAGGTCTGTGGTTTGATAAAGGCCTTTTGTTTTTGTTTCTGTAGATAAAGATAGTTTTCTTCAGATTCATAGCCTGCATCGGCAACTATATGACGATAGCGTCTAGGTAAGTTTTTACCCAGTTTATCTAAAAAAGGTATAAGCGTGAGTTGATCAGAGCGTTCACTCGATATGTCTATGCCAACGAGATATTCGCCTTCCACGCCAATCTGGACATTGTACCCTGGCTTTAGCTGAGAATTTCTCATGTGGTCTTCTTTCATATGCATAAAGGTGGCATCCGTATCGGTCTTGGAAAAACTATTTCTACCGGCAAAGGTTTCATTGTAACGATCATATTTTGTTTGTTTATCTAGGAACTCTTGCATCGTCTCCGTTGCCCTCTGTAGCTCTGTTTTTCGTTTCCCTTTTCCATAAACGAACTCTATTTTTTCATTACTTTGCTTCTCTTTCAAAAAAGCGACGCCTTTTTGAAAGGTATCTACTGTAATTGGCAATTCACTTAATGGAAGGCTGGCCATCCATTCTATATTGAGTTTTGCAAGATGTATTTTAGCTTTATCCTGCATTCTCAGTTCATTTTTGAGGGTAGTTTTCTTCCAGACAAAGGTATATTTATTGGCATAAGCCTCGATCTTTGTACCATCTATGAAGATGTTCTCATACTGGATCTCACCTAGTTCACTGAGTTTAACGACCAATTGATTAAACAGGTTCTCCACGATTCCTGAAAGCCTATTGCGGAAACGAGCAATGGTATTATGGTCAGGCACCTTCTGACCTTGGAGCAGCCACATGAAATTAATGTCTCTCTTACATGCTTCCTCAATTTTTCGGCTTGTGTAAATATTGTTCATGTAAGCATAGACTAATACTCGAAATAATGTCTTAGCTTTGACTACTGGATTTCTTCCCTTAGAAGAGTAAGCCATCATTAGATTTGTGTAATCTAATTCCTCCGTTATATGGCCTAGCAGTCTTACTGAGTCATCTTCTGGTATTAAAACTTCCATGTTTAGTGGGAGTACTAGTTGATAAACTCCACTATTTCCGATATAATTTTTGGGTATAGTTTGTTTGTTTTGCAGCATAACTAATTATACCAAAAAGGCGGGTCTTCGGACTCGTCTTTTTCAATTTTTACAAAGAAAAAGGACTGCCTCTTCATAGAAATTTAATTTCTATTTTGAGACAGCCCCTTTGTGTTGCCAACAATCTCTGTGGCTGCTTGGGATTGTCCAGTTAATTTGTTTCTAGTCATCATAGTCATGAAACTTGTTGTATAGGATAAAGTGCTGGAAGAACAGGCATCGACACAATGACCACAGCCCACACAACGAAGGGACGTTACAGGTTGGCCCTTCTGGGCCATGCTCTTTATATCGATTGACATAGGGCAAACGATATTACATTGATTACACTGCAGACATTGTGTGTTGTCAGTGTCTATTTTTTGTCCAGCCACTTTGCCTAATAAACCTAACGTAGTGCCTAAGGGGCAATAATAGCAATATCCTCTACCGATAAAAGCAATCCAGAAAAACATGGTTATTAAAAGTTCTGTACTTAAGTATTTGTAGCTCTCTATTTTGCTGATTAACTGCGGGTCACCTTCTATTGGCAATCCTAATAAAAGGAATACCCAATAGAAGGTGAAGAAGAGTGAGATTGCTAGAAAAAGCCATTTTACCATAGAAAAGACTTTAAGTGTGTTTGTTCCAGCTTTCTTATGCTTACCAACTAAAGGAAAGACTGGAGAAAATACTTCAGACGCAAAACCGTTAAAAAGACAAAGCGTAGAACATTGCCAACGACGGCCGAATAGAAGCGTTCCCAAAAATACAATGGCACTTATGAAAATGTAGAATATTAAAGCGGTTGTTATACCTGTTAAACCCCACAAGGATAAGCTGCTAAGATAAAAGGTAGAGCTCGAATCAAATAGTTGTAAAGGAACAGTCCCCCAGGGTATAGGCATTGCGAAATAATACAGCTCACTGTTGTGTAATACTAAGGGCGATACAATGTGTATAATAAGAGCAGTTGTAATGAAGCCCATTAAATTTCTTTTTCTCATGGTGGTTCTTCCAGAAGTGCTTACAATCCTAAGAGTAAGCACACTACCCAGAATAATAAAAAGTGTTTTTATCCAGTTTTCATAAAAGGCCCAAAACCAGGTAATATAGGCTGCAATAGAAGCTGGTGCATGGCTGGCATAGCCATAATTTAGCCCTGCAATGACAAAACATAAAATTATGTAGACCCAGAGTATTATTTTAAGCAGTCTTATTTCAAGAGCCTTTTTAGTGTTCATACGCCCTCCCTTGTCAGTATAATTATGTCTATAATTATACTATATTTTTGGCCTAATTAATGAATGCATTCAAGGTGTATTACCCTTTAACAAATATCGTGTATAATCAATACCTATAACAGAATTTAATGGTGCAATGTGGTATAATGTGGCCAGATAAGTAGATGCTGAAGGGAGAGCTTGAAATATGATCAGTAAGCTCAGTCACGTTATTGCGCAGAACATAGTAGAATTTATTCATGATAAAAGTGGGTTCGCAGTGATTGTTTGTGATGATACTGGGACAATTATCGCTGATTCAGCCCAAACTAGGATAGGTGTGGTACATAGCGGAAGTAATAGAATTTTAACCACCAATACTGATTCTGTCGCCATCACAGTGGAAGAGCAGGAAGCTGATGTTACTGGAAGAATTAAAGAAGGGTTAAACATTGCCATAATAGTAGACGGTCGTAAAATTGGGACATTTGGCATTGGCGGAAATTTAGAAATCGTCTCACCAGTTGCACGGATTGCGGCTGGTATGGTGATCATGATGTTGAGAGATGAGGAATTAAAAGGCGTTATACGCAATCAAATTGAGACGCTGAGTACTTCAGTCGAACAAGCAGCTAGTGCTGTGCAGCAAACCGCTGCTTCGGCCCAAGAGGTGGCTTCGATCAGCCAAACGATTGCTAATGAGGCTCAGGAAGGGGAAAATCAGCTCAAGTCTACCGCTAGTATCTTAGAATTGATCCGTCGAGTCGCCAAACAAACTAATCTATTAGGATTGAATGCTGCCATTGAAGCAGCGCGGGCCGGTGAACAAGGTCGTGGCTTTTCGGTGGTTGCCGGTGAAGTGCGAAAATTAGCTGAAGAAAGTAACCGTTCAGCCAATGAAATTAGCGTTATCTTACTTGAATTTCAAACCATCATCCAGAAAATTACATCAAGTTCACATCGTAATAGCGCCATTACCCATGAGCAAGCGCAGGCAAATCAGGAAATTGCTAAATTAGTAGAAGGTGTACAACAAGTGAGCCTGGAATTACATGAGTTGGCTTCTAATCTTTAGGTAGAATAATTATATAGGAACAAATAAGGAGGTACTATGAAAGTTGCTTTAGCTTATGGAAAAACTGGTTTGGATGTCAACGTACCAGACAAGGCCACAATTATTGAACCCACCTCGGTGGAGCCTGTCAAAAACGAGCATGAGGCCGTAATAGACGCTCTGCGTAACCCCAGTGGTACTAAACCTCTCAAAGAAATGGTTCAGTCTAGTGATCAAGTCGTCATTGTAATCAGTGATATTACCAGACCGACCCCTAATGAGAAATTAGTTCCCTGGATCCTTGAAGAGCTACCTCATGTCCCTTTGAAGAATGTTACGATCATTAATGGGCTCGGGACTCACCGTGACAATACAAGAGAAGAGCTTATAGAGATGTTAGGGGAAACTGTTGTAAATACCATTCGAATTATTAATCATCATTGTCACGAGAAGTCGGAACTGACGCATCTTGGAACAAGCAGTTTCGGTTGTGAGGTATACCTAAACAAAGCCTATGTCGATGCTGACTTTAGAATCGTGACAGGGTTCATAGAGCCTCACTTTTTTGCAGGGTTTTCTGGAGGACCTAAGGGAGTTATGCCAGGTATAGCGGGCATTGAAACGATCCTAACGTTTCATAACGCAAAAATGATTGGTCATCCGTTAGCTACCTGGGGTAAATTGGATAAGAACCCCTTGCAAGAGATGACGAGGGAAATCAATACATTCTGTAAACCGGATTTCCTCTTGAATGTCTCGCTGACTGGAAAAAAAGAGATCACCGGGGTTTTTGCAGGTGAGATGGCTGAGGCTCATGCCATAGGATGCGCTTATGTCAAAGAACATGCCATGATTAAATGTGAGCATCGCTACGACGTTGTCATAACGACCAATGCTGGTTATCCTTTGGATCAGAACCTATATCAGGCGGTAAAAGGTATGGACGCGGCCCGTATGCTTGTTAAGCAAGGGGGTACGATTATTTGCGCAGCTGAGTGCAGTGATGGTATGCCTTCTCACGGAAACTTTGTACAGATATTACAAATGCGTAACTCTCCCAAAGAACTCTTAGAAATGATTAATGAACCAACGTTTCAAGTGTTTGATCAATGGGAAGCTCAAAGACTTGCTATGATTCAGGAGTGGGCAGATGTCCACGTTTACTCCACCTTACCCGATGAATCCATTAAAATAGCGAGTCTTACACCTACGAAGGATATTGAAAAGACTTTAAGTGAATTAACATCAAAGTACGGTGCAGATATGAGTATAGCTGTATTGCCCCTTGGACCTCTGAATATTCCTTATGTTGAAGACTAGAAGGTGGTGTTCAAACGGTGCAATCGAACGTGCAAGAAATACTAAGAAATAGAGTTTCTTTGCGACAATATGCTGAACGGCCTATCACCGCAGACGATAAAAAGGCGATCATTGAGGCGGCGATGCGGGCGCCGACTGCAGGAAATATGATGATGTATTCAATGATTATTGTCTCTGATCAAGAATTGAAGCAGCGGTTGAGTGAAACGTGTGACCATCAACCGTTTATCGCCAAAGCTCCCCTAGTCATTGTTTTCTTGGCAGATCTTCAACGCTGGTTTGATTATTATCAAGATTCCGGGGTTAAAGACTATTGTAAGGAGCAAGGCAAAGACTTTAATGGACCGGATGAAGCTGATCTATTATTAGCGAGTAGCGATGCTCTGATTGCTGCTCAAAACACAGTGATATCTGCTGAAGCACTGGGAATTGGATCTTGCTATATCGGTGATATTATGGAAAATTATGAAATACACCAACAATTGTTAAACCTTCCTCCATATGTATTTCCCATCAGCATGTTATGTTATGGATATTACCAGGAGGGCGAACGGACTAAGCCTAGGGAACGGTTTGACTCACAATTTATTGTGTCAGAAAATACTTACCATCGTTTAACAGAGAAAGACCGTGAAACGATGTTTTCACAGCGCGCTAAAGGCTTCAATTCTCAGAATAACCTGGGTGCAAAAAACATGGGACAAATGATTTATGCTCGAAAAACAGGTGCTGACTTCTCTCTTGAAATGGCGCGATCAGTACGGGTAGCCATGAATCATTGGCGCGGAAACTCTCTAGAGGACCACGAAACTTAAATTTTGAAAGGGACGACGTTTTTAATGAACGCTCGTCCTTTTGTTGAGAAGGAATCAGGGGGATATTATGAGGGTAGCAGTCATTGATGGACAAGGTGGCGGTATTGGTAAACATATTGTAGAGCGGTTACGCAGAAAGATGCCAGGGTTGGAGATAATAGCCTTGGGAACCAATGCCCTGGCGACTGGTGCTATGTTGCGCGCTGGGGCCACTGAGGGCGCTTCAGGGGAGTCTGCGATTTGTTATAATGTAGAGCGGGTGGACTTAATTGTAGGTTCGGTTTCGGTTATGATGGTTTATGGTCTCTTGGGAGAAATCACTCCCGCAATGGCGACAGCAATTTCAGCCAGTAAAGCCGACAAATTGCTGCTCCCAATACAACGTGGGAATATTAGACTGGTAGGAGTCCTTCGCAACCCTCTGCCGCATCAGATCGAAGACCTGGTGTTAGAGATAGAAGAAAGACTCAAATAAATAAGAAATAGGGGGCTTAAACATGCAGGTCGTTGATTCTATACTGGACTTGATAGGGCAGACCCCTTTGGTTCGTTTACAGCGAATAGTTAAGCCGGAAATGGCCAACATTTATGTAAAACTAGAAATGTTTAACCCCGGCGGAAGTATCAAAGACCGTATAGCTTGGGGGATGATTCAGGAGGCAGAGCAACGAGGTGTCCTTAAGCCAGGGGGAACCATCATTGAGCCGACCAGTGGGAACACCGGGGTTGGATTGGCCATGATCGCAGCTGTCCTAGGTTATCGGTTAATTGTCGTCATGCCAGATTCCTTGAGCATTGAACGGCGACTGCTCATGGGCGCTTATGGCGCAGAGTTTGTATTAACACCTGGTGTGGAGGGTATGAAAGGGGCGATTGCAGAGGCTAAACGATTGCTCAAAGAAAACCCGGGCTATTTTATGCCTCAACAATTTGAAAACCCTGCCAATCCAGAAGCACATCGGAGGACCACAGCGTTAGAACTTCTCGACCAGTTGAAAGAGATGGATGCGTTTGTGGCAGGGATTGGAACAGGTGGTACGATCACGGGGGTGGGTGAGATCTTAAAAGCTCATCTTCCTAAAATAAAGATTGTCGGGGTGGAACCCGCCTCTTCTCCCGTTATTTCTGGTGGAAAATCAGGACCCCACAAAATTCAAGGAATTGGTGCTGGGTTCGTTCCGGGGGTTTTAAACAAGGGTATCATGGATGAGGTTATTCAAGTGAGCAATGAGGATGCCTTAGAGATCACAAGGCGCCTTGCCCGAGAAGAAGGACTATTGATGGGAATTTCTTCAGGCGCTGCAGTCTGGGCTGCCATGAAGGTTGCAGGAACCTTGGGTGAGGGAAAAAACGTGGTGGCCATTGCTCCCGATACGGGAGAACGTTATCTGAGCACAGAGGTTTTTCGTTAACCAAATCACCGCATTAAGTATAGGCTTTCAATATTCTTTCTTTACAAGAGAAATCGCCCTATGCTAAACTACTTTATAGTGTATTAGCAGTTAGGAGGAGTTTGTCATGTCAGGACATTCAAAGTGGGCAAACATTAAACATAAAAAAGGTAAGACAGATGCCAATAGGGGTAAAATCTTTACGAAACTAGGCAGAGAACTTGTGGTTGCCTCCCGTGCCAGTGGAGGAGACCTGAACGACTACCGCTTAAAGATCGCCATTGAAAACGCAAAAGCAGAAAATGTGCCCAATGAGAACATCCAACGCGCTATTCTTAAAGGGGCTGGCGGAACAGAAGGTACAGTTTTTGAGGAGCTGCGTTATGAAGGGTATGGCCCAGGAGGGGTTGCCGTCATGATTGATATCTTAACGGATAACCGCAATCGTAGTGCTGGAGAGATTCGTCATATCTTTTCTAAAAATGGCGGAAACATGGGTGAGTCGGGTAGTGTCGGTTGGATGTTTGAAGAAAAAGGGCAATTGAGAGTCCTGCGTGAGGGACTTAAGTTAAGCGATGATGATTTTATGATGGTGACCTTAGACGCGGGAGCTGAAGATCTTGATATAGATGAGGAAGGGTATGTCGTATACACTGTTCCTGAAGCGATGGAGGACGTGCGTAAGGCTCTTCAGGATCAGGAGATCGCTGTTTTAGAAGCTGAGATTAGCCCCATTCCGCAAAACACCCTCGAGATTGCGGACCCAGAACAGGCTCGAAAGATTGTCCGTTTGATGGATACTTTAGAAGACCATGATGATGCTCAAGGGGTTTATTCAAATTTCGAATTGGCAGAGGCTCTGGCAGGCGAAGACTTTTAGGACACTACAACATTAATTCCCAACAGCATAATGATTAATTGTTGCCCTCTTGGCAAGACTACAGATAAACGTTAAAGTCAGGAGGGCTTTTCATTATGCCTAGATATTTAGTCATGAGTCTCGTTGTGATCCTTGGATTGGGGATTGGCATTATCGTACCCGTAGGAACGGCATGGTGGTACAATATTAATCATCCCTCTAGTGTCGTTAATACCATGAACGTAGAGCCCGCCTTAACGAAGGATGTCTTGCCCATAGTGACCTATCACTTTTTGATCGAGAAAGGGGAGCTTTCGGTGATCGAAGGAACCCCGGGAACGAGTGGTCCAGTCGTTTGGACGGGCTTAGATGTACAGGCTTGGTCAAAGGAGACACTGGAAATAGCACCAAAAGTTGAGTTTTATTCGCTCGATGAAGTTCAGTCGTTTATTGATACGGCGAGCGAACCCTCTTGACAAGCGTTAAGGGTCTATAAAAGAAAGGGAATTGTGCGTCTTCTGTCGAAATATATAATGTTGAAAGGAAGACGTGTACGTGTATGATTATTTTGGGAATCGACCCTGGAACGGCTATTATGGGGTATGGATTAATTGAACAAAAAGGGAGTCATTTAAACGCGCTAGCTTATGGTTGCTGGCGAACGCCAGCTCACACACCTTTAGCACAGCGTCTGTTAATGTTATTTGAACAGATTGACCCGTTTCTGCAGGAACATCCAACGGATCACATGGCTATTGAAGAGCTTTTCTTTAATCGCAATACAACCACTGCTCTTGCAGTTGCTCACGCTCGGGGTGTCGTTATGTTGGCGGGTGCCCAACGGGGCATTGCCGTATTTGAATATACCCCGTTGCAGGTGAAACAAGCTGTTGTGGGATATGGAAGGGCAGACAAAAAACAGGTCCAACAAATGGTTAAAGGATTACTAAAACTTGATGAAATTCCCAGACCGGACGATACGGCAGATGCCTTAGCCGTTGCGATCTGTCATGCCCATAGTTTCACATTGAATCGGAGAATGGAGGAATTCCGATGATCGGGATGTTGCGAGGTAAAGTGTGGGAAGTCCAAGCGGATCGTTTAGTGATGGATGTCCAAGGGGTTGGGTATTTACTTTTTGTACCTTATGGGCTCTTAGCTAAGTCTTGTCCTGGTCAAGAACTTGTCGTGTACACACATATGGTGGTGCGTGAAGATGATATATCCCTGTATGGATTCTCCTCCTTAGAGGAAAAACAACTTTTCCTGGAAATGTTGAGTGTCTCTGGCATTGGACCTAAAGCAGCCATATCGCTACTTTCAACCTTTGGGGCCGTACAAATCGAAAGCGCAATCATTAGTGAAAACCTTAATTTACTTACCAAAGTACCAGGCATTGGGAAGAAAACAGCGCAACGACTTATTTTGGAACTGAAAGAAAAATTAAAAGGACATGTTTCTCTTCCCCTAGGTGGTGAACCAACGCCAGCCCCCCTGATGCACTCAGAAGCCTTACAAACCTTAATGGCTCTCGGCTTTGGTTTAGAAGAGGCAAGGCAAGCACTTAGTCGCCAACAAGACGGTGGAGATTTAACCACTGAAGAGCAAGTGAAAAAGGCCCTGCGCATGCTTTCTGGCGGTTAGTGAACTCGTTCAGCTAAGATGAATGATTGAATGAAAAAGGCAGACGAGAGAGGGGCTTGGAAATGGAAGAACGGCTGGTTGCTCCCCAAGAACAACTTACGGATCATGAAGGGGAAGTACTTCGTCCTTGTCGCATGTGTGACTATATCGGGCAGAGAAAAGTTAAAGAGAATTTAAGTATCTTTATACAGGCTGCTTCCACCCGTGGAGAAGCGCTCGATCATGTCTTATTATATGGGCCACCTGGTTTAGGGAAAACCACGCTTGCTAATATAATCGCTGCTGAAATGGGCGTGAGTATACGTACCACATCGGGCCCTGCGATTGAACGGCCTGGAGATTTAGCGGCAATTCTTACAGCATTAGAGCCTAGAGATGTGCTCTTTATCGATGAAATCCATCGCTTGAATGCTACGACAGAGGAGATCCTGTACTCAGCCATGGAGGATGGATGTCTGGACATTGTGATTGGAAAAGGTCCAAGTGCTCGCTCTATTCGCTTGTCTCTGCCTCCGTTTACGTTGGTAGGGGCCACAACCCGCGCAGGACAGTTAACCTCTCCTTTACGCGACCGCTTTGGGGTTATTAGTCGTCTTGAATTCTATGAGGTGGGGGACTTAAAAGAAATTGTGTTGCGTGCAGCGGGTATTTTAAGATTGGATATCACCGATGACGGGGCGGAAGAGATTGCCCGACGTTCCAGGGGAACACCAAGGGTTGGGAATCGGTTGTTGAAACGGGTGAGGGATTTCGCCTTGGTCTGGGAAGACGGTGTCGTGACCCAAACCATCGCGCGCGATGCCCTAAATCGCTTAGAAGTCGATCCTATGGGCTTGGATCAAATTGACCAGAAAGCGTTAAAGACGATCATTGAAGTGTTTGCAGGAGGGCCGGTCGGCTTGGAGACGCTCGCCTCAACGATTGGGGAAGAGTCTGTGACCATTGAAGATGTTGTCGAACCCTTTTTACTTCAGATGGGATTTTTGCAAAGGACTCCACGGGGACGCGTGGCGACCGTAAGAGCCTATGAACATTTAGGATACCCCCTTCCCCAGAAACGGTCTGACAGCGGACTTTTCCCGGAAGAAAGCAAGTAGGTGTGGGTTTCTAATTAAACAAATTCAAAGCATATAACCGTAGAAAATAGGGTAATCTGAACATGTAGCAAACTTGCCCGAAAGTTGTACTTTCTAATTGGCATAAGAAGGTGGGTGTTGAGCATGATTCGGATTACGGAGCGGTTACCATTTTTGTGTACGGTCTTATTAATTCTTATGTTGATCCAGGTGAAACCTTGTCAAGCCAATGAAATATCGGTTAAGCTAGTATGGAAATTGAGTCAGGCTGGGTGGCTGGAAATTCAGGTTGAACAAGGTGATTATCAGCTAATTATGGATTCAACGACCCTAAAGCTCCCAGAAGGTTCTAGTCTACAAGTAGGCTGGGGAGGATGGGCACCAATCATTCGGATTAATCATCAGGCGTTTCAAGTGCTTCAGGGAAACAATTTTAAAATAAAAGGGGTTAATTCAGGCAGTCTCAGCATTAAAACACCCGAAGATAAGGCCGCTGTCTATCGCGGAGATTTAAACCTAAGTTGGCAGAGCGGTCGTTGGCAGGTCGTTAACAGGGTGGATAGTGAAGACTACCTTAAAGGTGTAGTACCTACAGAGATGAGCAATGAATGGTATAAGGGCGGGTCAGAAGCCCTTAAAGCCCAAGCAGTAGCTGCTAGAACCTTCTTAGTGAAACATACTGAGAAGGGTGAAAAGGCGATCACTGATTCCCCAGATATTGATCAAGCCTATGCAGGTAAGCTTGTTGAGGGGGAAGCTTCATTGGCAGTTGAGGCAACTCGGGGCGAAATTATCATTGATGAACAGAGCAAGCAACCCATAGAAGCACTCTATTCTTCGCATAGCGGAGGCTACACAGAAGACGCTAAAAATGTATGGGGAAAATCTGATAGTAATAATGTGTCTCATCCAGATCCCTATTCACAATCAATTGGAGGCGCAGCGGATCAATGGAGATTTATCGTTTCAGCTCCGGTCCTAGGCGCCAACTTTGGACTAGGGCCCGTGACGAAGGTTGAACTTGATAAATACACCTCTGGTCGGGTAAAAAGTGTCAGAATGGAAGATGGGTCTGGACTGACCAAAACGGTCACAGCAAGGACGTTCGTTAAGAAGTTTTATCCTTTTGGGCAGCCCATTCAAAAGTTTGCCTTTCTGGGGAGTTTGTTTGAAGCTCGTAAAATTCCTACAAACAAAGCGTCTAACAGCAAATCGGGCCTATCAGGGTTTTTATCATCTCTAGGATCTCAGGAAATAGAGCAAGGACCCTTACTTTCAAAAATCCTCAGTTCAGCAAAAGGACCCAGTACTGATTCCCAACCGTTCGGCGTGTTTGTTTTTGATGGTAGGGGTTGGGGGCATGGCGTTGGGATGTCGCAATGGGGTGCTTATCATATGTCTCAACTGGGGTATACTTATAAGGAAATATTAACATTTTACTACACTAATACTCAGATTAGTCAGGAATAGTGGCTTGTGAAATCTGATAAAGGAGAATGATGGGTTGAACGTATCTGAGTTTGATTTTAATTTACCGGAAACGCTGATTGCCCAGCACCCGATCGAACCTAGGGATTCATCCCGTTTAATGGTTCTGAATCGGGTGAGTGGAGGAATAGAGCATCATACGTTTCGAGAGCTTGTCTCCCTTCTGAAAACAGGCGATGTGCTTGTGCTTAATAACACCCGCGTCATACCAGCGCGTTTGATCGGCGAAAAAGAAGGCACTGAGGGAAAAATCGAAGTACTTCTCTTACGGAGACTTGAACTCAACGTCTGGGAAGCCTTGGTAAAGCCTGGTAAGCGTCTTAAAGTAGGGCAGAAGGTTCGCTTCGGGTGTGGAATACTGATCGGAGAACTTCAAGATATATTGGAGAACGGAAATCGCAGGATCCATTTTGCCTATGCAGGAGTTTTCGAAACTATCTTAGACACTCTAGGGCAGATGCCCCTACCACCCTATATTACAGCGCAACTAGAAGACCAAGAACGTTATCAGACCGTGTATGCTAAGGAACGGGGGTCTGTAGCCGCGCCGACGGCTGGGCTGCATTTTACGCCGGAACTTCTGGGCGAACTTCGGGAGAAGGGCGTGGAAATCGTAGAGATCCTCCTCCATGTGGGCTTAGGAACCTTTCGTCCCGTTAAAGTAGAAAATATCCAAGACCATCCCATGCATTCCGAATATTATCGGGTGGAGTTGGAGGCAGCAGAGCAAATTAATCGCGCAAAACGTGAAGGACGTCGGGTCATCGCCGTGGGGACGACAGCGGCTCGGACGCTAGAAACAGTGGGAAATGAGCACGGAAGGGTTGTACCGAGTGCTGGTTGGACGGATATTTTTATTTACCCGGGCTATTCCTTTAAGGTTGTGGACGTTTTACTGACGAATTTTCATTTTCCCAAGTCAACCTTGCTTATGCTGGTTAGTGCATTAGCGGGAAGGGAGTTAACGCTAAAGGCGTATGAACTTGCAGTAGCAGAACGCTATCGATTTTATAGTTTTGGTGATGCTATGCTCATTCTATAATTAAGAGATGGTGAAAAAGAAGGGAGTGAAGGGCTTGACCGCGGTGCATTTGGAAATACTAAAAGAAGATTCACGGACGAGGGCACGCTTAGGGAAATTACATACACCCCATGGCGTCATCGATACACCAGTGTTTATGCCGGTTGGGACGCAAGGGACCGTGAAAACTATAACCCCTGAGGAAATCAAAGAGATTGGGGCAGGGATTATCTTAAGTAACACGTATCATCTTTTCTTGCGTCCGGGACATGAGTTAATTCGGGAAGCGGGTGGGCTTCATCGTTTTATGAACTGGGACGGAGCGATTTTAACGGACAGTGGTGGTTTTCAAGTGTTCAGCTTGGGTCATCTAAGGACGATTAAAGAGAGTGGTGTAGAATTCAGATCGCATATCGACGGCTCTGCTCAATTTCTAAGCCCTGAGATCGCGACCGAAGTGCAGATGGCTCTGGGATCGGATATTGTGATGGCTTTTGATGAGTGCGCACCGTACCCTTGTGCCCATGAGTACGTCAAAGATTCTTTAGAGCGGACGACTCGTTGGCTTAAACGATGCAAGGAAACATTAACGACGACAGACACCCAAGCTTTATTCGGTATTGTACAGGGGGGGATGTTTGAAGATCTACGTCGTCAAAGTGCTGCTGAAATCACGGAACTAGATTTGCCAGGGTATGCGATTGGGGGCCTGAGTGTCGGCGAACCAAAGGAAATGATGTATGAGGTGTTAGAGTATACAGTGCCCTTACTTCCAAGAGACAAGCCCCGATATCTCATGGGGGTGGGTTCTCCGGACGCTCTCATCGAAGGCGTTATGCGAGGGATTGACATGTTTGATTGTGTGTTGCCAACGCGCATTGCCCGTAATGGGACAGCGATGACCCGCTATGGCAAAGTCATTGTTCGCAACGCTGGCTGCGCACATGATTTTGGCCCGATTGATCCAACGTGCGATTGCTACACGTGTCGCAACTATTCGCGGGCGTATATCAGGCATTTGATCAAGTCTGAAGAAATTCTAGGTATCCGCCTGATGACAATTCATAACTTGCGTTATCTCCAGAACTTAATGCGAGAAATTCGAGAGGCGATCAAGGAAGACCGTTTGCCAGAATATCGACAAAAGTGTTTTTCGGATTACGGCTACAGCTAACAGAAGTCAGTGGTCAGTTACTAGAACCTGGCAGGAGTAGGTCTAATAAAACTTCAAGTGGCGTAATTATTCCAGTAAGTTTTCCTATTTAGAAGGATTTTGCCCCTGTCATGGGGAATAGTTTTAAGA
The DNA here is from genome assembly GCA_035648035.1 of Desulfosporosinus sp. Classification (GTDB taxonomy): domain Bacteria; phylum Bacillota; class Desulfitobacteriia; order Desulfitobacteriales; family Desulfitobacteriaceae; genus Desulfosporosinus. The sequence continues at coordinate 9,710 of DASRMG010000134.1, read as the reverse complement.
CTGAATAAAGGGGGATATTAAAATGACACAACAGACGACATTAATTCTTTACATCGTGATTTTTATTCCATTTATCTACTTCGTCATGATTCGACCACAACAAAAACAGGCGAAAAAGCGAAAGACGCTCATGAACGGAATGAAGACAAGAGATGTGGTCATCACAGCAGGTGGACTCTATGGTAAAATCACGAAAGTCAAGGAAGAGTCCATACTTATGACCATTGCAGATAAAGTAGAAGTTGAAGTGGCTAAAACTGGAATTCTTAGCGTGGAAAATCGTGATATCAACCTAGAAAAAGCTTAATAGGATCAAAGTAAGTCTAAAGGCAGAACGTTTAAAGCAAGTATCATAGAAGAAGTATATTTACAGAAGCAAGTGGTACAGACCACTTGCTTCTAAGCTTGTGCTGGAAAATGAGTCATTGGGGGTGAACCTGTGCCCATATATCATCCAATTCAAGAAGAACAAACGTATGAAAATCATGTGCGAGTTGAATTGAACTATTGGGCACAAAGACTACTCAAACGGCCTGGACTACTGGGCAGAACCTCAAAAGTCCTTCAAACTAAAATTAATGATAAGATTATTCCTCAAAAGGTCCAAACTGTCATCACAGCAACCGTTAAAGGGTTGGTTCAATCTGTAGTTTTTGGGCTTGATTTTATCCCTAAAAGCTCACCTGTTCAGGAAATCTCTCTGCAAAAACGTGATGAATTGGCTCGGACACTTCTTCTCAAATACAAGAGAATTGCTGCTGCAGAAGGTGCCGGGACGGGTGCGGGTGGTTTTACCCTCGCCATAGCTGATTTCCCAGCGCTCATCGTTATTAAAATGAAATTTCTTTTTGAGTTAGCACACGTTTATGGCTTTTCTACCCAAGATTATACAGAACGTCTATTTTTACTATATATTTTCCAGTTGGCCTTTTCTAGTCAAGAAATGCGTCCTGAATTGTTCAAGGTCATTTTGAATTGGGAGAAGGACCTTGAGAAATGCCCAGCTAAGGAAGGGTATTTACAGCAGATTAATTGGGAACAGTTTCAGCGTGAGTATCGGGATGCCATTGATTTTCGAAAAACACTTCAGCTTATACCAGGTTTTGGCACGGTCGTGGGGGCCTGGGCGAATTATGGGCTGGTGAATGATTTAGGAACAGTAGGAATGAATTGTTATCGGTTACGAATTTCAGGAGGGGTTTATTTTGACGAAGGTCACTCTGCAAACGATTAAAGACGATCTTTATGTACAGGCTCTAATTGATGCCGGAAACCGTCATCTTGCGGCCATCGGTTATACAGAACACGGACTTAGGCATGTAGGCCTAGTTTCCCATATTGCTACTAATATTCTCCTGAAGCTGGAGCAACCCGAAAGGGAGTGCGAATTGGCAGCCATTGCAGCTTACCTCCATGACATTGGCAATGCCGTTAATCGTGTTTCCCATGCCCAGACAGGGGCAATCCTCGCAGCGGGGATTTTGGAACGGCATGGTATGCCACCTAATGAAATTGCCAGCGTCATTGGCGCAATTGGCAATCATGACGAGCTTGATGGTAATCCTGTCAATAACATTTCTGCCGCTTTAATCCTTGCAGATAAATCTGACGTTCATCGTACACGAGTCCGTAATTCTGATCTTGCAACGTTCGATATTCATGACCGGGTTAATTATGCGGTCAAACGCTCCTTTCTTCGAGTGTATCCTAAAGAACGCATCGCTTTGGAGCTAACGATTGACACGGAAATTTGCCCGGTCATGGAGTACTTTGAGATTTTTCTTGCTAGGATGCTCCTATGCCGTAAGGCGGCAGAATACTTAAAAACAAAATTTGAATTAAAGATTAATGAAGTTAAGCTACTCTGATTGCATTCTATCCAATTGACATTGCAATCTTGAACGATTTATAATGGGAAATGGTTGGGCAAGTACTACCATATTGAGAGGGAGGAAAACAGATGAGACGGGGAAATATCATTAAACTAGTAGCACTTGTGTTACTGGTTGCAGCAGCCGTTGCACTATCGATCAAGCCTCTTACGGATCCTATAAAGGGTATCCCCTTGGGACTTGACCTGCGCGGTGGAGTGCACTTAGTACTACAGGCAGAACAAGATAAAAATGGTACACCAATTACCAGAGATGATATCGACAAAGCTAAAGCAATCATATCAAACCGGGTGAATGATCTTGGCGTATCCGAGCCCATAGTCCAAGCAGACTATGATAAGAAACGTATTATTGTCGATTTAGCGGGTGTTACGGATCCCGATAAAGCGGTGGATATTTTGAAAACAACGGCTAAGTTAACCTTTAGAGATCCTGAAGGTAATATTATGTTGCAAGGGGATGATCTCAAAGACGCTAAGGGAGGTCAAGCCCAGCAAGCAGGACAATATGTTGTTAATTTAACTTTCTCACCAGACGGAGGTAAAAAATTTGCAGCGTTAACAACCAAGTTGGTCGGTCAAAGACTTGGCGTTTATTTAGATGACAAACTCTTGACCAATCCATCCGTTAACACACCAATTCTGGATGGTCAAGCCGAGATTACTGGATATGACACGTTAGAAGACGCTGCAAATCATGCCGTACTTATGCGTTCAGGGTCCTTGCCTGTGAGCATGAGTATTGCTGAAAAACGTCAAGTGGGAGCTTCTCTTGGTGTTGACTCGTTAAACAGAAGTATACAGGCTGGACTATACGGTCTAATCTTTATTTTCCTATTTATGCTCGTCTTCTACCGTTTACCTGGAATTGTCGCTGATTTTTCCTTAGTTGTATATGCACTCATCGTCCTATGGATTTTCTGGATGTTTGGAGTGGTACTGACGCTTCCGGGTATCGCCGGCTTTATTCTCTCGATTGGTATGGCAGTCGACTTTAATATCATCATCTACGAACGCGTGAAAGAGGAAATACGGGTTGGAAAATCGTTGCGAGCTGGCGTAGAATCAGGCTTTAGTCGAGCCTTCGTTACGGTGATTGATGCTCATGTGACGACGCTCATTGCTGCGCTAACCCTTTACACGTTTGGATCTGGTTCTATCAAGGGATTTGCCCTTACCTTGGGCATCGGGATTTTGGCGAGCTTATTTACCACCATTACGTTTACTCGACTCGTATTACGCTTAACGGTGGGAATTAAGCCCAAAATGAATACGACATGGTTTGGCGTTAGGAGGGATGTATAATGGAGAAACATGGACATGCAGCGACGTACGATGACGTCCAAAAGATACACCCACTCTATTTTAACATTGTTAAGAAACGGCTTTGGTGGTATGCTATTTCACTCTTGATTATTATCCCGGGAGTGATTTCCTTGGTGATGCAGGGACTGAATTTGGGGATTGACTTTAAAGGCGGAACCATGCTGGACGTGAACTTTAATAAGGCAGTGACACAGGCTGCTATTACGGATACGATGAAATCGGTGGGTCTCGAAGGCCCTGTGCAGTTGTCGGATGGAAATACAACCGCCTTGATCCGAACAGAAGCACTTGAAGAAGATAAACGGGCTGAATTAATGACGGCCTTGCAAACTCAGGTCGGAGAGTATGATAAAACGGCTCTTAAAGAAGATAAAGTTGGTCCTGCGATCGGGCAGGAGCTCGCCCGCAATGCAATCTATGCTTTGATCATTGCGATAGGCATGATGATCATTTATATTACGATCAGATTCGAGTTTGTCTTTGCCATCTCTGGAATTATTGCCCTCGTACACGATGTGTTAGTGGTTGTCGGGATTTTCTCGTTGTTCCAATGGGAAATTGATTCGGCGTTTGTGGCAGCCATCTTGACAATTATTGGTTACTCCATTAATGATACCGTGATTATCTTTGACCGGATTCGTGAGAACCAAGGCAAGATGAGGCGGGCCGACAGTTATGGCGATATGGTGGATAAATCTATTTGGCAGACCATGCGCCGTTCTATTAACACCTCCATCACGGTATTAATCGCTCTGCTCTCGCTGTTTATTCTCGGTGGAGAATCCACAAGAATGTTTTCTTTGGCGATGCTGTTAGGGGTATTTACGGGAGCTTATTCCTCTATCTTTATTGCCAGTCAAGTTCTCTTGGAAGTAAAGACACACATGAAGAAAACACCCCGTAAAGGCGGCAAAGGCAAAGCTGCTCGTGCCTAATCTCTATTAATATTTTATATCTAGTGAGCATAAAGGAGTTAACGTTGGTAAAGAAAATCATTGGAGTTCTCCTATTCGTTTTCCTTGTATTTGGAAGCAGTGGATGCGCGAGACAACAACCACCCCCACCTTCCAAAAGCCAATTGACCCCAACCAATCCAACCACTGAATCTGACCAGGAACAAGCATCACAGAAGCAATCAAAGTTATCAAGCCTTCAAGCTGCGGAAGGGATCCCCATCCTATATTACCATTCCATTAAGCTGGAGAATGGTAATGAATTAAGAATGCCCCCTAAACAGTTTGAAGCTCAAATGGCGTATTTGCAGGACAAAGGGTATCAAAGCGTTTCTTTAGAACAGTTATACCAGGCCTTGTATAAGGGGGGGACACTCCCTGAAAGACCGATTGTTATTACGTTTGATGATGGGTACGTCGATAACTATACCACCGCTTTTCCTATTTTAAAGAAGCATGGGTATACAGCCACCGTGTTCATGGTGACCAGCTATATTAACGGAGAAGGCTTTATGTCTTGGCCGCAGCTCAAAGAGCTGGTTGCCAATGGGTGGGAAATCGAAGGTCACACGACCAAGCATCCTTATTTAACAAAAATAGATCCTTCCACGATATTAAGTGAACTTCGCCCTCCAAAAGAACTCTTAGAAAAAGAGTTAGGGCAAACGGTAAACTTTTTCGCTTACCCGTATGGAGATCTAAATCCCAATGTTGTGCAGAAGGTGAAAGATGCCGGGTATCTGATGGCGGTTACCACAGCACGTGGATGGGCGGATGACAAGGCAGATGCCTGGAACCTTCATCGCGTTTATTGCTATGCATCTATGGGGATGAATGAATTTACCCGACGCCTGAAAAGTTCAGGTTATTAGTTCCTAATTCAAGGACGCTCTCCCGACCAACCGGGGAGCGTCTTTAATATTGCCAAAATTATTTTTATGGAAAATATTAACATTTTAGAGCTTCAGACATATCTTACTGTGTACCCAAGAAATACCAAGACAGAATTAGGAGGTTGTTAGAACGTCAAAAGCACTAACAACCAAGAAAAAAATTAAAAAGGAGGGTATTCTATGTACGGATATGGAGCTTGTTGCAGACCTGTATGCGCCCCTGTTGCACCTGTTGCGACTGCTGGCGTGGGTGTTGGCGTTATTGCCGTCGCAATTCTGATCTTAATTGCCTTAGGATTAATATATTCTTGCTAAATCGACTGAATAAGTAGCATTAGGAGGTTCAGGCTATGCTTGGAGCTGGGTGTGGAATTGCAATTGTGGTCGTAGTGATCTTGTTACTGATCGCAATGGGCATCGTATTCTAGAGTATATCCTATGAAATTGTCAAGCTATAAAGGAGGAGCATTTATGTACGGATATGGAGCTTGTTGCAGACCTGTATGCGCACCAGTTGCACCAGTCGCTGCACCCGTGGGCGTAGGCGTTGGTATTATTGCCGTCGCAATCCTGATCTTAATTGCCTTAGGCGTAATATTCTAAATCGCTAAAGCAATAAAATTTTATCACAAAGGAGGTTAGAACTATGTTAGGAGCAAATGGAGCTGGCGCAGGAATCGCTGCTGTCGTCGTAATCATTCTGTTACTCATCGCTATGGGTATCGTATTCTAAGAAACTTCTTCTAAACGTCTGGCTATTTGTGAAGAGGATCCCCGTTGAAGGGGGTCCTCTTCACATTGTTGACTGATCGTTCATTGATTAAAGTTTAGAATGGATAGTTTTGGTTAATACTAGCAGAAAAGCGCAGGAGGTGAGCTACTTGGGATTCATTTTTCTCGTGATACTTGAGGCCGCCCTACTACTTTGCGCTGGAATAATTTTTTTCGGTGGCGTTAGGGGAGCCTTATTGGCAACGGCGGCCTTAAGTGGGATTAACTTTCTTGTTCATGATCTAGATCAATTTTTGTTTTGGGAACCCCGTCTCCTTTTGGGGGGCGTTGTAGGTAGCCTGCTCTTGCTGGTTGTTGGGAAGATTGCGAATAAAAGCCAAGTTGTCAACGGCCTGGTAGGTGGACTGATTAGTTTAGTTCTCTTTGGTGCCTTCGTTACCCCTATAGTAGCAATCATCCTTTGGGCCTTGGTGGTCGGTACTGGAATTATTCCTAAAGGAAAAAAGAGTCAGATTCTATGGAGCTTTGCGCCCACCGTTCTGCGTGTCATATTAGGTATAAGTTTGATTATTTATGGAAACATCCTAACACTTTAAGACGCTCTAAGTGCGAGTATAGAAAAACCTTGCTTTACGGTTCAATATTTGGTATCTTAAGCATAGACTATAGTCGTCAGGCAAATAAGCTGGGCTTCAAGCTATTGAGGCAGCGGAGTAATCCGTGGGACTTCCTTCTAGGGGGGTCCTATTTTTGTACGTTCATCAGAATGACTTGCTGGATGATCACTTCTCGCCATAACAGTGCAGGAAGGCTTGGCACTAGCCAGTTTTCTATAGTTGGCAGAAGTTACTATGGAAGGTGAGGAGAGTTTAATCGTGGAAGACAAGACGCGGGTGGCTTCATTATCTGTCGCCTCTAATACTTTTTTAACGGTTGCAAAAGTGACGATTGGCTTAATGAGTGGGTCAGTTAGTATCTTATCAGAAGGTATTCACTCTGGAATTGATTTACTGGCAGCGTTCATTGCACTCTTTGCGGTGAGGGAATCGGGAAAACCTGCCGATTCAGAACATGCCTACGGACATGGAAAAATAGAAAATGTATCTGGCACGATAGAGGCCGCTTTGATCTTCGTTGCAGCACTTATGATTATCGTCCAAGCCCTTCAAAAGTTCCAGCAGATTATTGAGGGTGAAGGAGGCCATGTTGGTGAATTGGGTCTGGGGTTAGGCCTGCTCATCATGGGAGTTTCTGCAGTGATTAATTTGATTGTATCGACCAAACTCATGGCAGTGGCCAAGCGAACTGATTCTGTGGCGCTTGAAGCGGATGCTTTGCATTTGAGGACAGATGTTTACACATCTGGTGGGGTTTTTATCGGTCTTCTCTTAATTAAGATTACGGGGTGGACATTCTTAGATCCGATCATAGCGCTCGGGGTAGCACTGATGATCATCAAGGCCTCCTTTGACTTGACGAAGAAAGCCTTCGCGCCCTTAGTTGATGTTAGTTTGCCAGATGAGGAACGTGCCATTATTGCCGAAGTCCTGCTACGCCATGCCGAAGAATTTGTTGAATTTCACGAACTCCGCACTCGCAAAGCCGGAGCGCAAAGACATGCTGATTTACATCTGGTGGTCGCTAAATACACTGCAGTAGTTGACGTTCATGAACTGTGTGATGTGATTGAACAAGAAATAAATATGAGATTACAAGGGACTCATGTTCTCATTCACGCAGAACCTTGCAGCCCAAGAGATGCGCAATGCCCTGTGGAAGAAGGCCTAGCAGATACCTGTCAACGTTGTCAGGTGAAAATAGAGGTGAGAAGTCGGAGACCAGAAGCTAAAGGTCGCAGCTTAGATGACAAGTGAAAAAAGCAACATGTCTATTAAATCGTTGATAGCAGAAAGTTGAGGATTAGATTTGGAAAAGTGGTCAATTCGAAACCAGGAAAACATGTTGGAAAAATATGCTCATAAACTTAATATTAGTGATTTACTCTGTAAAGTATTAGTCAATAGAGGTATATCTGAGTTTGATAGCGCTGTAAGTTTTATTAAGCCAGACTTTGACCAGTTACATGATCCCAGGATGATGAAAGATCTTGAGAAGGGTGTAGGTCTCATAAAACTTAAAATTGCCGAAGGAAAAAAGATTAGGATTGTTGGCGATTACGACGTGGATGGCGTTATTAGCACGTGCTTGCTCTATAAGGCCTTGTTGAGGTGTAAGGCGAACGTAGATTATGACATACCTCATAGAATTCAAGATGGTTATGGAATCAATGAAGCGATGATTAAAAAGGCTAAAGATGAAGGGATTGATACCCTTATAACCTGTGATAATGGTATATCAGCCATTGATCCGATTAATTATGCTAAAAGCCTAGGTATGACAGTCATCATTACTGACCACCATGAAGTGCCCTTTACGGAAGACCGTCAAGGAGCGCGCAGTTATCAAAAGCCTAATGCCGACGCGATCATCGATATAAAGCAGATAGATTGTCCTTATCCTTTCAAAATACTGTGTGGCGCTGGTGTGGCCTTTAAGTTGATTCAAGTTTTATTTGAAGAAATGAGTATTCCGATAAAGGAAGCTTTTTCCTTTATCGAATATGTAGCGATCGCGACAGTTTGTGATGTCGTGGACTTAATAGGAGAAAATAGGCTTTTCGTTAAAAAAGGGCTCCAAATGCTCAACGAAACTCAAAATATCGGGCTTAAAGCCTTGATCAAACAAACGGGTATTGAGGGCAAGACCATCGAGGTTTATTCCCTAGGATTTATCATCGGTCCCTGCATCAATGCTTCTGGAAGATTAGATAGTGCTAAAAAGGGCTTAAGGCTATTGTTGTCTGATCATCTCCAGGAGGCAAGTGAACTAGCCTTGGAGCTTCATCAACTAAATACAGAACGCAAGGATATGACGCTCAAGGGCGTTGAGGAAATTGTCCAGATCATTGAGAGCTCTACCATAAAGAGGGACAAGGTTTTTATTGTTTATAAACCCGATATTCATGAAAGTATTGCAGGCATCATTGCTGGTAAAATTCGAGAACGTTATAATGTTCCAACCATTGTACTTACGGATGCTGAACAGGGGGTTAAGGGTTCGGGTAGATCCATTGAAGGCTACAATATGTTTGAAGAGCTAACCAAGTGCCACGAATTATTAACGAGATTTGGTGGACATGAGATGGCCGCCGGCTTGTCCCTTGACACGGATAAGGTGGAGGCCTTAAGAGAGCAGTTGAATCAATTAACCCACTTAACGGAGGAAGATTTGATTCGCAAAATTCGCGTGGATGGTTTAATTTCACTGGATAAAATCAATCTTGCGCTAGCGGAAGATTTAACAATCCTTGAACCTTACGGTAAAGGGAATTCGAAACCGCTTTTCGCGGAGACTGACATTTCTGTTTCGAGGAGTTCCGTTCTCGGCGCTAAGAAAAATGTATTGAAATTGAAACTCTTAACCAAGAGTCATAAAACACTGGATTGTGTTTACTTCGGAGATATTAACGCGTTCCAAGACTTGATCATCCATCAATTCGGAAGCGATGAATTGGATAAAATGAACCGGGGATTAAAAAACTCCGTCAAACTAGATATGATTTTCACCATTGAAGTCAATGAATACAATGGAAATAGGTCAGTGCAGCTCATATTAAAGAATTATAGACAGAATGTCTTCGTGGTTGCACGGTCAGCCACCAAAGTCTCATAGAAATATTAGTTTAATTGCATATCGCATAAACATGTTATATTGTATCTTAAGTTTCGCACCCTCTAAATCGCTGCTTCTGTGATTTCCAGGTAGCCTAATGTGATTGTTGCCCTTTGATTATTAATGATTAACTAGCTTTTTCAAGGGTTTTTAGCTGATTAGTAAGAAAAGAATCCTCAAATA
>DASRMG010000133.1:0-20199 GCA_035648035.1 Desulfosporosinus sp. | reverse complement strand
TTCTTCTGAAAAAGGGGTTGATTCTCTTCCCGTTCCAGTTGTTCTTTGAGCCACTTCTCCCGTTCAGCCTTGAATTTTCGTCCGCGTTTTTTGGGTGATGGTTTGATTGGTGCCTCTTCATCCCTCTTTTTCTCAGGAAATGGATGACAAGTTTTTAAGTAACAGTTCCAATATCATGTATTCTTTAGCTGTCAGTTCCTACTGGAAAATTATTTATAGAAATACGCTTTGCACTTTTGACTACTTAGTATACACAACGAAAAGGCTTAGAAATGCAGCTTCTGCAATTCTAAGCCTTTTCCAACGAGTTATATATTTACGAGCCACGACAAATCTCTACTCTTTCTGCTTTCTAAACTGTATAGGGGTCATGCTATAACTTCCCTTAAACATCCTGTTAAAGTGCTCTACATTTTGGTATCCGACAGCATCAGCTATGCTTTCAACTGTCATGTTCCCATTCTTTAACAGTGTACGTGCTTTCGTCATTCTAATTTTTTTTACATTATTACCAAAAGTCATTCCTGACTTCACTTTGATATATTTTGATAAATATTGTTTGCTTAAATAAAATTCCTCTGATAAAACCTCCAAGGTAACAGTTTTATAATTTGCTTGGACATAGTTTAAAATTTCTAATATCTTCTCATCTTTTCCTTTTGAGATTCCCTTAATTTCTGGAAGCTGATTAACCGCAACGGTAAGTGCTGCAATGGATGCTTTAATAATATCCGAATCAAATCCTACGCCCCAGTAAAGTCTATCATGACAGATTATTCCGACATAGGCTACAGCACTGGATGAAGAACCACTTTCCAAAGCATGTTCTTCATATACTGACAGTTCATAGCTAACCCCGAAATACAGTTTAATGGCGTTACTGACAGCGTCTAATCGACCATTTCCATTTGCCTTTACAAATTCAGAAGTACCTGCATGATCAATCATAATTTCAGCGATTATTCCATCTATCTGTTTAAAATGCACTTCGCTAATCTGAAATATACGAGAATTATGGACATATTCATCTTCAAATATCTGATATATGAAGGATGGTGATAATTCTTTATGTTCGCGATCTGAAACACCTTTTATAAAATATCCCACTTCTTCTTTCATTTTTTCAGGAAGAGATAATTTGTAATTTTGTTTTAATATATAACTTACTCCGCCTTTACCAGACTGGCTATTAATACGAATTATATCAAATTCATAATTTCTTCCCACATCGTTGGGGTCAATCGGGAGATAAGGAACTGTCCACTTATCACATTCGTTGTCCTCTCTCCATTTCATTCCTTTTGCTATGGCGTCTTGGTGCGAACCTGAAAATGCAGTAAACACAAGTTCTCCTGAATACGGCTGTCGTTCGTATACACACATCCTTGTGATGCGTTCATATATTTTACATATTTCCGGCATATTACTGAAGTCAAGCAAAGGATCCACACCATGAGAATACATATTCATGGCAACAGTAATTATATCAACATTGCCCGTTCTTTCACCATTACCAAACAATGTACCTTCAACTCTATCAGCACCCGCTAAAATTCCAAGCTCTGCATCACATACAGCACCACCTCTGTCATTATGAGGATGAATGCTTAATACTACACAATTTCGGCTATTAATATTTTTACTTATATACTCAACCTGGCTTGCAAAAACGTGAGGCATTACATTTTCTACAGTCGTCGGGATGTTAATAATCACCTTATTCTCTTTCGTCGGCTGCCATATATCAATGACTGCATTACATACATCAAGTGCATAGTCAACTTCTGTTCCAGGAAAACTTTCAGGACTATATTCATAAGAAAAGTTTCCATCGGTTTCAGAGGAAAGTTGCTTTAATAATTTTGCGCCTTTCACAGCAATCGCTTTAATTTCTTCTTTGCTTTTTATAAATACTTGTTCACGCTGTGCTACGGATGTTGAATTATATAAATGAATAACAGCACGTGGAGCCCCCTTAACTGCTTCAAACGTCTTTTTAATAATATGTTCTCTCGCCTGTGTCAAAACCTGAATCGTTACATCATCAGGAATCATATTTTTTTCTATTAACGCTCTTAAAAAATTGTATTCTGTATCTGATGAAGCCGGAAATCCTACTTCAATTTCTTTAAAGCCAATATCTACAAGCAGCTGAAAAAACTCCAATTTTTCATCAATACTCATGGGCTCGATAAGTGCCTGGTTTCCATCCCGTAAATCGACGCTACACCATATAGGTGCCTTTTCAATATGATCTTTTTTTACCCAATCATAGGTTACTACAGGTGGCATAAAATTAGCTCTTTCATATTTTTCGTAATTTCTCATCATTAACTTCCTTCCGTCATATTCAGACTATAAATATCTATTGTGAATGTCCTTAGTTTGATAGGGCAGATTTTTTAGAGACATTTGTGGGACGAAGGAAGCGAAATATTTATTAAGGTTTACTTAGAAGCTCCAATGCGAGTTTATTATATTCCGTCGACTGTTTCACATCAGCCAACTGTTTTGTGAGATCATGTCTATAACTGCTATTTCTCTCTTTAATTAGAATAGCACTTTTATTTACACTATATAAGTGTTAAATTTAATCAGTTTCCTTGATATATTTTAACCTAATATATACTTTGGTTGTGGAATTATTTAAGATTATACAGAAATATCCCTCAGATTTTTGTACAAAATCTTAACCACGATATTATAAATATTATTATTACATAACATAACATAAACATAACATAATAATAATAATTATACATAACTATGTTATAATGCATTACGAACATATCTAAAGGAAAGGGCGTGGATATATTACAAATCGTGTTGTCTTCTTGGCTCATTGTTTCCTAAATCCTCAAGCAAAAATCCAAGGCTCGCCAGATATTACGAACTTAATTGAACAGATCCTTTCCACACTTCGGGAGCACAAGTGTGGAATTATTCAGTTGCCTTGTCCTGAGCTACTGCATGGTGGGTTGTCTCGCTGGGGACAAACTAAATTCCAATACGATTCCGTCTTCTTCCGACGTCATTGTGAAAAGCTTGCTGAAACTATTATTGACCAAGCTGAGGAATATCAACGCCATCAAGTACCTGTAGGTCCTATCATCGGAGTAGAAGGAAGTCCTTCTTGTGGGATAACCCTGACCTGTGATGGTCAGTGGGGTGGTGAACTTTCGGAAGACATTAAGTTAATAAACAAAATCCGACAAGTGCAACTCGTCAAAAGTCGAGGTGTTTTCATGGAGGTCTTACAGTCCGGTTTACGCCGTCGGTCTATCACTCTCGACGAGATTGGGATTGTAGAGTCCGATCCCAACGAGAGCTTACTTAAACTGAAAAATTATCTGATTAACCACAGATTATAGGGGGAAAGAATTATGAATAAGAAACTTGGCTTAACCATGGTTGCCACAGGTATTGTCATCAACATTATCGGGGGCTTAGTGGCTACAACTTTTAAAATTCCCATTTTCTTAGATAGTATTGGCACCATGTTGGCAGCGGTGACTTTGGGACCTTGGTTAGGAGCTTTGACGGGGTTGTTAAGCAACCTTTTCCTAGGACTGGCGACAGACCCTGTTAACATTCCATTTGGTTTAGTTAATGCCACAATTGGTCTAGTCGTTGGTTATTTAGCAAAAAAACGTGGATTCACAGACTATATTACTCCCTTATTGGCAGGTATTATTTTAGCTTTTGTCGCTCCAATCATTGGTACTCCGATCGCTGTTTATTTATTTGGTGGAGTTACTGGAGGCGGAGTAGACATACTCTATGCAATTTTATTGAAATCAGGAAACGAAATTTTCGCCAGTGCCTTTCTAGCGCGTATTCCAGCTAATCTAGTTGATAAACTTCTAAGCGCCTATTTGGTCATGGCTATTATTCGTAATTTGCCTCAAAGCATGAAAGGTATTAGTAAGGGACCTAATGCGGGCGTATAGACAAAGACTACCTAATATCAACATAGGAGCACAAGCTATTCTAATGATGCTTGTGCTCCTATCTATACTATTTCTGCATACCTGGTCTGTTCTACTTATTTTCATACTATTATCATTGCTGATAGCAACTTATCTCGGCCTACTGATCCCCTTGCTTAAGCGCTTACTTCCGATACTATATTTGGGGACCTTCATGATCTTACTCCACGCTTTAGTAAATCCTCATAATCAGCACTTTATATCTATCTTTGGAGTTGAAGGGTTCAACTATGGGCTCATCACGGCTTTGCGTTTGCTTGCAATTGTGACAGTGACTCAGATTTTCATGCTTTCAAACCCTCTGAGGACTATCATATCTGCGTTAAGTTGGATACATCCTGACCTTGGCATTGTACTTGGGCTGGTCCTTTCAATTTTGCCAGTCATGCGTGAACAGATGGAAGTTACCTTAAATGTCCAGAGAGCTCGAGGCTTGAGGATCGGTAAATATCCTTGGCAACGAATGCAAGCGTTCCTCGTAGTGATGATACCCATCATCATTAAATCTCTAATTAGAGCCCAGATAATGGCTCAACTTCTTCACGTGCGTGGCTACAACTCCAAACGAGAGAAAAGGCGAATCGACTGGAATTATACAGACAAACTAGTTATAGCCTGTGGCCTCTGTTTTTTGTTGATCCTTGTAGGGTTCGGTAGGTAAAGCGATAATCTTTAAACTTGTAGAAAAAAGGTGAACAAGTTGTCAAGTATCACTATTAGAAATTTCAGCTTTACGTATGATGAAGCGGCTACTCCAGCCCTGAATACGATTAATTTCAGCGCGCCTTCAGGGCAAATCATCCTAATAAGCGGAAAAAACGGTAGTGGTAAGTCCACTTTGTTAGCCTGCTTATCAGGGATTATACCTGAACTAACTCCAGGAAAACTTGAGGGCCAAATCTTATTTGGCGATAACTCTGATTCGAAACTCCCAAAAGATAATCCAACCTTTGGCGTCTTATTACAGGATTCTGACGTCTATCTTTTGGAAGAAGTTTATGAAGAGTTAGCCTTTTCTCTGCAAAATTCTGGCATAAATGGACCAGATTTAGACCTGCGCATTGAAAATGTTACATCAACCCTGGGGCTCAGTGGTTTCCTACAACGCAAACTAAGGTCTCTTTCTGGTGGAGAGAGGCAAAAGGTAGCGATTGGAAGTGCGTTAATATGTGACGCACCGATTTTGCTCCTAGATGAACCCGTTGAGCAGTTAGATCCTTTGTCGGCCTACAACATATTTCACACCTTAAGAGAACTTGCCGATCAGGGTAAATTAATTTTAGTGTGCATGCACAACCCTCTGATAGCAGCGCCTTGGGCCGATAGACTAGTAATCATACGTGACGGTGAGCTGTTTAAAGAAGATCTAATGACCTTGGAGGTCACGCCGATTCAAGTTAATCAGACAATAGAATCCTTTGTTAATCATGGTGCTTCAATAGAGCCTCAAATAAGTATTAATGAATACCCTGTTCTTGAAGTGCAAAATCTCACCTATCGTTATGATGAGCAAAGTGGCATAGAAGATATAAACCTCAAGATAAATAAACAAGAAATCCTTGCACTCATTGGCCCGAACGGCTCAGGAAAATCCACTTTAGTTAAACATTTTATTGGACTACTACGACCGCAAGCTGGAAAGGTCTTTGTCAGTGGCGTCGACACAGAAAACATACCGACTTGGGAGCTGGCCAAGGAAGTTGGAATTTTGTTTCAAAACCCAGATGACCAAATCTTTAAGGCAACAGTTCTTGAGGAAATTGCTTGGAGTCTTATTGCTCGCGGGCTACCAAAAAAAGAAGCTTTAGATAAGGCCCGAAAAATAGCCACAGATTTCGAGTTGGAACCTATGGTCAATAAACATCCCCATGATCTTAGCCGTTCCTTACGTCAGTTGGTCGCGCTAGTTTCCGTTTTAATTACGAATCCAAAAATTCTTATACTTGATGAACCCACTAAAATGATGGATTCCGAGCTTGTAAAGAAAGTTATGGATTGGTTGCTAGAGTACCGTAACCAAGGTGGAACTATTCTAATAATAACCCATGATATGACTTTAGTTAACAAGTATACGGATAGAGTAGCCATCCTAGAGAGAGGCCGTCTGACCAACAATAGCGTTTGAAACAGGGCCTAAATAACTTTTACCCCTAAAATTTGTACTAGATCAACAGCTTGCATGGCGTTTATCTTTACACCCTTAAGTTCACTGAACGTATCAGATAACGTAATGCCATCGATGATACAATCTGATAGGTCAATGCCTTTAAGTGAAGTTTTAAAGAAATCCGCACTATGAAAATCAACTGCTTTTAGCTTGAGCTTTTTGAACTTTGCCTCTGATAGAAACGCTTCTTTAAAATTACAATCACTAATCATACAGCTATCCCAAACTGATATTGAGCAATTTACGTAACGGAATGAACAATTAGATAACACGACTTCTTTAAAACAACTTTGGCTAAAGTTACTTCCAGTGCCTTTACATTCTATTATTTTTGAATTCTTCCAATAGCTATTTTCAAAGATACAATTTGCAAAATCGGAATTTATAAAAGCTACCTCATAAAAGCTAGTACGTGAAAAATTACAATTAATAAATTGACATTTATCAAACTGTACCGACTTAAATTCAATCTTTGAGAGATCAGCATCCCTAAGAACATCATTTTCAAAGCTCATATTTTGAATATAGTTATCATCTAATCTTGCCTCTGAAATCATTTTTTCCAACATATAATTTCCTCTCATATCTTTATTTTGCTAATAATAGAATTTATCAAATTTTAAAACACGAATATATGCTAAGTTCATAAACTCTACAACTATCCTAACATAGGGGGTTTATTAAAGAAAATGTTGAAATATCAGATCAAACATGTTATTATTATACCCACCGGGGGTATACGGGGTTAAGCTTCATAAAAATCCTTGCAATGCGAGTACCCTTGCCAGAACGCTTATAATACATATTTGAAAGGATGATTACCATGCGAAAAGGAAAATTAATGCCCTTCTTGTCCGTACTCATGATTGCCGGCCTTATTGTTACGGGTTGCGGCCAAGCGCAGACAACTGCTACCACTTCGTCAAATAAACCAGCAGCCTCAATTGCTCCTGTTGAGGATTCAGTCAAATCAGTTAAAACGGGACTCGAAACATATTTCAATGACATTGGCACTAAGGTTACAAATTCCTATAAAATCTCTGAGAAAGATCTTAAGGACGGTCTTGATAATACCCCTGATCAATACGTAGTGTTAGATCTTCGTAAAGCAGACGCTTATGCTCAAGGTCATATTAAGGGTGCCATTAACGTTCCTTACGGCGCAGAGATCGCCAAAAACTTTGATAGCATTCGTGCACTTGCCAAAGATAAAACGTTAATCGTTGCTTGCTATACCGGACAAACCGGTGGGCAAACAGATTCCCTTCTCAACGTTGCTGGTATTAAGACTCTTTCTTTAAACGCGGGCATGGGTGGCAGTAGTGTTGGCTTTGACACCCGAGGCTGGTTAGGGCAGAAGTACCCGACTGTAACAGAACCAACAGTCATGCCGACGGCTCCACTGGTTGCTAGTGAAAACAAAGCAATTGATTTGGCAGTCCAGAAGTATTTTAACGAATTACCGGCGGATTCCTATAAAATTGATCTCCCAGTTATGAAAGAGGTCCTCGCTAAAGAGGCTGATAAGTACTATATTGTTGATGTTCGAAAAGCGGAAGATTTCGCTAAAGGCCACATGAAGGGCGCAGAAAACATTCCCTACGGTCCAGAAATTGCGAAAAACCTTGATTCTATTAAAGCTAAAAGCGTTGGCAAAACGGTCGTTGTGTATTGTTATACCGGTCAAACAGGCGGCCAAGTAGATTCCTTGCTTAATATCTTTGGAATCACCACAAAGAGCCTGAATTTCGGATTCGGCATGGATGGCTTTAACAAAGGTTGGAGTGCTGACAAATCTTACGAAGTCGTACAATAAGTCTGAATAACCATTAAAGAGCTATGTAAATCATATTTACCAATTCCATCCCTCCTCCTAGCCGTTAAAAAACAATAAGAGGTCAGTTCAATGCTCATGCTATATGAGCGCAGAACTGACCTCCTTTATTTTGGCCGGTCAATATCTTCTTAACTTAAGTCACTGGCTCACCATAAATTGGCACGACTCTCGACCAACCTTTCAGTTTTCCATACTTCAGATATTTATCGTAATACTCTACCTCTGCAGAAAGCTGTTCGTACCATAGCTTACGCAGTGTGTCGTTCCTAATCGTCTCAATAATGGCTCTAACATGAGTATCTAAGGCCGTTAATTCCGAGCCTAAAATATTACGGTACATAAACTCATCCTTGATTGTTTCAGGATCAATCGGAGCCGTCACGGGTAGTGTTGGTCTGTTCGGCAGCGGTACATTAAGCTTTAACGCTAACTGCTCAAGGTGTTTCACTTGCTTGTTGAAAATATATAGCCCATGGTCAAGCATTAGTTTGAATTCAGCATCATGAGCAAAACTAGAGAATATACCTAGGAGTTCGATTTGTTCATATCTCATATTAATATGATCCCATATATGAAACGCCTCGGAAGTTGAAAGCGCTTCTTGTTCATGGGGCTTAGCAGTCTTGTAAACAGGGTATGTATCTTCCCAGCCTTTCAATTTACCAAACTTATAAAGGGTATCAAAATCATTCATATGAATGTTTAAAGCTTCTATGAAGAATTCTCTTAATTCATCATTGGTATTGGTCGAAGTCACTGCATGGTTCAGAGACATCAGATGGGCTATGAGGTCATGGAATATCGTTTTATAAATATAATCATCCGTAAGATCATTAATACTAGTTGCAAACTGGACGTCCAGCGGAGGTCTGTTGGGCATGATGATACGATATCTTTGTCCTAATTCCTCTAAAATAGCAATATTTTTTTCGGATTGTTTCATAAAATCGTCTAGGATTGTTTGCCAACCTACATCATGTACAAAGTTCTTAAATAATTGAATCGTTTGAGTGCTAAGATATCTTGCTCTTAAAAGGTTATATATATTGAAGGCCTCCTGGATATCGATACGTTCTTGGTTGGCGTTAACTTTTTTGAATATTGATATTAAATCCAAGTCCTTCACTCCTCAATCGTAAATACTCTGATTAGTATAAGTAAAACAGCTTTTGCTTATACCTTGAGTAAATGGAGAATGAAAGCTGGAAAATGGAGTTGAATAAATTCGTCAAGTTGGTAGATACAACATAAAAAGAGACTGCCTGTTCCAGAAAGGTTTCTAAGACCTTTCAAGAACGGCCCCAACGAGTTAAACAAGACTCGTTGAAACTTGGAAATCTCTGTTACCTGCCTAAAAATGGCTGTTAATTCATGAGATAATGTTCATATCTTCACTCAAAAACTAAACCTCTCCAGTACCCTTCATCAACCGCTTCAACCTCTTTAGCTGGGTGCCACATAATTGCTTCTGCTTTAATCTTTCTCGCCTCTTTAACCGCTTCTGCTTTAATCATTGTCGCTTCTTTAACCGCTTTCGCTTTTATCTGTGTCGCCTCTTTAATCGCTTTCGCTTTAATCTCTGTTGCCTCGTTAATCGCTTCCGCATTGACATTATCAATAGTGGATTTTAACATTAATACCACTTCCTTTAATTTATTGCACCTTCAAC
Source organism: Desulfosporosinus sp. (assembly GCA_035648035.1). GTDB lineage: Bacteria > Bacillota > Desulfitobacteriia > Desulfitobacteriales > Desulfitobacteriaceae > Desulfosporosinus. The sequence goes on along the minus strand of DASRMG010000133.1, from coordinate 10,537 downwards.
CTGTGTATAAGTAAACCTTAATACTTTTTTTCACAAGTGTCAATATTTTTTATTTATCTTCTAACATTGCGATGTCTGTTTTGTCTCCGTTGACAGGAGGCAGCAGACCCCTCCTAAACAGGACATCCCACTTCCCTGCTGCAGCAAGGTTCTGCGTGGATTAGGACATGGGTACCATGTAGTTATTACCATATTATTGCTTTAAGAAACATGGTGGTTTTGAAGTGAGCACCGGTTTATTCAATGCAAAGCTTAAAAGCCGAATATAGATTATTTTCCGGTCCGATACAGCTAAGCATATCTTTCCTAGGATTTTTATCTACAATGGGTTAATAGGAAAGCTACCAGTTTACAGGGCTGCAATGTGGATATTTAAACTGGAAGATGAGAGGCTTCTTGAAGAAATAAAGTCATCAACTTACAAGAGGTTATCCGTCGAAAAGGGAGAGCAACGATGCAACGATGCAACGATGCTCTCCCTTTTCAGGATGAAAACAGTCTTGTCAAAATGGACAAGCTATGTGAAAAACTCAATATGAACCGCGCCCAGGTGTTGCGTTTGCTGTTCTCCGGAAACGTTTAATGTGTACAGTTTGTTTTCGATGCCTTGGTAAGCATCGAAAACGGTTTATTTGGTGGATCGCACGACATATAAAAGGGCGCCCTCACATGAGAACGCCGAAGGTTTATTTAAGAAGCTCAACTCAATGAAGACATAGAGTTGTAAATTATTTTCAATTTCCTGACCTACTTTAGCCATGGAACAAATAATAATTCACAACTTTTACTTAACTATATCAATTCCTTGGCATTTGCCTAGATCCTATTATATGCAAGTCATTGAGTTTAAGTACCAGGTTTCAAATATTTAAAGGCTCAAGAGAGTTTCATTGATATTATATGATGCTACTATTATTACAATGAATGCCGGCATAGAACTACCCCAGCGGGGATATTAAGTTCACAATTTTGGAGGAACTTTCAGGAACGGGGAAAGATATAAAGAAGGTTGTTCCCTTAGGACTAGAATCGATAGCTATCTTGGCGTTATGAGATTCTGAAATTCTGTAGCATATTGCCAGTCCCAAACCTGTACCACTATCCTTCGTCGTAAAAAAGGGTGTTCCTAGCTTATGAAGAGCTTCTGTAGGAATACCACATCCCTCATCTGATATTGCCAACACCACCTTGCCATGCTCCATATAACTTTTAACCTTTAGACAACCTCTTTCAGGCATCGCCTCTAGTCCATTGCGAGTTAAATTAAGGATCATTTGGGTAATTTCATGTTTATCTAGGTCTACATTGGGTATCTCTCCCAGAATTAAATTTAGTTGTTTGTTTTGGGTGAAAGCGTCTGCTTCTAATAGCGGATGTAACTTACTTAGAAGGTCGTTAAGATCTTGGGATTTATGTTCAGTTCGTTTGGTTTTAGACAGTGAGAGGAATTGCGTGATAATCGCGTTAGCTCGATCCAGTTCCGAAATCATCAGTTCGAAGGTCTCCTTCAGAGCTTCATGCGCAGGTCTTGACCCCAATAGTTGAAGGTAACCACGTACCGTAGTCATGGGGTTTCGAATTTCATGACCGATTCCCGCTGCCATTTCTCCCACAAGGCTTAATCGGTCTAGGCGTGCCATTTTTTCTTCGAACAGCCTTCGTTGGTGCTCGGTAATGAACTCAGCAGCCCGTTCTGCTTTCTCTTCCGCTTGAAACGCCAGTTCTTTATTAGCAATAACTAACTCAGCAGCTCGTTTGCATTTCTCTTTGCTTTGAAAGAGAAGCTCTTTATTAGCAATGATTAACTCAGCAGCCCGTTTGCATTTCTCTTTGGTTTGAAAGAGAAGCTCTTTATTAGCGATAATTAACTCAGCAGTCCGTTTATATTTCTCTTTGCCTTCAAAGGCAAGCTTTTTATTGGCATCAATTAACTCAGTCGCCATTTTTTCTTTCTCTTTGCTTTGTAAGAGAAGCTCTTTATTAGCAATAACTAACTCAGCAGCGCGGTCCGCCTTCTCATCTCTTTGAAAAGCAAGCTCTTTAATAAGGTTGAGGGGGTCGAGTCTGTAAAATTCCTTTTCTACCATCTTACGGCTTGTAATATCCTTAAAATAACAAGCCATTCCAGTTTCAGTTGGATGAGCCCTAACACTAAACCATTTATTACCTAAAGCTTCGGAAATCACTTCAAAACTAACCGACTTCTTTTCGTTCATGACTTCATGATAGTGTACTAGTGCTTTATCATTGATACAAAATACATCAGTAAGTTTCTTTTCCAACACCTCATCACGAGCTTTCCCGTAGGCTATTTCTGCAGCACGATTTATATAAGTGAATTGCCAGTTCCCATCGATGACAAAGAATCCCTCATGCATCTCCTCGATAATATCTACAACGAGGTGGTTGCTGCTAGCAAGGTCTTTCATTAATTTTTTGTTTTTGATACGTTGCTTTTCCTTTTCCATTTTTTTCATCTAGTATAAGTCTCACTCCTTTTTTGAGTATAAACAAACAAGACCTGTTTTTCTTTTTGAAATGACAATAAGTGACTTATATTAGTCTAACATTAAATTGTACAGAAAATTGTCATAATATAGTGTCTCAATTTAAGATCAGATACGACCGTATTTAGCCTTATATAGCTAAACAATAAGGTTACTATGCATTTGCGTTCTTTTCAAGAAAAGACAACTTTTGCAATACCATAGGTAGTTATAGTTACTTTATAGTTGAAATTCACTCACAAAGAAGGCGCTCATCTACAGATGAGCGCCTTCTGCCTAAGTTGAGAGTTCTTATTCTGGGATATAAGGATTGCTTATTCCGGTTTTCTGTTCCGTTACTATACAACCCCCTACTTTGAACGCTTTTCTATAATGAACCATAAACGAGGGTTTTTAGTACTGAATTCCTTAACGTAGGGTTTGTCGCTTTTGTTGGCAACGCCCCTATTGGTATGTTCAGTGCCGTTTAGAGTGGAGTCCTTCTTTGAGTGAAAGTAGAAAAAGATCTTCCGAACTCGGGCAAGCCCTCCTGTGGGCTTTACCCATTGTGTCTTGCCTACTCAGGTTAATTTTTCAAAGTACACTTCAGGTTGATTTCAGATTAGTCAATTATAGTTAACGTCAACGCATCCCACTTGAGGAGATGTGAGAGTCAAAGCGGATATAGAAACGCGCATAGAAGAGGAGAAGAAAGCATGTTTGAGATTACGACAACTTATCCAACCCCTTTATTGCAGGACTTTAAGAGGTTTATGGATAGCCTCAAGACGGAGGAAACAGTCTTATCTCCTAAAAAAAAGCATATGTCTAAGCAACTCTTATGGGGATTAAATCAACTTATGTTTTTTAAGACAGAAAATGCTAACCCAAAGCTTGATCAGCGATCATATCCCCTGTTGCATATGTTTTGTCATTTAGCGTTGGGTGGTAAATTGGTAGTTATGATGCCAAGTAAGGGCGGTAGATTTCATCTAAAGGTATCAGAACGCTACGAAGAATACTTAAAATTGACGATGACCGAGCAGTACTTCTTTCTTCTAGAAACACTTTGGGTGGATTCTGATTGGGAAGCTCTACAAAAAGTGACATATGGACGTATCCTAAATGTGCGCATTATATCCTCTGTTTGGCAAGAGTTAGCTTGTGTTAAAGCAGGAAAAACGTTAAATGTTAAAGGAACTAAGTTTTCTTGGCACAGCTGGTTATGGGATTGGGGATATTTTCTCTGGTACTTCACGTACTTTGGTTTTTGGCAGTTTACCCTCGATGAAGAGGCTCAGAACGAATCACGACGTAACATTGAGGCTAAAACCCTAACACCAACAGAATTCGGAGTAAATATAGCACCAATTTTGTATAAATACAGGGACTACCTAGACTGGAATCGAGCGAATATACGAAAGGGCGTCTTGACATCGCAAGTTGTCCTTGAAGGGCTGGAACCTATAATGCGGAGTATGGGTAAGATACCGCATGGTTTTATTGAATTGGCTCAAGCCCGGCAAGAAAGCTTAGAAGAACCGTTTTATAAGAAATTCGTCACTTTGGTTCCCATAGGTGAACTAATGCATACCCTTACTCGAAATCACTTGGATTTCACAGAAGGCACGTACTTATTCAAAGTATCTTTAAGTAGAGGGAAATGGCGAAGAATTGAAATGGCAGGAAAACATAATCTTCATCAATTGCATATAGCGATCCAAGAGGCTTTTGAATTCGACGATGATCACTTGTATAGCTTCTTTATGGATAATAAGAAATGGTCATATGATCGGTATGAGTCACCTAGCGATGAAGGGCCCCACTCTGACGAAGTTGCGATTGAGGAATTGGGATTATACCCAGGTAAAACCTTGCTTTATCTCTTCGATTTTGGTGATGAATGGGAGTTTAAGGTCGAAGTGGAGGAAATAAACTCCCATAAGCCGTTGCCTTTAATTCCTCAGATTGTTGGTAGGCGTGGTGAGGCACCGGAGCAATACGGGTATTAGTAATCGAATTGACACTTCCTACAGATGAATCTGGGGGATTAAACAGAAGTCTGCTAACCGATAGAATGACCATGTTAGTTGCACTGTTGTATTTGGGGTACTAATGCTGGCGGTAAGGCAGCCAGGTAGTAACACATGTCCCTGTTCCCCGCTCGCTCTGAATATCTATTGTCCCTCCGTGGTTCTTAACAATAGACTGACAGATAGATAATCCTAATCCGCTCCCTCCTCCGTCACGCCTACGGGCGCCATCAGACCTGTAAAACCGTTCAAAAATATGGGGCAAATCCTGAGAGTTGATGCCAATACCCGTATCTCTAATCGTTATTTCTGCACCTCCAGGGGCTCCTGAATCATTTCTGTTTCGCAAAAACAATTCTATTAGCCCCCCGGCAGGTGTATAACGTATGCCGTTATGCAAAAGGTTCCTCAGCAACCGCTCTATTGCTAAGTGGTCACAGTCTACCCGTAAGTCTTTTTCCAAATTCATAATCACAGAGACTTGGTTTTGTTCTGCTAATTCTCCGAATTCGCAGTTTACCCTTTGCAACAATGGTCCCAAGGGGATGGCTTCTTCGAATTCCATTCGCAATCCGCTGTCAAACCTAGCCAAAGCAAGTAGATTGTCTGTCAACGAGCCCATATATTCCGCCTCTGTTAAACATCCCTTTAGAGCCAGTATATAGTCCTTTTCGCTTCGTTGCTGGCGCAGTGTTATCTCCAACTCGGAACGAAGGGCACTTAAGGGAGTGCGTAAATCGTGGGCAGCGTCATTTACGAACCTAGTTTGGGTCGCAAAGGCCGTTTCCAACCGTTTTAGCATCGCATTCAATACCTCCACCAGATGGTTTAGGGTGGCATCTCGAACAGGTATCTCAATTCTGGAAGTTAAAGTGCTACCGTCGATTTCCTCTGCCACTGCAATGATCTTGCGTAACGGTTTAAAGGTGTTCCACACCAGATAGGCAGAAATGGCAACCACAACTATTACAGTTCCCAAAGACATGGCAAGCAATATTTTCCCTAAATTAACCAGCATTTTAGCATTTTCTGTTACGGGCAAACCGACTTGAAGCACATAATCTCCGTCTTTACCCTCGGACAAAGGCCAATATATAATGCGTACCCCACCCTTTTCGGGCCAAAAAGGACGCGCCCAATCAGGAAGGGTTGAAACAGCGAAATGTCCATCGTGTCCAACTAGATCAGTGAAAATTTCTTTTCCATGTAAAGCGTGTTGTAACAGATTACCTTCCACAGGAAGAACCGCTTGATTAGATGCGTAGACCACCGTGCCTTGTCTGTCAACCACTTGTATGTAAGACCTATGGTCTTCGTCTTTCCCTACCGGTGCTTCTTGAGGCCACTCTTTGTTGGGCCAACCATCCACAGTAGATCGGGCCAAGGAGGTTAGCGCTGAGTCTACACTGCTTTTCAGTAAGTAATCAGTCGTTACATAGGACACAAGTAGGGCCATGAAAAGCACCGTGATAAAGACGGTGCCAGTTATCACCGCAAGTCGCAAAGGTAAACTGTTTCTCCACAGGCGCAATCATTCAACCTCCAAACGATAACCCACGCCACGCGTGGTTTTGAGCCATACACGATTGTCAATTAACCTTAGTTTTTTTCGCAGATTTTTAATCTGCGCTTCAATCGTGTTATCTGATGCATCCCAGGGTTCTTTCCAACACTGTTCCGCCAAAGTCTCCTTACCGAGTATCTGGCCCGGATGGCGTAGGAAGAAATCCATCAGGTCATATTCTAACCTGTTCAACATAACCGAACGATCTTTGACTGTGAGTAGCCTGGTCTGAGGATCAAGTTCTAAGTTTCCAGCTTTAATGACAGAGGTCGCGTTAAGGCTTCCACGTCGTTGCAAAGCTTCAATCCTTGCTAATAATTCATCAAAGGCAAAGGGCTTGCCAAGGTAATCATCCGCTCCCGCCTTTAGGCAAGTTACCCGATCGGCAACATCATCCAAGGCTGTTAGCATAAGTACTGGCGTATCACAGTTTTTCTGCCTCCATTTTCGCAACAGCTCTTCACCCCGCATATCCGGCAACATGCGATCTAATATAATCACTCCGTAAGTACGAGTGAGCTGGAATAGCTCTGCTTCGTTCCCATCCACAGCACGATCAACCTGATAACCTTCCTCACGTAAGCCACGAACTATAATTTCTCCCAAGTGTACATCGTCTTCCACCAGCAAGATCCTCACCGTCGTCCTCCTTTATTCACTGCAAATAGCTTCTCAGCCTTCGCCCAGAAAGTTGGAAAAGGAGTATGCTCGTTACGTTTTAATGCTTCTATCGGCCCCCTTAACGCTCACTATAATTCTGTATATAGACGCAACAATGATTAGACTTCCTGTACTCCAGTATATCATTTGCATCCACTCGGCGGGACTGTCTGTCCCAATATTTATCCCATGCCCTAGGGCTAGGAAATACAATGGATAAGTTAAAAAATGCCAATAGGCAAAAGCCTTGCCCCCAAGAAAAAACATACTCACTATCACAAGTATAATCCCATAAAAAGCCAAGATCCCTATACTAATATTAATAGACTGATACGTTGACTGGAAAGGTATAAACAAATCAATAAGGTTCAACTTTATGTAATCATCATAAAGCAAAATTAAGGCATGAAAAACAACAAAGCAGAAACTTATGCAAGCGCTTTTGCGATGCACATCCGAAAATAGGGAGGCTAAACCTATAGAAAACAGGATTTTTGTTTTTGATAGCAGGCCAGAGAATATCGCAAGCCATAAAAACAGATAAGCAACAATCCCCGTAGCTCGACAGTAATTCCAAAAATTTACTTCAAGGATGGATAGAAAATGCAGGTGCAGATATTCCAGCATCTATAACCCCCCTCATCTTCTCGTTAATCATCAGTTCACCTTCATATGAAAGAACCAATGCAGCTAAATTCGCTTGTCTGCCCAAAAGCTCAAACCCCTTCTCCATGCCTAATATACATAATGTTTTAGCCCACACTTCGGCTTCCACAGCAGTCTCAGCTACTACCGTAGCGGCCACAGCGGTGCTCTCACTAGGATAGCCCGTACGGGGATCAATAAGGTGATGTTGCCACTGCTCTTCATATTTCCAACGTCTCTTAAGCACATTTGAAGTGGCTACCGCCCCGTGATTCAACCTCAAACTTAGTAGATCCTCGCCTTTTTCCAAAGGGTTCTCCACCTTGATAGACCATGGTTTTCCTTCAGATGGGTTTACTAGTCGCAAATCTCCCCCTGCATTAACACAAATCTCCGCTTGTTCACTTAGACCTCTCAATTGGTCAAAAATTCGGTCAACCGCCCACCCCTTAGCAATCCCTCCCAAATCAAGGCTTATCCCGTTTAACTTAACGAGGCTGCCCGTGTGCCGATCTATTTTGATGGCCTTATCCCCTTTGTTACTCTGTGCAATTCTTCCAATCCTGGCTTTCGGTACGTTTTCTTTAATCAGTACAGGTAGCCCTGCTTCCATTCTAGCAATCACTTCCTGAAACGTACGGTCATAACCAGCTTGTTCCAGTTTTCCAAGGATTGTAGAATCAAAAATACCGTTAGTAACCTTGGATGCGTCTAATGCCAAATAAACAACCTCGGCTAATATATTTGAAACATGATAGGTACCGCCGGCCTTATTGTTTATACGGGTCAACTCACTTTGAGTATCAAACCGACTCAAGATCGCTTCTACCTCGCCAAACCAAGTCGGTAGAAAATCCAGATAATTCTTCAGCATTTTGACCCGTTCAACAGTCGTAATTACCCGCACATTGATGGACGTATTCATGGCCTCGAAGTCTATACCAACGATCTTCTTCATAAATCAGCCACGCTACGAAGCCTGGGTAGTGGATTGCTTGGGATTCGGCTGAATTTGTGTAGAATCTGAAGCAGAGGGAGTCGTAGTTGTCGTGGAATTTGAAGTAGAAGGTAAGGACTGATTATTATTACCATAGTTCTTGCTTTTTCCATTGTGTTTGTTATCGTCTTTGTTGTCGTGTTTGTTATCGTCTTTGTCGTCTTTATCGTCTTTATCGTCTTCATCATCTTCTTCGTCATCTTCAAAGTCGTACTCATACGAATCACCCTGGCTTACTACTTCTGCCTCAGCCGCCGGCGCTACTCCAGCATTAGCTGGACCCGCTGGTGATACTGATTTATAAGTTGTGGACGGAGAAGGTGAAGGACTTTCCAGATTACCCAGTATCATAACAAGGGCAACGACACTTCCTGTGGCAAATACCAAACTAACCAATGTGCTTTTGTTCTTCATGTATATCTCCTTTCAAAGTAAGTGTTTTGATCACTCGCATCTTCTGGCAAGTTGCCATAATGTTAACTATAATTGGCTAAACTGAACTCAACCTGAAATGAATGTTTTTGCAACAAAGAAAACTCGGCTAGCGCCAATCCATCCGGTAGCCTTAGTTGATTTACATGCTTCCAGAAAAAAAGTGGACCACTAACGTCTGAACTGACCCCCAAATTTAGACAAAAAATTCGGGGGTCAGTTCAATCGCTGGCACTTTCAGAGCGCATATTATTCATGCCTTAACCTTCCAACGTCGGTCTTCGTGTCAATGAATGGCATCTCTTTACCAGTAGTGATGGTGAAAGAGTTTACCACATGACTGTTTTGACCATGAAACAGTTATCCGCTTGGTCCTGATTTATATGGACAACAAAAAACTTCCTAGGTCGTAAAGCCTAGGAAGTTTTCACAATGAACGATTTACCAGTTGTTACGTGTTGGGGGTACAAAGCATTCGCGGCAATAAACTGGTTTTTCACCAGACGGTTGGAAAGGAACCATCGTATCTTTTCCACAAGTAGCGCAAACAGCTGGGAACATTTGTCGTTCTTGACGGCCATAACCACCGCCGCCTTGGTTTCTTTCAGCTTTTTTAGCTGCTCGGCACTCTGGGCAACGTCCAGGTTCATTCGTGAACCCCTTTTCAGCATAAAACTCTTGTTCAGATGCTGAAAATTCAAATTCCCGACCACAGTCTCTGCAATTTAAAACTTTGTCATTAAACATTAAAGAACCTCCACTAAATCATTACCCGTGCACCACGTCAAGTTCACAACTTCCTCCTGAAGCCCCAGGCAATAGAGAAGGTTTGCATGAATCCACTAGTTTTAACGAGCTTTAATACAAGTTTAACTGTAAATTTGAAACAAACAAACTTATATTAGTGTTAAATGTAAGGTGAATATAATACGGTTTACAAAATTGGAGCTCAGGGTGGTTATTTTTTGGTGAGTAGACCACCTCTGACGGATGAGAATGTTCGGTTGGCAAACGCCGAGTGCCCTACCCTCCCCAGCTCCGTTTTTCTTCAATAATTAAAATAGCTTGATCAAACTCTTACTAAATTTTCATGTTTTATAGCCTGTGGAGGCTGTTCAAACCAATTCTTATGAATCATTATATCTGCGCCGTCTTTAGAGTAATTCATAGCTTCTGTTAAAAATCTCATAAAACTTGTACTTAAATCACTTCTCGAACACTCTGATAAAGCCATCCCATCATTACTAATCGAAATAAGACCTGATGCTACGATGTGAAACAGCATGAGCTTCTCCGAAAAAGGAGGTATTATAGAATCAGTTACAGAAGAATACGAGGTTGATGGAACTGGTATGTTTTCACTGGTTAAAACTGAAGTGAATATATCGATTTTCTTTGATGACATATCTCTTCCTCTAAACATATATTCAGAAATCTCCTTGGTCTTACAAACCTGGCCAAATCCTGTTGTTAATACCCTGCCTACTATATTTCCTAAAATAACACATGAAATATGAGTAATTTCCCCGACAAGTAAAGCCCTCTTTTGTCCAAATAAATCCGAAATGAGACTTTTTTGTTGGCTCTTTTCGTAAATATTGTGGGTAAATTTGAGCAATAAAAAGTACCTAATTATGGTAGTCTTAGATGCCCTATTAGTATAGTTCCATTGTCTCTTTGTAAGAATGGATGTTACACATAATAAAAAAGGTGAATCAAC
>DASRMG010000132.1:0-15837 GCA_035648035.1 Desulfosporosinus sp. | reverse complement strand
CTTGATGAGCCTACCAACAACTTGGATCTTCAATCGATCGCCTGGTTGGAAAATTTCCTGTACAATTATGAAAATACGGTCATTGTCGTCTCTCATGACCGGCATTTTTTGAATAAGGTATGCACACATATTGCTGATATTGATTTTGGTAAGATCCAATTATTTGTTGGGAACTATGATTTCTGGTATGAATCGAGCCAATTGGCACTTAGATTGATGAGAGAATCAAATAAGAAAAAAGAAGATAAGATTGAGGATCTCCAAAAGTTTATTCAAAGATTTAGCTCTAATGCTTCTAAAGCTAAGCAGGCAACCTCCCGTAAGAAACAGTTAGATAAGTTAACATTAGATGATATTAAGCCATCATCCCGTAAATACCCTTTTATTTCTTTCTCTCCGGACAGAGAAGCTGGCAACAATATCTTGACTGTAAAAGACTTAACCGTAATTTCTAATGGTGAAAAGGTACTTGACAACATCTCCTTTATTGTGAATAAAGGAGATAAGATTGCCTTCGTCGGTCCTGCCGGCAATGCTAAAACAACCTTGTTTAAAGTTCTCATGGGGGAAATTATTCCCGATAAAGGAGAATTCTCCTGGGGAATTACCACGACACAAGCCTTTCTCCCTCTGGATAACACCTCGTATTTCGAGACCGATTTGAACGTAGTAGATTGGCTGAGACAATTTTCCAAAGATCCTGAAGAGTCTTTTGTTCGAGGATTCTTGGGTAGAATGCTTTTCTCTGGTGAGGAATCATTGAAACAAGCTAGCGTTCTTTCAGGTGGAGAAAAAGTTCGCTGCATGCTTTCCCGAATGATGCTCAGTGGATCAAACGTTCAATTGTTGGATGAACCCACCAATCATCTGGATATGGAATCAATTACTGCTCTTAATAATTCCTTGACGAACCTCGATGGAAATGTACTGTTCGTATCTCAAGATCACCAATTTGTTCAAACAATTGCTAACCGCATCATTGAAATCACTCCCAAAGGTTTACTTGATCGCCAGATGACCTTTGATGAATATCTGGAAAATGATGACGTTAAAGTCTTCCTAGAACAAATGTATAGCTAATTTAACATCTATTAATTATTCAATTATACTATTGCAAGCTCGTTCAAATTACAGCGTCTGAACAAGAGTTTTATGCTGAAAAAGGGTTCACCAATGAACCTGAACGTTGCCATGAGTGCTATCAACCCCGCACACGTAGCAACTGGTAAATCGTAATAATGAAACCTTTCTGGGCTTAAGGGCTCGGGAGGGTTTTTCTTTATAGGCCTGTGCTTCTACCCAGCACGGTAAAAGACTCAAGATGATTACCCATCTTGAGTCTTTTACTTTGAAAATCACCGCTTGCTATTTTTACTGGACACACTTGAAATCTACAGACTTCACAAACTTATTTAATTCTTGTGATAAATCACATATCTGATCGTCATGTAAGTAATTACTGTCCTTATCATATATTATCTTTATGATTGGACGGCTCGGGTAATTTTGATGAATCCCAATTACTATTCCAACTTCTCCTGTATCTAAGGTCACAATAGCGCCTTGCGGATAGAGAACTAAACACTGTTTAAAGCTTTTAACAATGTCTTCATTGAATTCTTCACTTGATCCAGCAATAATTATTTCTAAGGCATGATATGGGGGTAACCCTTTTCGGTAGGGGCGATCACCAACCAGAGCATCAAAGACATCTGAAACAGCAACTATTTGAGCGTTCAGTTCGATTCCTCTTTGCCGTACACCATCTGGGTAACCTTTGCCGTTCCAACGTTCATGGTGATGCCTAATAATCGAGAGCACGTCACGCGATATATTAGTTCTTCTAATCATTTCCTCACCAAGCACCGGATGCTGTTTAATAATTTCCAATTCTTTATCCGTAAGATTTGATGGCTTATTAAGGATTTCGAAGGGTATAGCACTTTTCCCAATATCGTGTAACAAAGCCCCTAGTGTTAGATCTCTCAGTGTTTGTCCTTTAAAGCCCCTATGTGATCCTATAAGAGTAGCTAGAATCGCGACATTTACAGAGTGAACATAAGTATAGTTATCGAATTTTCTGAATTCGTTCAGATCTATATAAACTTTGCTATTTCCCTCTAACTCGTCGATAATCTTATCAACCACAGAAAAAGCCTTCTGTAAAACTAAATCACTAATCAGACACGTATCCTCGAAAACCTCTCGGACGTAGCCTACTATATACTGGTACTTTGATACAGAGAAGACAGCCGTTTTATTCGCTGCTTGGGATTTGTTCAGATCATACCGCAAGGTATAAATCTGGCGTTTTTGCAGAAGTTCTTGAATTTGCAGAGTGATTGGCTTACCTTTGGACAACAGAAGTATCCCCTGTCTATCAAACAAGTCAAGTGCAGAGGGTTCTCCAATTTCACATACGGTAGTTAATAAGGTTTCCAAATATGTTATCAAAAGCAAACCCCCTAAAACAATAGACGCTGTATATAGGTCTTTCTCCCTAATATAACATATATAATCTCAATATAATAGAAAAATAGCACCGCTTCAATGTTAAAGCAAGTACTATTTTCCTAGGTTAGCCAAATACCCGTAAGATGCACTAACGCGCGGAGCTATTCGTTTAAATTCATTCTCTTTGCAGTTACAAGATAAACAATTTCTTCCGCAATGTTTGTACAATAGTCCCCCATACGCTCCAAAAAACGACAGGCAAAAAGCAAGTAATTAGCCTGTGTCACATGACTGGAGTTCGTCATCATGATGCCCCGCAGCTCTTCATAAACATTAGAATAAATATCGTCAATTTCATCATCCATCTGGGCCATCAGTAAGGCTGCCTCGCAATCTTCCTGGACGTATGCTTTAAGCCCTTTGTGTAGCATCTCCTGTACCAAGCAGCTCATTCGGGGGATGTCAATTAAGGGCTTGATCAGCTTATCTTGACCTATTCTGAGCGTTAACTTTGCAAGATCAACAGACAAATCGCCCATTCTTTCTAAGTAGATTGAAATTTTAAAACTGGCTACAAGCTTGCGTAAATCACGGGCAAAGGGTTGTTGTGTAGCAATCAAAAGGATGCATTTTCCCTCAATGGTTGCTTGTAGATCATTTACAACAAGATCCCCCACTACGATGGTATCGGCTAACTCCATGCTTTGGTTAATTAGGGATTCTGTTGAAAGTGCAATTCGCTGTTCCACCATCTTCCCCAAATCAATAATATATAAGCTCAGTTCTACCAGGTCATTATCGAATTTCTGACGGGTCGGCATCTCTAGCCCTCCTCTTATTTCATAGAAGTTATAATAATATAGCTTCATTTAGCGGATGGCTAACCCGAACTCAGACGATGCCTCGATATTGGAAAAGAGGTCTAAGTTTAGCCGAAGCGTCCAGATATATAATCCTCTGTCTTTTTCTTAGCTGGTCGGGTAAAAAGGATACTTGTTACATCCTCTTCAATCAGTTCTCCGTTTAAGAAGAACGCAGTTCGGTCTGAAACTCGAGAAGCTTGATGCATATTATGCGTAACAATGATGATTGTGTATTTATTTTTCAAAACACCAATCAACTCTTCAATCTTCATGGTAGAAATGGGGTCGAGCGCCGATGTCGGCTCATCCATTAACAAAATCTCAGGTTCCACCGCCAACAGGCGTGCAATACAGAGTCGCTGTTGCTGCCCACCCGACAGCCCAAGGGCTGATTTGTGTAAACGGTCTTTTACTTCGTTCCATAAGGCTGCATCATGGAGACTAGTCTCTACTATTTGGTGGAGTTTTTTCTTGTCAGATTCCCCATGGATACGGGGACCGTAGGCCACATTTTCAAAAATGGACTTTGGAAAGGGATTAGGATTCTGGAAAACCATACCGACTCTTTTCCGCAGCAACACAACATCACTATCAGCCGCATAGATATCCTGCCCATCAATCTTAACTTGACCTAAGATCTTCACATTAGGTATGAGATCTTGCATACGGTTGAGAACTCTCAGAAAAGTAGATTTGCCACAACCAGAGGGACCTATTAGCGCTGTCACACTTTTCTCAGCCATGGCTAAGTTTATATTACTCAGGGCCTGTTGTTCACCGTAAAAAAGGTCGAGGTTACTGACCACGATCTTGTCCATTTCACTATCTCCTTATAACGCACTTAATTGTTGCTACCCTTTATTTTTTCCTAGGAGTCGGTGTTGCAGCCAGCGACTGGGTATTGTCAAACAAAGGTTAAAGATGATGACCATGATAACAAGCAGTGCGGCTGTCCCGTCTGCCACTTGTTCAGGGTTTGTCCCTGGCAACGGATTTGATTTAACAGCGAATAAATGCACGGCTAAGGTCTCTCCAGCTGCAAACGGATTCAAGTCAAATAGGTTTCGTGAAACATTCATCCCAGCGGTGAAGATTAGAATAGCCGTCTCTCCCAATGCCCTCCCAGCAACGAGAGTAATCCCAGTAATAAGCCCTGGAAGAGCCGTCGGTAGAATGACCTTACGTAAGGTTTGCCACATCGTAGCCCTTAACGCCAAACTGGCCTCTCTGTAACTTCTAGGCACTGCTCTTAGGGACTCTTCAGTTACGCGAACTAAGATGGGTAAATTGAGTAACGCCAAAGTGGCCGATCCGCCCAAGATAGTGAACCCCAAACCTAGCTTGTTCACAAAAACAATCATACCAAAGAGACCAAAGACTATGGACGGCACTGTAGCAAGACTTTCTGTGCTCAAACGAATTAGGTCGGTTAATTTGTTTTGTGGAGCGTATTCTGCCAGGTAAATTCCTGCGCCTAACCCCACAGGCAACGAGAAAGCCAAGGAAAGAGCGAGAATATAGAAGGAGTTAAATAATTGACCTCTTACTCCGTCTGGGCCAAATAAGAAGTCAGCAGTTAGATAAGGTACACCCCGTCCTAGAATTTGCCCTAAAAATGCAACTAATATTGCAACAATTGCTATGGCCCCTATCCAAAGCATTATACTGGCAAAACGATCGGCTTGACGAGCTTTCAACGGGCCGCCCCCTTTCGCGCAGCTGTCCTGACGAGAATAATCAGGACAAGGGCTATTATCAGAAGAATAAAGGACATCATAAATAAAGCATTATTCCAGGTTGAGCCATACGGCGTGTTGCCCATTTCCATAACGATATTACTGGTTAACGTAGACGTCGGCTTAACTAAGGAACTGGGGAAAAGGGGTGAATTCCCAATGACCATCTGTACCGCCATTGTCTCGCCAATGGCCCTAGCCATCGCTAAAATAATCGCTGTTAGAATTCCCGGTGAAGCAGCAGGAACAAGAACCCGCCGAATGGTTTGCCAGCGAGTTGCCCCTAAGGCAAGGGAAGCTTCTTTATAGGTTCCCGGTAAGGATCGTAAAGCATCCTCCGATAAACTGATAACCGTTGGTAAAATCATAATCGCTAATACGATTCCTGCGGCTAAGACACCGTAGCCAGTCGATGAATGGGTGTACTTTCTTATGAAGCCTACGATGACCGTAAGCCCGACGTATCCGTAAACCACAGATGGAATTCCTGCAAAAAGATCGGTAGCCGGACGCATGAAAACGCGTACCCATGGCGGAGCTATCTCTGCTAAAAAAACTGCTCCAGCCAGTCCCAATGGCCCTCCAATTAGGATTGCAATGAACGTCGTCCCAATCGAACCTGCGATAAACGTAAGGGCACCAAACTTGCCAGTGCCAGGGCTCCATTTGCTAGTTGTAAAAAACTCAATCACACTAGCCTCTCGAAATGTAGATAAACCCTGCATACCTACGAACCAGATGATGCACAAGATAATAATGGAGACCAAAACTGCGCTACCAACAAATATATATCGGGATAAGCGATCATTAAAATACACCGAGGATTTAGTTTGAGGCAATCTGCTTCACCACCAAATATTTTCTTATTTTATTCTTAAACCCTAAACTAGAGCCCTTACTTTGGATTGGCTACTCAGCTCATTAATAGTCTACTCTATTTGTGTAAACAATAAATTAAGAGAGTGTAAAGTTTAGGTTAAAATTCAAGTTAAAATTACAGTTCGTTCCTAAGTATTTCTCAATTCAATAATTATAAAACAGGAGCAAGGAATAGCCTTGCTCCTGTTTTATAATATATGGTTAAAGATGGTATACACTAATTTTTATTCCTATGAATGCCTTTAACACAAGGGATCATATTACTTCTTCATCATGCTGGCAGGTATAAATCCACCTTTTTCAACACTTTTTTCTTGGAATTCTTTGCTCATCATATAGTCTAAGAAGAGTTTTACCGTTCCTGTAGCTTCCCCTTTGGTATACATGTGTTCAAAAGAATAGATTGGATATTTCCCGCTAATTACAGCATCCTTACTGTACTCTACTCCTTCAAACTTTAGAGCCTTGACGGTATCCTTCAAATAAGCTACGTCGATATAACCAATTGCCCCAGGAGTCTGCCCAACGCCTGTGAGTAAATTTCCTGTAGAATCTTGAGCAGCGGCTTTATCCGTCATCTTTTTGCCGTCCATTACGATCATTTCAACGTTCAGACGAGTTCCAGAAGAGGCTGCACGACCAATGATTGATATAGGGGCGTCTTTGCCGCCGACGTCTTTCCAGTTAGTTATTTTCCCTGTAAAGATATCCATTGCTTGAGCTTTAGTTAAGTTGTCAATAGTCACATCTTTGTTAACAATGAGTAAAAAGGGAGCTATGCATACTTGATGATCTACTAGTCCAGCACTTTTCAGTTCTTCTGGGGTAACAACGTCAGAGTTACCGATATCAACTGCGCCGCTAGCCACATTGTTCAGACCCGTCATAGATCCACCACCGCTAATGTTGACTTGTACACCCGCATTTTTAGCCATGAATTCTTCGGCAGCTAATTTCACGAGTGGTTGGAGTGCTGATGACCCTGCGGCAGAAATAGTTTTCTTGTCAATGGTTGTGGTTGTAGCACTTGGAGTTGTAGTAGGTGTCGTTGGGGCAGCCGTTTTTCCACAGCCGACCAGGACCATAAGAGCAATTAAAGTCGTACTTACAAGAGCAATTTTCGATTTAGTTTTAAACAATTCGTTTCCTCCTTAAATTCCTTTAGCTTAGAACATTTTTTGTATGTGCCTTAAGCCACAAATTGATTATACTGGAAGTTTGTAAAGTCTGAATGAATAAAGTGTAAACTTTAAGTTAAATTTATAAATTATTTCCGACGAGCAAAAATGTAGCCAACACCTCTTACAGAATCAAGAACTGGTCCTAAATCCTTTAACTTATTCCTCAAATGGCTGATATGGACATCGAGTGTTCTACTATCCGTGCTGGTGTCATTTGTCCGTTGCCCTTCTCTCACCCTTGCCTTAATTCTGGCAGATAATTCTCTAGGGCTAAAAGGCTTAGTTACGTAATCATCAGCTCCAAGCTCAAGTCCGATTACTTTGTCGGCTACATCGTTACGAGCACTTAAAATTATAATTGGGATGACAGCATTATCCTTTTGGGCCCGTAGTATTTTACACACATCATAGCCATCAGATGTTATGTTAACTTTCAGTTATTTTTTAAAGAATCGTATACCTCACAGCTCTGTGGACAATAATTGAATAAATTTAACAATAAGTTTACATTCAGTTCATTAGAATTTTACATTGAGCTCTTATTATGTAGTAAGGATAAAGAGCACTGAACTGTTACGTTCAGTATCCTATAAAAAAGGAGTTTTCGAATGTTTAAGTCGGTAGATATGAGTCAACAAAAGCTATACCGTCTACTTCGAGACGATAAAACGATCTGGGTATTATATCTCGATATTATAAAATTTGGTGAGGTGGAATTTAGATACGGTTACAAAATCTGTCGACAAATCCTAGACGAGATTGAACGTGAGATTAATAACACGATCAAGCAGCAACGCAATGTCTATCTGTTTTCTCATTTCGAAAGCAGGGGCGGAGACGACTTCGTTATATATTTTGTTCCTGGAAAAAATTCACCTTGGGACATTACCGAAGTCATAGATCAATGGGTTCTTCCTCTGGAGGAACGCTTCAACAGTAGAATCATTACGTTAGTGGACGAGAAAATAAGCCTCCGTTCCGGACTTGTCAAATGTATCAACGTGGTCGATCGAAGTGCGGATTATTTACTGTATGCGGCTGTGAAAGAGGCCTTCCTCCTAAATAAATCTGAACCTGATCCACATTTTTTTGCTCGCCGCCAGGAGATTAGCCATCTACTCGAAGAAACCAACACGTACTTAAAGGCCGCTTTTCAACCGATCATTGACACTCGAAGCGGAGAGGTATTTGGTTTTGAAGCATTGGCCCGTATTCCTGGCTCCACTTGTTTTAATAATATTGCTGACCTCTTCCCTTTTGCCGAAAAGATAGGGCAGCTCTATCCCATCGAAACACTTTGCCGACGTCAAGCTATTGTTTCCTACCCTTCTATTGCCACTAACAAAGAAATGCTCTTTCTAAACATTAACCCCCAGGTCCTAATCGATCCCGAGTTTGCCTCGGGCCATACTAGAAAACTACTGAGTGAACAAGGGTTAACTCCAACGGATGTTGTTTTAGAAATTACAGAGCGAAGTGCCATAGCGGATTTCTCCACATTTCGCGATGCTTTAGATCATTATCGTGCTCAAGGTTACCTAATCGCTTTAGATGACGTGGGAGCCGGCTACTCATCCTTACAGTCCGTAGCAGAGCTACATCCCGACTTTCTTAAAATAGATCGATCATTAATTGAGGGAGTGAATGCTGATCCTATAAAATGGGCCTTGTTGGAAACCTTCGTCACCTTTTCTAAACGTATAGGGTGTCGCATCATCGCAGAAGGGGTGGAAACAGCTGAGGAAATGCTCACAGTAGTCCAATTGGGGGTTGATTTCGTACAGGGATTCTTTGTTGCAAAACCCGCATTTGAACGAACCTGCATTAATCCCGCTGTTATAGAAATTTTGCATCCTATACATCGTTATAAATCTATCGATCTAAACCCTATTCTTTCCTTGGTGGAACCCTTACCCTTGTTCGATAGCAACGCCCTTGTCAATTCCGTTGAAACTTACTTCCGTGAGCATCCCCACCAATGGATGGTGGGAATAACCGAAAGCTCGCGTATAGTCGGTGTAATCCAGCGCCACAGACTTTTTGCCGCCCTTGGCACTCGCTATGGCACTTCCCTTTATTTAGAACGTACCGTTCCTGTTTTGATGGACACAAATCCGCTAATAGTAGAAGACACCACTCCTTTGGAAGTGGTGTCTAGTTTAGCAATGCAACGCTTGGATACCCTGCTATATGACGGCGTTATAGTGGCTAACCAACGTAAGCCCATCGGTATGGTTTCAGTGGCAAATTTAATGAAAGCAATGTCTGAGAGGCAGATTAAGCTTGCACAAGGATCAAACCCACTGACCGGATTGCCTGGCAACCTACGCATTGACCAAGAAATTCGGCAACATCTAGAACGAAGTTTGCCCTTTGGTCTTATCTATGTTGATCTGAATCGGTTCAAATATTATAACGACTTGTACGGTTTCCAACAAGGTGACTTAGTTATCAAGATGTTATGTGAGGTGTTGCTGAATGAATCGTGTAATACTGATGACGAAACCTTTGTGGGGCACATCGGAGGCGACGATTTTCTTGTCATCTGTTCATCCTCAGACCTGGACAAGCTAGCTGGTACCATCCTCACCCGATTTGAACACTCTTGCGATCAGCTACCTGGAGCAGAAAGCCTTAGCGTGGCCCTTGCCGGTCTCATCATAGACTCCACCGAACAAAATTGGACACCTCTGCTCGTTTCAGAGCGAGCTGCCCAAATCAAGAAGGAAGTTAAAGCAATAGGCGGCAACGCATTTATATTACGATATGAGGAGTTTATATAATGAATCTAAGGTCTGAGTGGAGTAAATTAAAAATAAAAAAAATTAATTGGAGATTGAATTGGTTCTACAATTGGAAGACATTTTACAAAATTAACGCTTTAGTTCTTGTCCTGGTAGCCTTTATGCTTGGTTTAAGTTTTATGGGCTATTACTATTATCGACAAGCCAAAATAGCCATGAACGATGTGTATTCAAGCTCACTGATTTCCGTAAAGCTCATCAATGAATCCAATGCCAATGTTCGAATGATGCGTAGTGTCAATTTAGAGCTTCTCTTGGCCCCAATAGACGTTTCTAAGAAAATAAAACTTAACATTGATATTGCTGTACTAACAGGGTTAATTAACGAGTCTCTGGATACCTATACCTCCCTGGCCAAAGAGCCCTTTGAAGTAGCCAAACTAGCGGAAGTTCGAGACGCACTGCAAAAATATAACGTCGAATGACAAAAGGTAGTTTCTCTAATGAATCATAGTCGCAAAGATGAAGCCTATAATTACTTCTCTACGAATGTTGCCAATAACTTAGACCAAATGAATACCTTACTTCCTCAGCTCGTGGACTTTAGCACTCAGAAAGCAAAAAGCACCATTATCCGAGAAAATCTCAATTTCGTTCGTGCAGAAAAATTACTGTTTGGATTGCCGTTTGTTGCTGCAGTTCTGGCAGTTATTATCGGAGCGCTGGTAGCCCGAGCCATAGCCAAACCTTTACAGATCATGTTAGCCAATGTGAAGGAACTCGCCTCAGGTAATCTTAAGGTGGCTAAGATTAATTCCAAATCCAAGGACGAAGCTGGACAACTAGCACAGGCTTTTAATCAAATGACAGATAGCCTGTCGGAGCTCGTAAGACGAGTCTCAATTTCATCGGCTGAAGTAGCTACCTCAGCTCATCAGCTCTTAACTATTACGAAACAAAGTACGCAGGCCTCTGGCCAAATAGCGTTGTCCATTACCGAGGTAGCAGGGGGTACAGAAGCACAAGCCAGTGCAGTCAGCGAAACTGTGGCGGCTATAGAACAAATAAACGCTAACATTCAGTCGGTAGCCGCGGCTGGTCAGCGCGTCGCCGCCCTGACCACCAAAACGTCTATAACGACCGAAAATAGTCAAAAAGCTCTCACGCAAGCCATTGAACAAATGACTAACATCAGTGGAGGTATTCAAGTAGTTAAAGAAGCCATCACCTTATTGGCTAATTGCTCTGAAGAAATAGCAGATATTGCTCGAACAATCGCTGGTATAACTGAGCAAACAAATCTTCTCGCCTTAAACGCCGCTATAGAGGCTGCCCGTGCTGGCGAGCACGGGCGTGGTTTCTCCGTAGTGGCTGAAGAAGTTCGTAAGTTGGCTGAAAAGGCCAAAGTAGCGACTGGGCAAATTACTACTTTGGTGGTAGTAAACCGAGATAACATTCTGCACGCAATTACAGCTATCAACGCTGAAGAGGTTTACGTGAACGATGGAATTGAGGTGGTGAACAACGCGGGTCGTAGCCTAAGTGATATTTCGACAATGGTTAATGAAGTCTCGGGCCAAGTGAATGAGATTGCGTCTTCCATTCAGCAAATGGTCGGCGGGAGCCAACAAATTGTCTCAGGGGTGCAGGATATCGGCGCAGTCAGCCAAGTTACTGCTGACCAGGCAACCACCGTATCTTCAGCCATTGAAAAATTCACAGCTTCTATCGATCAGATTAACTTATCTTGTCAGAGTCTGACAGCCTTGGCCCAGGACTTAGAAACTGGGGTAAGCAGTTTTAGTATCTAAGAAGAGAGTAAATCAGAAATCCATTCTGCATTTTTCTTAGTAAAACCTGTTTTCGTCTTGTATATTACCACAAGTGGGCAATGTTAAAGCTTTGTAAGATGACCGTTAGATCTTTGTAAAGCCTTATGTCCTTTCTTTTTTGGTTTTCAATTATGGACACGATGACATGGCCCCTACGCTGGTAATGGTACGATGGAACGCAAAGAATCCTTATGCTTTCACGCTAAGGATTCTTAATGAAAATAAGTGAAGGTAATATCTATTGATGACATAGGAAAAACAATCACTTCTATAAAGAATCTTAGTGTCTCGGCGCAATAACTTTTAAAAAAGTCACCTGTTCACCGAAAAATACAACCCCTAAAAACACAGCGACTAGCGGAAATGCTGCAACATTTTTAGATTTTGACTATTTTTCGTTCATTTTGTAATAAGCGCATTTAGTCTCTCTACATCCATGTGGGTGGCGTGCACTATGAATACATATAATGTCTTCATTAGATGAAGGCAAGGACACATTAAGATACTCTTTAACTGATTTAATGGCATCACTAAGTGCAGTCCTGACAAAGTTCTTGCAGCAACACGGACCAGTCTGGTCAGCAATAGCATTGACTGTTTTTCCAACAACCCTCATGGTTGTTGCTGTTTCTTGGTCTTTGGGACATGACGCACCAAGAATAACACTAAAACAGGCTCCGATTGCGGGTGCAATACCACAAACACCCGTTAAGCCGCAGTATCCACCAATTGCCTGTTTTTTTGTTCTGATTAGGGCCTCCATAATATGTTCATTAGAGAGATTAATAGTACCTTCATTCTTTAAGGATGCCATCAAAGCACCACAAGCAATCCAAGCATTTTCACAACCTAGCATAGGTACGTTTTCTTTGTCGGACATCAAGGTTTCTGCAATTTCCAAAGGGTTCTTGAAAGGTGTAGCTAGTACATAGCTTTTGATTATTTCAAAGACATCTTTGCCATGACAGTCATCACAAATATAATGACCGTTAGAGCATGAAATATTAGCAAACTCAATTTTACCACAGCGGAAACAAGTGAGTTCCTTGCTATCATTGAAGTATTCTAATTTTCCTCCACATATCTGACAGTTTTCAGTATTGCTCTCTTGTTGATGCTGACCAGCATCACTATCACTGGATCAGCAACTAGCTTTCGAACGACTATTTTTTTCTATATTTTCAAGCATAAAAACTTTCACCTCTCTGTTAAATCCAATTTTGATTGATGAACTCTATCTGCTCCTAACTAGCGCGTTGCTAATCCCGTGAGAACTCCGTACCCTCCAAGAACCTTCACTGTTCCAAGAAGTTCGCCCTTGAAGGATTGCTGCTCAAGATCCTTTCCACTTCCTTGTTCCACGAAATACTTGTCCAGATTATAATCGACTATGAAATCACTTGCCCCGTTCGCACCGTTGTATAATTCTTGAAACGTCCCCTTAAGGTAAACTCCTTGCTTTGGTTTCGCCTCGCTCACTTGATCTACAACATAGTACTTGCCCTCTTGTTTAAGACTTACGTAGAGATTCTTGTTACTTACCTTATCGATTGGCAGAGTTACCTTAGACTTTGGAACATCCGAAATAGCGAAATTAATAGCGACATAGTCCCCCCTAAACAAATCCGTTGGGTCATAAGCCTTCGTTTCTAAGACTATCTCTTGCCCAAAGAGAACGGTCGCTTGAGGTTTAATGGTCATGGCTAGGAGGATTAGTAAAGGAATCGCCACAGCTAGTAAAAAGGTTTTTTTCTTAGTCATGCGATCGTCCCCCCTTTTGATGTTTTCATCATTCGTTCAAAGTAGAAACCAAAGCCAAGTAACAGTAGTCCTCCCATAATAAAGAACAACGATTTCGGTAAAAACGCGAACGTGTCCGTATAATATCTGAAGATGGTAATGCACACAAAGATCAGGCTGATGAGACTTCCTTTTCTAATGAAGACAAAAAGCAGGGCCACAAATGCAAGGGCAAAGAGAATACTGACCATACGCGTAGACTGCACGCTCACTACTATGTCCCATATCTCGGGAATCGTCAGGATGACACCCGTGATACCCAACAAAATGTTGCCTTGGATTCGAAAAACATCAGGCTCTAAGGAATGTTTTGCCCAGTACATCGCAAGTCCTATCGCGAAAAAGAGCAGGGTGACATATAAACCTTTAGCCTCATATCGAAGGGTAATTTCGAAGATAAAGCTTAAGGTCGTAAGGTTGGCGAAGAACAGGAGGAGTCTTGATTTTTCAAAGTAGTTAAAGGCTAGATACACGACCGGAACTCCAATCCATCCTGCATAAGGGAACCCTTGATCATACGATCCAAGCAGGTAAACCCCGAACAGAAGGTTCGCAAACAGCATTAAATATTTGTCCTTAAGCTGGAACACTATCGGAAGTACTCCCAAAGACCAAAGCAGAAAAGCCGTGGGAAAGTCTCCTCCAAAATTATACATCTGCCCGATGAGAAAAATACCTGCTCCGTACACTAGCGTTCCTAGATAGATAAGACTTCGGCCCGTCTTGGGATTATTCTCTGATAGCAGGTATCCAGCAAGGTTTACACCCCCAAAGACTCCAAAGATAATAAGGAGCTTGACTAAGTTACTGATTCCATCCCAGTTACTGGCAATGAAACTCAAGATTCCGAGGCCCACCAAAAGTGCACCAATCGTAACCACAACCCGAATAAAGTTGAGACCTTCCTTAATCTCGTAGATTTCAAGGAGACTGTTCTTTTGCTCGCCCGAGATAAGACCCTTACTTTCGTAGTGTTCTAACTCTGTACTTACTAAGTTGAAGTTAGCTTTACTGATTTGCCTTTTCAAACTGATTTCCCTCCTTTATACTGACAGAAGCTTAGTATGTCGTATGTCTTCTTCGCACCTCTACTTGATAGTTACCGGTAATTCCGCTAGAGTAACTATTGTCATCTCCTCACGGGGGTGTGGTCGTACAGTTAGTTTAAATTCTAATCCAGTGACGTCGTCAGGAAGCGAAGGCGTCACCACAAAGGAATGCTGCATCCCCTTACTTCCCCCACTTCCTCCACTAGGTTGACATTGATATTTTGGTGAGATAAACAGTTCACATCCACCATAGGCTAGTCTAACATTTCCTTCTGAGTTGTTCAATTCCGCCTCAATGGTCACAACGCTGGCATTCTTATATTGTTTCATATAGGTTACAGCATATATAATATTGTCTACTTTCACACTTTTCAGGATAGGAATAAATTTAAGGAATTCCGTGGGCTCGATTTGTTCATGGGGCAAGAAGGTGGGGGTGGGGTCATTACCCATACTTGCAAAGATTCTCCGCATCTTATCTTCGTTAAGTCCAAACTGTTTACACCATGCTGAAATTAAGTCCAGACTTGGAAACCCCGGGTTATCATTGGAAAGTTCTTTACGCTTGGCAAGGAGTGCACAAATCTGTTCATCAATCGGTGTCAACAATTCACAGTAGTAATCGTTAGTGTAACCATACGACATACTCATCAACATAATAACCTCTTTCTCTTTCTCTTTCTCTTTCTCTTTCTCTTTCTCTTTCTCTTTCTCTTTCTCTTTCTCTTTAGCCTTTAAATAGCACTTATAACTTATATCCTAAAAGACCGTATGCTCAGTTCTCGCAATGATTTCTTCCTGAAGCGCCTCACTGAGATCGCAGAAATAATCACTATAGCCAGCTACCCGCACGATCAAGTCACGGTGTTTTTCTGGTTCGGTCTGAGCGGCCCTGAGCGTCTTGGAGCTGACGACGTTAAACTGAATATGGTGTCCACCTAATTTAAAATAAGACCGTACCAAATGCGCCAATTTATTAAGTCCTTCTTCCCCTTCCAGGACTTGAGGAGTGAACTTCAGATTCAACAGTGTCCCCCCAGTACGCGCATGATCGAGTTTGGAGGCCGATTTAATGACCGCCGTCGGTCCTAGTCGATCGCTTCCTTGAACTGGAGAAATACCTTCTGAAAGCGGTTCCCACGCCCTGCGTCCCTCAGCTGTGGCGCTGATGAAAGTACCGAAATAAACATGGCAAGTCGTCGGCAACATGTTGATTCGGTAAACCCCACCCTTGGTATTGGGCCTGTTATTCACTTCCTCAAAGAAAGCGTTAAAAATATCAACCATTATATCGTCCGC
>DASRMG010000131.1:0-6122 GCA_035648035.1 Desulfosporosinus sp. | reverse complement strand
AATACGAAACGGATGCAAAACGCACGTGCTAAACACGTGCGAAGCACAGACGAACTATGTGCGACGCATGTGCAGGGGCTACAGTACCCAACCGTACCTAACCCTACCGTACCATACATTACAGTACCTAACCTTAATATCGTCGACGACGTCATCCCGCGCGAGGGTGAACTTGAGTCTGAGACAAGTGACATGGAGCCGGTACTGGAATGGGTGGATCTTAAGCTTGTCGTCAAGAGGCGTCCCAGTAATTCAAGATCAATTGGTACCCAAGCGGTCGAGTGGGCCGAAAGAAACTGGGGACGAATGATCCCTAAGGGTGATGCTGACTCCATTGTTGCCTGGTGTGATGAATTCTCGACCAGCGGAAGTGAGGACCCTGAAGCGGTGGTCATTGAAGCGTTGAAATGCTGCCTGGATGCAGATGTTCGCAATGTGAAATACCTCCGTGCTGTGCTAACCGATTGGAGAGAAGCTGGGATACTGTCCGTCGATCAAGTCAAAGCACGCGAGGCTGAACATGTAAGCCAAAGAAAAAGCAGGAGGAATAAGGACCCGGTGGACAAACCACGGTCAGTCAAAACGGAGCCGGGAAAGTACGATCAATTCTATCTGTGAGCAACATCAACTTGATTACCTTGTCGAGTGGAGATTGGTGTAACTTTGGTTAAAAATTTAGGCTTTATTGTCTAAAATCAATTGATGAAAAGTATAAAATGGAATATAATACAAACATTAGAAATATTCTGCAATATTAATCAAGGAGGAGAATTTAATGCCATCACTTACGAACTATCGTCTCTTTATCAGCCATTCTTGGATCTATGGAGATGCTTACGAAAAGCTAGTTGCGTTTTTCAACCAACACCCCAATTTTAAATGGACTGATTATTCAGTTCCCAAGAACGACCCGATTCATGATGCTCCAAATGAGACTGCACTTTACAATGCTATTAAAAATCAAATTGCACCTGTCAATTGCGTTATTATTCTTGCAGGCGTATATAGCACATATTCCAAATGGATTAACAAGGAGATAGAGATTTCCAAGAATGTTTTTAGTAAGTCTATTGTTGCGGTTGAACCCTGGGCATCAGAAAACACATCCAGAATCGTGAAGGCCAATGCTGATGTAGTTGTCAAGTGGCAGAGTTCATCCATTGTTGAAGCGATACGAAAGTACTCGATATAGGAGTGTACTTTAGCAAGGGTTTAATTGTAAAAATCAATTTTATGAGAATGTTTCTTGCCTAAAGGGTGTGTGAATGACGCTTACTCCATTAAAAGTGTATTAGAGGGTGACGGCGATGGGCCCTTGAGTAATAAAGGGGTAATGGGATAAGATAGCAGACAGAATCGATTAGATGATGGGTGAAGGGAGAAATAAGTAGATGATTTCGAGAAAGGCATTGGTAGTTGGCATTGATTATTACGCTAATATGAAACCTTTGTATGGATGTGTAAATGATGCGTATTCTGTAAAAAGCGTACTTGATAGAAATGGAAATGGCACAATAAATTTTTCTGTTAACTTAATTACGTCTACTGGAGCAGATAGTGCTATTAACAGAAAACAATTAAAAGAAAAAGTTCAAGAGCTATTTTGTGATGATTGTGAAATTGCTTTATTCTATTTTGCGGGTCACGGTTATATTGAGAGTACCGGGGGATATTTAATAACCTCAGATTGCGAGGATGGAGATGATGGATTCCCATTAAATGATCTTTTAAGTATTCTTAATACATCAAAAGTAAAAAATAAGATAATTATCTTGGATAGCTGCCATTCAGGGATAGCAGGGACACCAAATGAGGTAGATAATAATGCTGTTTTAAGCGAAGGCGTTACTATTCTTACAGCATCTAGTGCAAAACAATATGCTAGTGAAAATAATGGAAGTGGTGTATTTACTACTTTACTCGTAGATGCCTTAAGTGGAGGTGGTTCAAATCTTGTGGGTGAAATAACACCTGGTAGTGTATATGCGCATATAGATCAATCACTAGGTCCATGGGAACAGAGACCAATATTTAAAACAAATGTTAAAAATTTTGTGTCTTTAAGAAATGTGAATCCACCAATTCAACTTTCTGATTTAAAAAGAATTATAGAGTTGTTTGAAAACGTTGGTGATGAATTTGAATTAAATCCTTCTTTTGAGCCTGATAGTGGCAGGATGTGCCCTATCTGCAAAGAGCATTCCGGAATCGAGCAACCTAACGAAGAAAACATGGACAAGTTTGCTCTATTACAGAAATATAATAGAGTAAACTTAGTTATACCAATCGGAGAGGAACATATGTATTATGCTGCAATGAATAGTAAGACTTGTAAGCTTACAGCTTTAGGAATACACTATTGGAATTTGGTAAAAAACGAAAGAATATAAATCCAGCTAAGTTATTATTAAGCGCTCTACATAGTTATAGTTACTGGAGCTATCGGTATAATCTAATAATTAATTTTTATGTTCACGAATTGCTTCACATTATTTATATTCTTACAAAGAGGCAACGGAGGCAGTCCTTTGCGGCCGCTAGTTGTCCAGGGCGTGTGATTTGCTTAACATTATATACGAACAAAGCATTTATCTAAAACCACCTTAGGGTGGTTTTTTCATTCTAAATTTACCTGCAATATTTACAAAAAAGAGACGAACTAATGCTTTCAACACCGCTCATCATGGTAAGCATTCAGGATGGGAGGAGTCCTGTTGATAATGCGCTGGGGGCGAATAATACTGTTGCATAATAAACAAGACGATCTAAAATAACAGAACTGAATAATAATGCTGAATCAATTATAGACCAATGGCTCGTTCCTTTGTTCCTTTGGGTATATTTTGCTAGCAAGGAACCCTGGTATATTTCCCTGGTATATTTGCTCAATAGCGGGCTAGCCGAATACTGCAGCAAACAAAACAGCGATTGAAAAGGACAGAGCTGCTGTTTCCCTGGTTGCATTGTGGGCTGTAGCACAGTCCATCAGGGCATTCGTTGCTTGACAAAGTGTTTCGGGTGTTTGTTGTTGCATGCTTAAATTTTTCAGATTGCGGGCTACTATAGACAACTAGAACTCCTGTTCACATAGGAGGTCATAGCACACAGTGGATTGGATCTTTTTTGGGTCACCTGACGGACCCTTCAGCACGGATTCCGGCCTGCCCGTGAGCTCACCTGCGGGCTGTCTAGTCGTAAATAACTACTCGCGCTAAGCACGTTAAACAGGTATTAAGGGCGCGAATTCCCTTTTACCTTAGTCGTGCGCAGCTGGTTAAAGCCCTGGTGGATTTGAATTGCGAGCTACTACGTACAGATGTTCTAAGTGTTTGTCGAAGAAGATACAATATTGTAAAAATATATATTGTAATTGCTCTTTTTATCATATATAATTAGAACAAAGTTGGAACATGTGTTCTTGGTCGGAGTATTTGTTTCATAGCTGTCTTTTCTAAATGAGTCTAAGACCGGAGGAGGTGACATAAATGGCTGTTATTAGTTCACAGACAGAATCCGTTATGGTACTAGAAGTTCAAACTGGCTTGACCCCAGCGGGAGGTCCCATCTTATCGAGTCGCAGTATTAATGTTAAAGCTGCAGCAACGGATCAAGACATCTTTGATGTGGGAAGTGCTATGCAAGCACTGTCTGAATACCCTTTGATCCATGTGATGCGAGAAGATCATTTTGATCTGGCCGAGTAATTGGCCCAACATTAAGACAATTAAGCTGAATGAAAGGAGAAAATAACCATGGCAGTTGGTATTGTATCTAAGAAAGTTCTACGTATGACCTTTACAAATGCCTTAGGGGCTGGGGTAAGTTACTCAGTCATCAATCCTTTGGCAGATTTGACCGCAGCGGCCGTTCAAACCTTTATGGATCTGGCGATTGCGAAGAATCTTTTCACTTCCACCGGTGGTGATCTAGTGGCTATTAAGGATATAGCCATCGTCGATACGACTACCCAGGATCTGTTTGATGTGGCGATTGCCTAGAAGCTGTTCGATAACCTGGGCAGGGGTACCGTTCGCTTGAATTCTTCTATAGAGAAGAGTGCACAAGAAGTGGAGAGGCGAAATCGCCTCTCCACTTCTTGTTCTAATTACTTGTCGGAATTCAGCGCCATACTCAGAATAAAAGTGTCACGAAAGGAGAGATAGAAAGATGGAGGAGATGTTAAAACTTGTTGCTAACTTTGGATTCCCGATCGTCGTAAGTGCTTATTTGCTGGTGCGAATTGAAGGGAAGCTAGGAGAACTTACAATCAGTATTACCGAACTAGCCAAGGCCATCGCCGTCATAAAGGCCTAAGGTTGTGGTGATCAACGTCAAACTGTTTACCTCAGCGAGCCCTGTCGGTCACTACCGAATGAAGGGCTCTTTTGTTTAATGCAAAATCCACAGAACAGAGGGGGAGCTATTTGAAGAGGATTTACATCAGCCCAAGTGCTCAGGAGCATAACCTAGGCATAGGGAGCTACGGGACAGAAGAAGGGGCAATGAACAAGGTCGCCGATGCACTTATGCCCTTGCTGGCGACAGATGGCCGCTTTGAAGCAAAGAGAAATACGCCTGATATGGACGTTTATCAAATGGCGAAGGATTCTAATAACTTTAAAGCGGATATTCATATTCCTATTGACAGTAACGCAGGCGGCGGAGTAGGAACAGAAATCTACACCTATGGTCCTAAAACGAACAGCGAACGTTTGGCGCAGGCACTCTATAAGCAGGTGGCGCCGCTTTCTCCGGGTGAAGACCGGGGCGTAAAGTATAATCGTTCGCTGGTTGAAGTAGGCGACAGTGTCTCCGCCA
Organism: Desulfosporosinus sp.; assembly: GCA_035648035.1. Classification (GTDB taxonomy): domain Bacteria; phylum Bacillota; class Desulfitobacteriia; order Desulfitobacteriales; family Desulfitobacteriaceae; genus Desulfosporosinus. The sequence goes on along the minus strand of DASRMG010000131.1, from coordinate 1,304 downwards.
CGTCGGCACTGATCGAGCTAGGCTTCCATGACAATGCTTTGGATGCAGAGTGGATCATGCTGAGCACAGCGGCTATAGCTAAGGCACTTTATCGTGGGATTTGTGATTATTATGGGTATGATTACCGTGCTTTGGCCGGCGGGGTACCTATTGCTGCACCTCCAGTTGTCCCGATAGATGATCACGATATATACCTGAGCGTTCGAGTTCTACTGTCAAAGTCGGAAGGATTAGTCAAGCAGATACAGACTATGGGTTATGCCTGCAAAGTGTTGCCATTAGCTTAATTTGTATAGAATTGTATCGTGAGTCTATTGGACGAGTAGGGTAACACAGTTGCCACGCTCGTTTTTTGTAATTTTGTTTGCACTTTTTTCTGCTACTGTACGGGCCAGGCTAAGGTATTTCTTTGCTCAATCTATGGCCGCATAATTCTGCAGCAAAAAGCAGCAATTAAAAGGACAGCGCTGCTAATCATCCTGCTTGAAATATTAGTATGGTGAAGGTCGTTGTATTCTTATACTGTATGTTGGCACTTCTTTGGGTCACTGGACGGACCAGACCGCACGGACGGGAATGTGCGGTCTGCCAGTGGGTTCTCCAGCCTGCAGGCAGTTCAGTGGTACCCTTTTGTATATCCTTTATCACAGGTGTCGTATTATTGGATTAGTTTTTGATATCTTGGAAGGGAATGAAAGAAAAAGGTGGAAGTATCTAGAAGTGAATTACTTGGTCAGTGGGCAAGCTGTCTTGACGTGAATCACAACCCGTACAAGACGCCGCGCGTAATTTTCAGTATCGCAAACCCATTAACCGTCAGCATGTGAGGGTTGATGGGGAATGTCTTTGTAATATTATTTCATAGATAGGGGTGTGACAATGGACAGTAAAGAAAAATTTACAAATAAGGTATCTGACTATGTAAAGTATCGTCCCAAATATCCATCAGAGTTTATCAATTACCTTGTTAAAGAAGTAGGAGTATCAAGAAGTGTTATTGCAGATATTGGAGCAGGGACAGGGATACTAACAAAATTACTTGCCCCTAAAGTAAAGAAAATTTATGCAGTAGAACCAAATTTAAATATGCGTTTAGCTTGTGAAGGATATTGTGATGAATTTGAAAACTTTGTGGCGGTTGATGGAAGTGCAGAGGACACAAGTTTATTTTCAATGCGCCTGGTGTAATACCCCCGACTTCCAGTCGGGACAGCTTCTAGCGTGGAGGAAGTAGTAGCAGTCTGTTAAACTATATTAAAGGGGTGACAGCTGCTATGGTAGATTACAAAAAAGGAAGCCACACA
>DASRMG010000130.1:0-8064 GCA_035648035.1 Desulfosporosinus sp. | reverse complement strand
GCTTTATTACAAGAGCTTGGCTTCACAAACTAAGGAGCTAGTAGCCTGAAGATATCACAAGAAATGAAATTTTAAGGATAGTTAAGATTTCGGGCGAAAACACTAACTCTTTGGTGTCTGGTTTATCGGGAAAGGGTCACTACGCGAAGCGTTATCAAGTTGCTGAATCAATCCCATTTAGTTTGTCCATAAATTTGGAGGCGCTGTGGAGTTAAGTAAGTTAATTAATTGTTAACTCCCTTCATTTAAAGATGAAGCGCATTGGATTATGTATTTTGATTTTAAAGGAGTGACTGAAATGTCGATTAAGTTTCAAAAACTTTTTGAGCCCCTAACCGTGGGCAAACTGACACTTAAAAACCGGATCTCCATGGCACCGTTGGGCATGGTGGCGATGGCTGATCCCTGTGGTGGTTTCTCTGAAGACGCTCAGGATTATTATATTGAGCGTGCAAAAGGTGGCACCGGGCTGATTATCACGGGTATAACCAATGTTAATTACAACGAAATGGCACTTCTGACTATGCCCTGCGCCACCTACAATCCGCTGATGTTTATGAAATCGTGTGCCCCGATGAATGAAAGAATACATGCTTATGACACGAAAATTTTCCTTCAATTGACAGGCGGATTTGGCAGGGTCGCTATTCCACAGCTTATGAAGAACGCTATTGCCCCATCTCCTCAGGAGAACATATGGGATTCCTCGATTCAACACAAAGCGATGACGATTGAGGAAATCAAACAGTTGGTTGCCTCTTTTGTGGCTTGTGCTAAAATTGCCAAAAAATCGAAATTCGACGGTGTGGAAATTCATGCTGTTCATGAAGGTTACCTACTGGATCAGTTTGCAATCGCATTGTATAACAAGCGGTCCGACGAATATGGTGGAGATTTAAGGGGCCGCTTGAAGATTGCTATAGATATCGTTAAAGGTATCAAGGCCGCCTGTGGTGAGACTTTTCCAGTCTCTTTACGCTACAGTTTAAAGAGCTTTGTTAAGGGAATTCGCCAAGGCGCTCTGCCGGGTGAAGAATTTGTTGAACAGGGCAAGGATATTGCGGAGGGAATTGAAGCGGCAAAAATTCTGGTGGAGGCAGGTTACGATCTGTTAAACGTCGATGCCGGAACTTATGATTCCTGGTATTGGAATCATCCGCCTATGTATTTCCAAAAAGGAATGTATCGTGACTTCGGAAAGCTATTGAAGGAAAATGTTCAGGTACCGATCATACTTGCTGGCAGAATGGACGACCCTCAAATGGCCTGTGAAGCCTTGGGTACGTGTTGCGATATCGTCGGTTACGGTAGGCCCTTGCTTGCCGATCCTTACCTTCCCGAAAAAATCAAGACTGAAAAGCTGGAGGATATCCGCCCTTGTCTTTCTTGTCATCAGGGTTGTTTGGACAGGCTTGCACATGGTTTGCCGATTTCCTGCGCTGTTAATCCAGCCTGTGGTAGAGAGCGATCAATGGCGATCACTCCGGCTATCGTCATAAAAAACGTCCTAATTGTCGGCGGTGGTCTGGCAGGTATGGAAGCGGCAAGAGTCTGTGCGATCCGCGGGCATAAAGTGACACTTCTCGAAAAGGGCACCCAGCTGGGTGGCAACATTATTCTAGGTAGTGTACCAGATTTTAAAGAAGACGACCGCGCTTTGCTGAAATGGTACGAAGTGCAGCTTGCCAGACTTCCGGTTGAAATCAGATTCGACTGTGAAGCAGATCCGGAAATGATTGAGAAATCCAAGGCAGATGTCGTTATTTTTGCGACAGGCTCCTCTCCGGTGAAGCTGGAATTTAGCGGTAAGAATCACGTTTGTACAGCTGATGAAATCCTCATCGGTAAAGAAAAGGCGGGGACAAATATTATTGTCATCGGTGGCGGTCTGGTCGGTTGTGAAAATGGTTTATGGCTTCGCCAGCAAGGTAAAAACGTAACCATTGTGGAAGCCTTGCCGAAGATTATCGGTGGTGGCGCAGACATGTGCTTTGCAAACTACGATATGCTCAAGGATCTTCTGGCTTTCAACAAGATCGATGTGTTCTGTAATTCCAGCGTAACAGCAGTCGGTGATACTTCAGTTACAGTGAAGACTCCGGAGGGAGAGAAAGAGATCAAAGCAGATACTATAATGGTAGCGATCGGCTATCGCTCTAATAGTGAATTGTACGACTCCATGACTTCATCCAACAAGGTAGTCTACAATGTGGGCGATTCCCGTAATGTGCACAATATTATGTATGCTATCTGGGACGCCTATCAATTGGCAAGGGAACTCTAAGCGGATTGAAAAGTATTATGGGTCTGCCTCAATTCCTGCGACATGGATTGTTGCACTTGTAGAAGTAAGAGACTTTTTAAAACAATTCTAAGAACGAAAGGATGACTAGTTTGTTAAACAGAGCTAAGACACTAAAGGGTTACAAATTGCATAGCTTCGAGGATGCAATAGGGAAGGCCAAAGAATACTACTTTGATGAACTTAATCGGTTCACCTCACCCTATTTGCTTAAGCCGGAAATAGGGAAGGTTAAAGAATTCTATTTTGATGATTACTATTGGACGATTCGTTATCTGGTCGCTGACACAGGAAACTGGCTTACAGGTAAACAGGTGTTGATCTCGCCATATGCGATGGTTGCCGTAAATAACGAAGAGCAATTTATCGCCATTAATTTAACCAGAAAGCAGATTGAGAATAGTCCATCCTTACACAGTGATGAGCCTGTCTCAAAACAATTTGAGGAAGACTACCATAAGTATTATGAATTTCCGATCTATTGGGTGGGTCCGTACATGTGGGGATCTTATCCCTACATTGTTCGTGAATCCCCCAATTTTAGAGAATCTACCCCAGATGAAAAAGCGTGGGATCCCCATTTGCGTAGCACTCATAATGTGAGTGGCTATAACCTCCAAGCCGTGGACGGCGAGATTGGACACGTAGAAGATTTTATCATTGATGACGAGACGTGGGCGATTCGTTATCTAATCATCGATACGAAGAACTGGTGGCCGGGGAAGAAGGTTCTCGTTTCACCACAATGGATTGAGCGCATTGGCTGGAACGAGTCGAAAGTATTCATCAATCTTCTTCGTGAGACCATTAAGCTGTCACCAGAATACACCGACGACACTCTGTTAACTCGGGAATATGAGATCGAACTGCATCAATATTACGATCGCCAAGGATACTGGGCCGATGAACCAGCTCCCAAGAACACTCCGGTTGACTAAACAATAAATCTCAAGACCGACTGTCTATCTGACAAACAGAATGGAGGCTCAAGATGAAGCTCAATACAGACCAGCCTGAGGCTCCAGAATCAAAGCCGGAATTGAAATCTAATCCGAATGACGATCTGAAATCCTTGCCTATGGCGGAACTGCAGGCTAAATTGGGCTCATCCCCAGAGGGTCTCAGTCAAGCTGAGGCACAGAAACGGCTGACACAATATGGTCCTAACGAGATTGAAGAAAAGAAAATCAATCCGTTACTGAAATTCCTCGCTTATTTTTGGGGTCCTATCCCGTGGATGATCGAAGTGGCAGTAATTCTATCGGGCGTGGTCCGACACTGGCCGGATTTTTTCGTCATCTTGCTATTACTTGTTGTTAACGCGGTGGTTGGATTTTGGGAAGAACGCCAAGCGGGTAGTGCCATAGCTGCCCTGAAATCAAAACTGGCAACAAAGGCCAGGGTAATACGCGATGGTAAGTGGACCACTCCGGCAGCGCGTGAGTTGGTGCCCGGCGACGTCATTCGTCTGCGCCTAGGCGACATTGTGCCAGCGGATGCGCGTTTGCTGGCGGGTGACCAGGTGGAGGTGGATCAGTCCTCACTCACGGGAGAATCGTTGCCCGCCACGCGCAAACCCGGCGAGGCAGTATTTTCTGGTTCGATCATTCGTCAAGGTGAAATCGGTGCCCTGGTCTATGGAACTGGGGCGAATACTTATTTCGGCAAGACGGCGCTACTGGTGCAAGAGGCCCACACCGTCAGCCACTTTCAACGAGCGGTGCTGAAGATCGGCAATTACCTGATCATTCTTGCTGTGGCTTTAGTGGCCCTGATACTTGTCGTCGCGATATTGCGTGGCGACCCGCTCCTCACCACGCTGCATTTTGCCTTAGTGCTAACTGTGGCAGCGATTCCGGTGGCGATGCCGACGGTACTGTCGGTGACGATGGCGGTAGGCGCTCGCCTGCTCGCCAAGAAACAGGCGATTGTGAGTAGGTTAGTAGCCATCGAGGAATTAGCAGGCATGGACATGCTGTGCACAGATAAGACCGGTACTCTGACCCAGAACAAGTTGACACTGGGCGATCCATTCTGCGTGGACAATGTCCCTGCCGACCAAGTTATTTTCAATGGTGCACTAGCGTCGCGTGCGGAGAATAACGACACCATTGATCTGGCAGTGCTGGGTGGTCTGAAAAATGATTTGGCCTTGAACGGTTACCAAGTAGTTCATTTCCAGCCGTTCGATCCGGTGCATAAACGCACCGAAGCAACAGTCAAGGGTACGGATGGAAAAGAGTTCAAGGTAACTAAAGGTGCGCCGCAAGTGATCTTGGAGTTGTCTGCCAATGCCGAGCAAGTGAAGCCCGCTGTAGAGAAGGCAGTCAATGAATTTGCAGCGCGCGGCTTTCGTTCGTTGGGTGTGGCGCGAGCAGAGGAAGACCAATGGCAATTCCTAGGCGTGTTGCCCCTGTTTGATCCGCCCCGGGAAGATGCCAAGACAACCATCGCGATCGCGCGCCAGATGGGCGTCAAGTTCAAGATGGTTACGGGGGATCAACTGGCCATCGCCCAGGAAACTGCTAAAACATTAGGGATGGGCATGGATATTCTTGACGCCAGTAGTCTAGGTGATGTAAAGCATCAGGAGACGACAGAGATGGCCGAGTCTATTGAGAAGGCCGACGGCTTCGCCCAGGTATTCCCCGAACATAAGTTTCACATTGTGGATGTTTTGCAAAAACACGACCACATTGTCGGTATGACGGGCGACGGAGTGAATGACGCCCCCGCTCTCAAGAAGGCCGACTGCGGCATCGCTGTTTCGGGTGCAACGGACGCAGCGCGCGCGGCAGCGGATATCGTGTTGATGACGTCCGGCCTGTCGGTGATTATTGATGCAATCAAGGAGAGCCGCAAAATTTTCCAACGTATGAACAGCTACGCGATCTACCGCATCGCCGAAACGCTGCGCGTACTGTTGTTTATGACACTGGCAATCCTGATTTTTAACTTTTACCCATTGACAGCGGTGATGATCGTAATGTTGGCGTTGCTCAACGATGGGGCTATCCTGTCCATTGCTTATGACAACGTTCATTACAAGGATCAACCTGAGGCCTGGAACATGAAGATGGTGTTGGGGATCGCCACGGTGCTGGGTGTGATCGGACCCGTGGCTGCGTTTGGCCTGTTTTACCTTGGCGAGAGTGTCTATCACATCGACCGAGCACACATTCAAACTCTGATGTACTTAATGCTGTCCGTAGCCGGACACCTGACGATCTTCCTGTCACGCACGCGAGGGCCATTCTGGTCAATACGCCCCGCGCGGGCTCTCTGGATGGCCGTGTTTGGCACACAAATCGTGGCAACGTTGATTGCGGTTTATGGAGTGTTTATGACCCCCATTGGCTGGGGTTGGGCCCTGTTCGTATGGGGCTATGCGCTAGTGTGGTTCCTTGTAAATGATCGTGTGAAACTGCTTGCGTATCGGATTTTTGATCCCGCCAAAGCCAAGCAACCTTAACTCTTACCATAGAAGGTTGGTATTAGTTCCACGGACTCAAATTCCTGATTGTATAGTAACTCGGATTTTAGGTGGCCAAAGAAGTTTTCCACTACAGCATTATCTAAACATGTAGCCTTTCGCGACATACTTTGGTGGATTCCATTCCCCACCAAAGCCTCTTGATGGGCTGCCATGCGGTATTGCCATCCTTGATCAGAACTATGCTGAATTCGTCATAGCAGCGACTATGTTGAAAAAGAAACTATGACGAAAAATATTAGAAAGTGCAGTGTCACTACCCAAAGTGCCACACAACAAAGGGATCGCCTTATTTTCAAGGACGATCCCTTTGCTGTAATTCACCCTTATTATTAATAATAAGGGTACCCGTAAGGATATGGTGGATAATAATACTGAGGAGCTACAGCACTACCAAGCAACGATCCAAACAGAAAACCAGGAAAGAATCCTCGAGCGCTGAATCCGGGTCTAAAACCACCAAAACCTGGGCGACCGAATCCGCCGAAACCTGGGCGAAATCCAAATGGCATTGTGAGCGCCTCCTTTATTAGTTTATTATATTTTCAGTAATTCCATATTCTATTTCTCATTTGCTTGGCTAAGCTATTAGTTCATAAGAACCTTTAGAAGATCACGCCTAAAGCGATAAGAATCAGAATTGCAATTGCGATGATACCAACACCGACACCCGCGCCAACGCCAATAGGCGCTACTGGTGCAGCAAAGGGAGGGCAACATACAGGGGGGTGATAACATGCGATCACTGAGCCTGCGATAGAGGTTAAAACAATCCGTTTGAAGTGATTACTCAGATTATTCATTTCTTTTGATTTTAGCCTAGACTAAGGCCTTATGTAGAGCGTCCTTAAAGGAAAAGGTGTTGTTCGAGTGTTTCAAAGTGGCAAGCTAACTTCAAGAATCCTTGCCGATGAGAGTATTCGTAATGACTTCTATAACGAACTGAGTCAGTTTGGCAAATATCTAGGCGTCGCCTTGGAATCCGAGCATGTTTATAATGCTCTTGGTGAAAAAGATCTTGCTCTATACAAAAAAGAATTTAAATTCTATCAAGAACTTCGAGCGTCAGTAAAGCTAAGATATTCCGACAGCATCGATCATAAAGAGTATGAAGCAAAAATGCGCAATCTCATGGATACCTACATTGCGGCTGAAGAAGTGATCCAGATTACAGCCCCCGTTGATATATTAAATGAAGAACAATTCGAGGATGAACTAGCGAGATTAGGTTCTCCAAGAGCCAAGGCGGATGCAATCCGAACCAGAATGGCAAAGCGCATTACTGAAAAATGGGACGAGAATCCGATATACTATAAAAAGTTCTCCGAGAGAATTGAAGAGATAATCAATGCCTATAAAGAAAAACGTATTTCAGATGCCCAATATTTAGAAAGAATGAATGCTGCAAAGAAAGATTTCAGAGAAGGCTATTCGGGAATAGTGTATCCGGAAAAAATTAGACATAACACACACGCCCAAGCTTTTTACGGTGTTACCAAAGAAATCATCCAAGAATACATAGACGTGGCCAACAAAAGCGACATCTTGGCGGAGGTAGCCATCGATATCACGCTGATTATCGAAAAACATTGGAAGGTTGACTGGCATGACAACCCAGATGTTCACAAAAGGATATCTCAGGAAATTGACGGCCTTTTCTACCTTATTAAGAAGAAACATTTCTCAGAGCTTGGTTACAGTCAGATTGACAGAATTATTGAGAACATCATAACAGTCGCACTCAGAAGGTATTAGGAGACAGCATGGAAAAGCATGAAATCACTTATAGTGATAAAATAATTAAATTTGAGCTTCATCGAAAAAAGGTAAGAAACATCAACCTCAATATTAAACCGGATATGACGATCGTAGTGTCGGCAAGTCAAAAGGTGCCTTTGGATTATATTTTGAACTTCGTCAAAAAGAAGGCACCGTGGATACTTAAAAATGTGAAGTATTTCAAGGATGTTCAGCCGGAACACACCACCAAGAAAGATTATGTTAGCGGGGAATCATTTAAATATCTGGGCAAGCAGTATCGACTCAAAGTTGAAGAAACAAAAGAGCATGAAAGTGTAAAATATTATCGAGGGTATATTTGCATGCAGGTCAAAGATAAAAAGAACTACTCTGGAAAAGAAAAGCTGATCAATAATTGGTTCAGGGAAAAAGCAAAGCTTAATTTTATACAAAGTCTTGAACGGGTTTATACCATCGTTGAAAAATATGGCCTTAATAAACCGGAAATTCAGATCAGAACTATGAAAGC
>DASRMG010000129.1:0-3223 GCA_035648035.1 Desulfosporosinus sp. | reverse complement strand
GGAGCAGCTTTCATCGGGCTTTTTTTAATAAGTGCAAACAAAGATTTTTCCATAATACCTGGAGATCTGGCGGCTTTTATAAGCGCGATAGCCTTTGGATTTCACATCATTATAGTAGGACATTTCACACCAAAAACGGATGGTATTGTTTTAAGTACCATTCAGATGTTTTTTGGGTGTCTCTGGAATCTGTTTTTTACGATAACAATGGAAAGCGGGAATACAATGGCTGGAGTCATGCTTGGTGCTTTCCCGATTATCTATACAGGTGTTTTTTCTATCGGGCTTGCATTTACCCTGCAAATATTTGCGCAAAAAAGAACTACGCCTTCGATTGCAGCAATCATTATGAGTCTGGAGTCTGTTTTTGCCGTATTATTTGCGGCTGTTCTTCTAAAAGAAACAATGAGTGTAATGCAGATTGCAGGGTGCATATCCATATTTGCAGCGGTCATTATTGCACAGGTAGAAAGGAAAAAGTAAAAATGGATATTTTTTATATAGTATTTGGATTTATTTTGTCAATTGCGGCATCTTCCACCTTGACCATATGATTTTTGGGTATTAAATCGTCCAGATTGAAAGGAAGCATATTTAATTGATGCTGATTGTATGGAATAAATGCTTGCTTTTTTCCATTTAATTACTCTACATACCTTAGAACATCAACGTTTATATAAGTTAATTATACCATTTTTTAATTTCATTCTTATTAATTATTTAAAAAAAACATTGATTCTACAGCACTACACGTTACTGAATGTGGACACCCTGATTAAGAATTCGGGGGCATGCGTACTGACTGTTCCTTAACCATACTATTTAATCATTTAATTTTAACGGTTATAACCTGTTAGATTCTGAAGTATTCTTTTACTTACTACCTGTTACTGACGAAAAAATGAAAAATAGAGTGTAGTTAAGATCTGTTATATGTGTTATTTCAGCAACTTGCTTAAAATTTAAAGTTTCATAACGTACAAATTATGAAACCAATTATATAGCATAGCAATGTCAACGTATTAGGCGGTGTCATAACTTAAGGTCATTAGTGAGAGGGGGAAAACATGAAATAAGGGTATTGTTGTGTGTCAACAAAAGGCCAGTTAGAGGGTAATATCATCGAGGACCAGACTAATCCGATAAAAGAGCGGTACGTTGATGCGGAAATCATTGTGGAAGCGTTCAACGGCGAGAAGGAGCGACCAGTATTCGTTGCATTATAAAAGAAGAAAATGTGCGTACTTGATGATTTTACGATTAGTAGTATAATTGTTATTACAGTATAAATAACGATTTTGACTTATCAACGGTACTTTGGCACGTAAAAATTGCTAAGAGAGGATATTTTTATGAACAATTTTACTTTTTATAGTCCGACCTATTTTGTGTTCGGCAAGGAACAGGAAAATCATGCAGGACAATATGTCAGACGCTTTGGTGGCAGTAAGGTTTTGATTCTTTATGGTGGTGGATAGGTTGTAAAATCGGGATTGATTGACAGAGTTAAGGATTCTTTGAAGCTTGAAGGCTTGGAATATATTGAACTTGGCGGCGTAAGGCCAAATCCTAGAAGTGGTTTGGTATATGAAGGTATAGAATTATGCAGAAAAACCCAAGTGGATTTTATCTTGGCGGTGGGTGGTGGAAGTACCATCGATTCTGCAAAAGCGATTGCTGCAGGCGTCGTGTATAATGGAGATTTCTGGGACTTCTATCAAGGTAAGCTTATCACGGAAGCACTTCCTGTCGGAACGATTCTCACGATTGCAGCAACTGGGTCGGAAGGTTCTCCTGATTCGGTTATCACAAAAGAAGAAGGAATGTTCAAACGAGGTGCAACGGGAGAAGCAATCAGACCCACATTTTCTATTTTGAATCCGCAGTTAACTGAGACGTTGCCGGCATATCAGACTGCTTGTGGAATAACCGATATCATGGCGCATGTATTTGAACGTTATTTCACCAATACAGAAGAAGTAGAAGTAACAGACCGTATATGTGAAGCGATACTTTTAACTATCGTAAAGGAAGCCCCGTTGGTTATGAAAGACCCGGCCAATTATGATGCAAGAGCAAATATTATGTGGGCGGGCATGGTTGCTCACAATAACATTTGCGGAGTTGGCAGGGAGCAGGATTGGGCAAGTCATTGTATTGAACATGAGTTATCGGCAATTTATGACTGTGCGCACGGAGCCGGGCTTGCTGTGGTTTTCCCCGCATGGATGACTTATGTAATGGAACATAATGTGTCACGCTTTGCACAGATTGCGGTTCGTTTGTGGGGATGCCAAATGGATTTCGCCATTCCTGAGAACACAGCGAAGGAGGGTATTACTTGTTATAAGGAGTTCCTTTCAGGCATCGGTATGCCAGGCAAACTCAAGGATATTGGAGTAAAAGAAGAAGATATAGAAAAAATGGCTGAAATTGCCTGTTATGGCGATGGGCGAGATGGTACAATTGGTGCTTTTGTACCGTTGAAAAAAAACGATGTAATAAACATTTATCGGTTGATGTTATAGACTTCGTAATGAAATTAATGGATATTCTGCATCGCCGCGATAATTATCTCGACACCGAACGGATTCAATTCTTAGCGCAAAGCATCATCTTCGATAGGATTATCTGTTATGATGCAGTCTAATAAATTGACACAAATCCTAGACCGCCTTATACTAAATTGCTAGACAGCCTTTTGTTTACAATATACAAATGCATAAATAGAGATGGATACTGAAGTAGCATGGACTAAAACCAAGGAGGGACATTTGCCCATACGCAAGTACACATCATATCTCCAATATTTCTTTTAGAATGAGGATCGGTAGAATTAAAGGTTATACTGTCACCGGCTTTCATTTGATATATATCTTGTTTTATTTGAACTTCCAATTCGCCAGAAATAATAAGCCCACATTCACAGCCAGGGTGTGTATAAAGATCAGTACCGGTCGTGCTACCGGGATCATATTCATTATAAATAAATTCAATAGGGCCGGTCAAGTTTGGATTAAGCAAGTAGAAACGTATCCCCTTGCCAGGTGAAAGCACCTTTCTTTGACCTTCATGTACGATTGGCGAACTACCGTTCAGATTGAGTGGCGGAAGTTGGTTTAAAAATAACTCCGTGCCACTCATTTGATTTGCCAATGGAACTGTCGGTGCGGGAGTAAAGTCATCCATATCTTCGAAAAGCACACTTAATGGTATTTTTAGA
>DASRMG010000128.1:0-27105 GCA_035648035.1 Desulfosporosinus sp. | reverse complement strand
CGCCGATATCATGGCTAAAACAGCGGACGTTAACATCTTAGCATCGAAAACCATATGCCCAGGAAAATACATCGTCATAGTGAACGGAAATGTGTCGTCGATTGAGCAATCGGTGAACGCCGGAGTAGAATTAGGCGCTGAGACTGTGGTGGATTCGTTCGTCATCCCGAATGTCCACCCTTCGATATTGCCTGCTATCAGTGGCGTGAGTACACTCAAGGGTATTAAAGCCTTAGGAGTTATAGAAACTTACAGTGTCGCCTCGCTAATACAGGCAGCAGATGCAGCGGTAAAAGCGGGCGATGTGGAACCCGTGCTCCTTCATTTGGCGTTTGGGATTGGCGGAAAGAGTTACACGATTCTTACAGGGGAAGTCGCCTCCGTGAAAGCAGCGGTAGAAGCCGGAAGTGCACTGGCGAGCGAGAAGGGTCTACTGCTACGACAAGTAGTCATACCGAGACCCGCGAAACAACTTATTGATAGCTTACTATAGCGACTACATAAGGGAGGTGTATCTATGGGACGCTTTATTTCAGTGGCCGTCTTGCGTGAAATGGCAAAAAAGGATAAGTCTATTTTTTTAGAACAAAATAGCATACTAACACCTTCAGCCAAAGATTTAGCCAAAGAACTAGGAATTACTATTACCAAAGGACAAGAAATCGTCAGTCAGGGTGTGAGGGGTCAATCGGCCGGGCAGCCATCAAGACATGTAAATGAACGACACGAAAAATCTGGGATTAAAGAAACAGACATTCAATACGATGAACTTAAAACAAACGTGCAGAAAATTATGAGCGAGGTCTTGAAACCAGCCTGCGAGAACCCCAAGGCTACGCATGTTGTGGGTAAGAATGTCGTGATTCAGCCCTTTCCAGAAGCTCCTGCAGGGCAAAAAGTGGGACTTGTTGATGTAATTGATGCTCGGGTTGCGAACCTAGCATCCGGCTTTATGACGTTTGACCACTCCAGCTTACCTTGGTTTCTCAACTACGATGAAGTGGATTACATCATAGAAGGAGAGTTCGTTCTAGAGGTTGAAGGCAAAGTGTTCCGGGCTGTTGCGGGAGATGTGGTTTATATCCCGAAAGGCAGTCAGGTCATCTTTTCTTCTCCAACCTTTTGCAAGGTGTTCTATGCTGCCTATCCTGCCAACTGGGCGGATTATTGCGAATAAGGACTTTAAGTCAGATTAGGAGAATGAGTCATGATTTTAAAAGCAAAAGTTTATAACAAGGTTTTCACTTTCAGAAGCCTCAAGGAAGTAATGTCCAAGGCCAATGAAGAAAAATCTGGTGATGAGCTGGTTGGAATAGCGGCGGCATCTGCCTCTGAGCGAGTTGCAGCAAAGCTGGTCTTATGTAATCTAACCCTTCAGGATATCTATGATAATCCAGTAATTCCTTATGAAGAGGACGAAGTCACAAGGGCCATCTATGACGGTCTTAATTTAAGAATCTACGAAACGATCAAGAGCTGGACGGTCGGCTATCTGCGTGAGTATATTCTAGAGCACAAGACGTCAGCGGAGGCTTTGGCACATATCAGTAGAGGACTGACCAGCGAAATGATTGCAGCGGTCGCTAAGTTGATGTCAACCATGGACCTTGTCTGCGCGTCGAAGAAAATGCGCATACAATCCCACTGCAATACCACACTGGGAGTGCCCGGAACCTTGGCTTTTCGTTGCCAACCTAATCACCCTACAGACAATGTAGAGGGGATTATGGCGGCACTTAAAGAAGGGTTATCTTATGGCTCTGGGGATGCAGTGATCGGGATTAATCCCGTGGAAGACAATGTTGAAACAGTCACTCGCCTCCTGGAAACGGTCAAGAATTTCATGATGAAATGGGAAATTCCAACCCAAAACTGTGTACTAGCCCACGTGACCACACAAATGAAAGCGATAGAAAAAGGCGCTCCGGTTGACCTTATCTTCCAAAGTATTGCTGGAACACAAAAAGCAAACGACGCATTTGGTGTTAACGCTGCAATTCTGGATGAGGCCTTTGCATTAATACAGCGAAAAGGTACTGCAACAGGCCCAAATCTTATGTACTTTGAAACCGGTCAAGGATCTGAGGTTTCGCTAGACGCCCACCTCGGGGTAGATATGATGACCTTAGAGGCGAGGACTTACGGGTATGCGCGCAATTACCGTCCGTTTATGACCAACAACGTTTCAGGATTTATCGGACCGGAGACTATTTATTCTGGGCGAGAAGTACTTAGAGCAGACCTTGAGGATTTGTTTATGGGTAAGTTACATGGACTGCCGATGGGAATTGCGCCTTGTTATACGAACCATATGAAAGCAGATCAAAATGATCAAGAAATGGGAACCCTTCTTTGTGCTATGGCCGGATCAAACTTCTTCATGGGCGTTGCCGGAGGCGACGATGTTATGCTTAGTTATCAAGATACTAGCTTCCATGATGATGCAAGCACGCGGGAAATATTAGGGCTTCGTCCGCTTCCTGAGTTTGAGAAGTGGTTGGAGAAAATGGGTATCCTGGAAAATGGTTTGTTAACTGAGAGAGCAGGAGACCCATCCATTTTTGATAAATAAGGAGGCGAACCGATGTGGCAGTCGCGAATAATGAATTAGAAAAAGTGATCATTCAAAGTGTATTGGAAGAACTGGCCAAGAAAGGGTTGCTTTCAAATAAAAGCAAAGATCATATTATGTCGACAACGATGCTGGATACGCCTCAATTCTCAAATAATTCATCAGAGGAGATGGTTACATTTCCTTCTCTTGATGAAATGCAAATTTCTAAGCCTTTCAACGCCGATGCAGTCAAGGCTATGAAAAAGTCAACGCCTGCTAGAATAGGAATCGGAAGAGCAGGAACCCGCCCCAAAACGTTGTCGTGGTTAAGATTTTTGGCTGATCATGCAGTGGCTCAAGATGCTGTTTTTCTGGATGTATCGGACGAATTCTTGAAACAAAATGATTTAATGTCTGTTCAAAGTGCAGTGACGAGTAAAGAAGAGTTTCTTACAAGACCAGATTTAGGACGACGTTTATCGGAAGACGCGATAAAAACCGTCTCTGATAAGTGTGAGAAAAATGTCCAAGTACAGATCCTCGTTGTGGATGGATTGAGTTCAACGGCCATTGAGGCCAATATCCCTGATTTATTGCCTTCACTGATGCAAGGACTGAAATCAGCAGGAATTAAAGTGGGTACACCATTTTTCGTTAAGTACGGGCGGGTATGGGCCCAGGACCACGTCGCCGCTTTGATCAATTGTGATGTGATTGTTTCGCTTATTGGAGAGCGACCAGGACTCGGGACAGCAGAAAGCCTCAGTGCATATATGATATATCGGCCGGATAAGAAAACAGTGGAAGCAGATCGTACAGTGGTTTCCAATATCCACAAAGGTGGTATTCCACCCGCAGAAGCAGGGGCTCACCTCGCAGATGTTGTCCAACAGATCTTGACTGCGAAAGCCAGTGGCGTAAAGTTTAACCAGCAAAAATAGGAGTGGTGATAAAACATGCCCGAAGGCAATATTCAAACAATCACGAGTGTGGGCATTGATATTGGAACCACAACTACCCAGCTGGTGATCAGCCGACTGACGATCGAAAATACAGCTTCAGGGACGTTTGTTCCCCGAGTGGAGATTACAGATAAAGAGGTCATTCATCGAAGTCAGATATATTTCACGCCGCTTTCGGATCGCAATCTGATTGATGCAGTGGCGGTCTCGAAGATCGTAGAAACAGAATATTTGGCGGCAGGATTAGCGCCTGATAAAATTGACACAGGAGCCGTGATTATCACTGGAGAAACTTCTAAAAAAGAGAATGCCAAAGCTATTATTGATGCTTTGGCTGGATACGCTGGAGACTTTGTGGTTGCCACAGCTGGTGCCAATTTAGAGGGGATTTACGCTGGCAAAGGATCAGGGGCGGCAGCTTTCTCTGCACAGAGACATCAAGTGGTCATGAATATAGACGTAGGTGGTGGTACGTCTAACTATGCCATGTTTCATGAAGGAAAGGCAGTTGGGACGACGTGCCTGAATGTCGGAGGACACCTAATAGAGTTCGATCCGCAGGGCGACAGGATTACATATATCGCAGAACCCGCTAAAATTGTGCTTCATTCCACTGGGCAGAGGCTTCAGGTTGGGGAAAGGATGACGCTTCCACAACTGCGTCCACTAGTCAAGGCGATGGCTACTTGTATCGTGGAGGTTCTCAAACCGACAAAGCAATCAGAACTAACTATGGAACTTCTCATGACGCCCCCCCTACAAATAAATCATACAATCAGGAAAGTAATGATTTCTGGCGGGGTGGCAGACTATGTTTATGCACCACAGGGACCCGTCACGATGTCAGAAGTGACTGTATTCGGGGATTTTGGACCATTACTCGGTTGGGAACTTAAAAATTGTTTAGAGGCAGCCGGGTTTGTCTTGGAAAAACCTAATGAAACAGTACGCGCGACTGTCATCGGTACTGGGACTCAGTCAGTGAATTTAAGCGGAAGTACCATCCATCTTCAAGAAAAGACATTACCTCTCCGTAATGTCATGGTCATCTCTCCATTTCCGGTCACAATTCCCGAGACGGTGCAAGGAATCGGCGAGGCCATTCAGCAGGAAATGCTTCGGCTTCAAGTCATTGAATCTGAAGGGTCAGTGGCTTTAGCCATGAAAGGGCCTCGAACGATGTCCTTTGCTAACATTAATATATTAGCCGAAGGAGTACTACTGGGAATGGAGAAATACCTGTCACAAAACAAACCGCTGATTTTAGTCATAGAAGCAGATTGCGGAAAAGTTCTAGGACAATGTATTAACGCTCATACCAATCGGCCTCTGGAGTTGATTTGCATTGACCAATTAGAGGTGGAGAATTGTGACTATATTGACATTGGAAAACCTCTCATGGGTGGTAGGGTTGTACCGGTGGTGTTGAAGACGTTGGTATTTAATCGTTAATTGGAAGTATCGGTTGTTTTGTAATTTATTAAAAATAAAACTAATCTTATTATGGAATCGCAACATAGAAATGGAGGCGGCCCTTAAAGGTGGAAAAAGAGCGCGTGATTCAGGAGTATGTTCCAGGTAAACAAGTAACCATGGCACATATCATACCAAATCCACAAGGTGATATTCATGAGCGATTGGGCATTATGACCAAGGGAGCCATTGGAATCATGACCATAACCCCGAGCGAGGCAGCAATAATTGCGGCTGATGCTGCCAGTAAAGCGGGGGATATTGAACTGGGGTTTGTAGATCGTTTTACAGGTTCTTTAGTGATTACCGGAGATGTTTCTAGTGTTGAAGCGGGCTTACATGCGGCTGTTAATACGTTAGTCAACATATTAGGCTTCACAGCTGCTGAGGTGACTAGAAGCTAATGGGTAGAATATTGCTCATAGGGGGAATTGGCTCCGGCAAAACCTCTTTGAAACAAATGATAATGAATGAAGATGTGAGCTACCAAAAAACACAAATGTTGAATTTTTCACAGCTCTTTATTGATTGTCCGGGCGAATATCTTGAAATACCTCGATTTTATCATGTGTTGATTGATGCAAGTCACCAAGTTTCAGAGATCTGGGCACTTCAAGACGCTACAAAACGACGAACTTTTTATCCGCCAAAGTTTGCAAAGGTTTTTAATAAACCAATTATAGGAATAATAACTAAAGCAGATTTGCCTAAAGCCGATATCGAACAAGCGTCTTCCTATTTGATCTACGCCGGAATAACAGAACCCTTCTATGCAACGTCAATTGTGAACAGGGAAGGATTTAGCCCGTTGCGAATGCGATTAGAGGCTTTGAAAGAACAACGTTGATAGTGATCTATCATAAAATTTCTATTGACAATATATATGAAATATTCTAATATTAAAATCAATAGAATACATATTAATAGGTGCCCGCAAGGGATAATAGGGAACCAGGTTTTAATCCTGGACGGACCCACCACTGTAAGTAGATGTTGAAAATGTACATTTGCCACTGGGATAACTGGGAAGGCGTACATTCTAGTCTATAAGTCAGGAAACCTGCCTATGAAGTATCGCGAAAAGGACAAAGGTAAAGTTCTAGCTTATTGGAAAGCTGGGGCTTTTTTTAATGTTATCCTTTAGGAGTGACTATGGAAACAATTGCGAACATAAAAATTGGAAAACTCTTATTTCCGCGGGAAGAAAAACCCGCGCTGAAAAACATTGATTTTGAAATTCATCGAGGTGATTTCATCGTCATCACTGGGGGAGTAGCCTCTGGGAAATCGGTGTTACTGCACTGCATCACAGGCGCTGTTCCGCACTACCATAAGGCGGAATTAACAGGAAAAATTACCATCATGGGTCAAGATATTAAGGACCTGCAACTCAATAGAATGTCCGATTATGTGGGCTACATGATGCAGGAACCCCATAATCAAATCATCAGTTTGGAGGTTTACGAGGATGTTGCCTTTGGCCTCGGCAATCTGGGAATTCCCTTGCAACGAATTGATCAGACCGTTAAAACGACTTTGGAATTCGTGGGTCTCACCGGCTATGAAAGCAGACAGACCGCTTCTCTTTCAGGCGGGGAGGCCCAACGTGTTGTATTGGCCGGCGTTTTAGCCCTCAAAGCACCTATCTTGATTCTTGATCAGCCCACCGCTGAACTCGATTCACAGGGGCGCTATGAGCTTTATAAGCGGCTGGGTGAGTTAAATAAAACTCAGGATCTAACCATTGTCTTGGTCATGGACCGAATTGAAGAAGTCCTTAACTATGCCAACAGAGTCCTCTATATTAAGGACGGTGAAATCGCCAAACAGTGTTTGCCTGAGGAATATTACAAGGAGCAAATGGGATATCGATTAGGAAGGCTAAGCAACAAAATTTCCTGCAATCCCGATCACTGCAAGGCTACATCAAAGGATATCATTGCGGCAATGACCCATGTTTCCTACCACTACAAGAACGATTTACCGGGTTGTGAGGACATTAACTTAGAAATATATAAGGGCGACTTTCTATCCATCATTGGTTTAAATGGCTCTGGAAAATCCACCTTGGCAAAACTAATGATTGGTCTCTTAAAGCCTTCAAAGGGTGAGATTAAGGTGTTTAACCAGACTTTGAATCAGAAAAACTTGTCAAAGACCCGTACGCAGGTGGGCTTTCTGTTTCAAAATCCTGACTATCAGATCTTTGCTAGCACTGTAGAAGAAGAAGTTGGATTTTCACTGAAGCTAAGGGGTGAACAAAATGAAGTGATCGAACAATCAATTGATGAATGCCTAAAATTTGTCGGGCTACTGGACTACAAGAAAATACACCCTCATCGCTTAAGCCGAGGCCAGCGCCAGCTTTTAGCACTAGCGTCCATCCTCGTAAGCGATCCATTATTCATCATCGCCGACGAACCGACCTCGGGACTGGACGAGACCCAAGCGTCTATGATCATGGATAAACTCTTGGAATTATCGAAAAACGGTAAGACAATCCTGCTCATCACTCACGATCTGAACCTGGCAAAAGATTATTCAAACCGCTTAGTGGCACTACATAACCAGCGCCTACAACTTGATATTTTAGCCAGTGATCTCCACCAACATCTCGATACGCTTCAAGCGCTTGGCCTGAATTTCCAACACCTCATGTCCTTCAGGGAGGTTCAAGATGGGCCTTTCTAAGCTTGATCCCCGGACAAAGTTTGCTTGGTTTGCGCTGATGATCTATTTTGCACTGAGTACTGGGACAGCAATCCAGTTGTGTCTTGTTTTATGGGTAGGTATGATGGCGTCTCTCATCTTAACTGGCTCCTTGAAGCAGTATAAGGTCATGATTATGATCATATTACTTTTGGGATTTCAGATACTGATCATTCAGCTGATCTTCTGTCGGGAAGGCGTTCTAATCTACCAATGGGGAATCCTGAAGATCTACAGCGAAGCCGTACCGCTCGCGATGACCGGTATATTAAAGGCTACGATCATTGTCTTTACAAGTATGCAATTTTTAACCTCGGCCTCACCCCAAGAATTCACCTTGATGCTCATAAAATTCAAAATTCCCTACCGCTATGCCATGCTAGTGGGACTCGGTGTCCGCTTCCTGCCTCTCATGAAAGCTGAATATATCTCTATAGTCGATAGCCAGCGAACCCGGGGCCTGAAGATGGACAGCGTATGGGACAATATCAAAGGGGTTATACCAACGTTTATGCCTTTTTTATATCGCGCTATACAACGTTCAACAGAAACGGCATTAGCTATGGAGTTAAGGGGCTATGGACGCAACAAAACCCGAACTTTCACTTCGGATTTAACCCTTAAGTATTACGATATTGCATTAATAGCAGCGATGTTATTGGTAATCATCATCAGTCTTGCAAGCAAGATATTACCATTCATATAATCATCATTATTAGAGGAGGAGACCATGAAAATGAACGAAAAGTTATTTAGAACAGACACTAAAGCATTAGTTGGCTCCGTCATAGTCGGGATTGTATTCCTGATTATGATGCAGGTCACAGGACGAATCGACGGTATTTTAGACCCTACCCTCTTACTGCTTAATGGTACCTGTTGGGCCTTCTTTACTGGCCTAATTATTTTAATGTATAAACAACCGGCAGGTATTATTGCTGGCTTAGTGGAAGCCATTGTAGCCATGGCAACAGGCTATTCTGCGTTAGCATTTTTCTTCTTATTTGCCAATGTCATCGGCTCCATTGCCTACTCTTTGATTGCCGTTAATTTCTCCATGGAAAAACTAAGCCATCATATCTTAGCGATGCTGGGTTGTACGGTTACCGGAAATTTCTGCGTTATGCTCGGCTTGATCTACGCCATTCATCTTGACTGGAAGGTCGCACTTTTATCTGCAAGTATCACCACCTTAGTCGGAACTATTGTTGCAGGCACCCTCACCAAGAGCGTCTACAGCTCCTTGCAAAAATCCAACTTGCTCTAATAATTCAACACAGAACTGACACTCTTTAAGCCGCTAGCATAGCGGCTTTTTTCATGTCCTTAAACACGGATAATAAGGTTCTGGACCGTCTTTGTCTATTCCTTTTAAAAACCATTTTTGTAAAGAAATCTTTAAGATTTATTTTTATGCCAATGATGAATGAATAGCCCCTGACGGAGTCGCTAATATTTATAAAAAATAAAGGTTGATATTTCCAGAGGGGACAGGTATACTAAGAACATAAGTAGAACAAACGTTCTTAGTATACGAAATTAAGTAAGAACAAATGTTTTATTTCAAGTTAATCTAAACAGACAGGAGGTGAAATGAATGGCTGTTCTTGCGACACCTAGTGAGACCATTATGGTTTTAGAAGTTCAAACTGGCCTCACTCCAGAAGGAGGTCCTATCTCCTCCACTCGTAGCTATCCCAATGTTAAATTTGCTACCCTCGATCAAGATATTTTGGATGTAGCCACTGCGATGCAAACCCTTACCGAAGATCCATTAATCTCGGTACGCCGAGACAATCGCATTGACTTGATTGACGACGGGGAATAAGCAGGGAAGTATCTAGCCCAGCATTAAGGCTAATAAGTTGAAAGGAAAGGAGAGAATAACTATGGCTGTTGGGACACTATCTAGAAAAGTTCTACGGATGACCTTTGCAAATGTTTTAGGGGCATCAGTTAGCTTCAACTTAAACAATCCATTGCCAACGTTGACGGCAGCAACCGTCCAAGGCTACATGCACCTGGTAATTTCTAAGAATCTTTTCACATCCACCGGCGGCGATCTGGTCGCGATTAAAGACATCTCAATCGTCGATACCACCACGCAAGACTTGTACGATGCACCTGTCGTCTAAAAGTAGGATGACATTCGATAGGCAGGATATGAAACTTGGGTCATGAATGGGAGAGGAGTGCAGGAGGGAGGTGGAGAGGCAATATCGTCTCTCCGCCTCTTATGCAAGTCATGGGGAACATGAGAAAGGAGAGAGATGAAATGGATGAGATGTTAAAAATGGTTGGGAATTTTGGTTTCCCCATCGTAGTGAGTGCTTATTTGTTAGTACGAGTCGAAGGGAAATTAAGCGAACTCACGCTCAGTATCACGGAACTGGCCAAGGCGGTTGCCGTCATAAAGGCATAATACAGCGCGAATGGGAGGTGTTAAATGCCGAGAATCTACATTAGCCCAAGTTCTCAGGAGCATAACAAAGGCATAGGGTCCTTTGGTACAGAGGAAGGGGAAATGAATAAAATCGCCGATGTCTTGATACCCTTGCTGGTGAACGATGGCCGTTTTGAAGTTAAGAGAAATACGCCCGATATGGACGTCGATCAAATGGCTCAGGCTTCTAATCAGTTTAAAGCCGATCTCCATATTCCTATACACAGTAACGCAGGCGGCGGAGCGGGGACAGAAGTCTACGCCTATGGTCCCAACACTCGGAGTGAACGTTTAGCTCAGGCCCTTTATAAGCAGGTCGCCCCGCTTTCTCCCGGTGCTGATCGAGGGGTAAAGTATCGTCGCTCGCTGGTTGAAGTCGGTGACTGTGTCTCCGCCACGTCAGCATTGATCGAGCTAGGTTTCCATGACAATGTCTTGGATGCGACGTGGATCATGGAGAGTACAGCGGCTATAGCAAAGGCTATTTATCAGGGAATCTGTAATTTTTACAGCTATGACTACCGGACCTTGGGCGTTTGTATACCAGCGGTTGTACCGGTCATTGATCGTGATATCTATCTGAGTGTTCGCGTTCTACACTCCAAGTCGGACGAGTTACTCGCGCAGATTACAGCGATGGGGTATGCTTGCAATGTTTTGACCTTGGCTTAGTTGACTGGAGGCTCGAGTTGGTGCCAGTTGTCACCACTTATAATCGTAGCTCTCACCGGAAGGTGGGGCTTTTTTTTGAGTCACTGATAGAACGCAGAAAGGGATTCGTCTTTACGTGGTTGAATACATAAAGAGGAGTCTATAGATGAGACTCTACTGCGTAACGACGCAACATAGTTTAAAGATGGAGGATTTTTATGAAATATATTATGACCGATGATCCTAAAGACGAAGATATGGCTGCGATTATAGACAACTTGAGGAAATACAATCTTGCTAGGATAGAGTTAAACGTTGTTAAACCCCTGGCCATTTTTGTGCAGGATGACAGTGGTCATAAGCTGGGGGGCATCTCAGCAAAAACTCATGGTAATTGGTTAGAAGTATCATTATTTTGTATCGATGAAAAAGTAAGAGGGCAGAAAATTGGTTCAAAGTTGTTAAAAGATGTTGAAATAGAAGCCGTGAAAAGAGGCTGTAAATATTCATTTCTTGATACTTTTAGTTTCCAGGCCAAAGGTTTTTATGTAAAATTAGGCTACAAGGAAGTTTTCACATTAGAAGACTATCCGCTAACTGGTAAGCGGCATTATTTTGTAAAGCATTTAACGGGAAATAAGTAAGCCCCTAAATTTAAGGGCTCCATTCTAGGCTCCTCATCGACGTGATGGGGAGCTATTTGTTATTATTTGGCGAATAGTTTTCCTTGCCTGCGAACCTGTGTTTTGTTATTATTAGAACAGGTATTCTTTCGAAAAGGGTGAGGATAATGAGCCATCGAATAATATTTCATATAGACGTGAATTCCGCGTATCTCTCCTGGGAGGCGGTTCACCGGCTTCAGCATGGGGATACCCTTGATTTGAGGACGGTTCCTTCCGTAGTCGGAGGTGATCCGGTGACCAGGCATGGAATTGTTTTGACGAAATCTATTCCAGCCAAGGCATACGACATACAGACAGGGGAGACGCTCTACTCTGCAAAAGCGAAGTGTCCAGGGTTGATCATTGTTCCTCCAAATTATAGCCTCTATATGCAGTGTAGTCGTGCCTTTGGTGATATTCTTCGTGAGTATTCACCTCTGGTGGAGCAGTATTCCATTGATGAGTATTTTCTTGATTTCACGGCTATGGAGAAGCTCCATGCTGATCCTGTTGCAGCGGCTTATAAAATTAAAGATCGTATTAAGGAGGAGCTCGGGTTTACCGTAAATGTTGGGGTTTCCACGAATAAAATCTTAGCCAAGATGGCGAGTGAACTTAAAAAGCCCGATCGAGTCCATACCATTTTCCCTCATGAGATGGCGGATAAAATGTGGGTTCTTCCCATTGAAGAGCTGTTTATGGTAGGGAGAGCTACGGCTAAAAAGTTGCGAAGTCGCGCGATTAACACCATTGGAGGTTTAGCTCAAGCGGATTTGAAGTGGGTTAAGCTCTTTCTGAAAAGTCATGGGGTCTTAGTTTGGAACTATGCGAACGGAAATGATCATTCGCTGGTGAGGGAAAATCGCAGACCCATGATTAAGGGAATCGGAAACTCAACGACCATTCCATTTGATGTGGAGGATCAGACAACGGCCCATCTCGTGTTACTGTCTCTGACTGAAACTGTGGCGACAAGGCTGCGCAAGGCAGAATACTGCGCTCGTCTAGTGTTAGTCTCACTGAGAACGAACGAGTTCTCAGGCGGATCTCATCAAAGAAAGATCGCCTCGGCGATTGATTGCACCAATGCGATCCATGAGATTGCTTGCCAACTCTTTGATGAGCTCTGGAAAGGGGAACCGGTGCGACAGCTGGGTGTGCGTGTCTCGGAGCTATGTGGCAATGATTTTTTACAGCTTTCTCTATTTGAAAGGGACTATGAGAAACAGAGAGCGGTGGATCAAACGATTGACTCGCTTCGAGAACGATTTGGATCCGATGCTGTTTTTCGTTCATCGTTTCTCAATAGCGGGTTAAAATTCCGGTCGGGAGGCACGGTTGACGATGAAGAATATCCCATGATGTCGAGTATTCTTTAGGAGCGGGGAGCGTGTGGAAATTGCGGAAAGGATATAACAGTCAGCAACTGACAATAGCACTTTGCTAAATTATTCGTTAGATAAACATCATCGATCGGATGAATAAATTTGGGAGATATATTTAATGCGTTGGTTTAGAGATAGAAATTCTCACACCAACGCATTTTATTTTTTAACACCTGTCAGAGCTTTATATAAATAAATGCCGTAAGGATCGTTGACATACATAGAACTTCTAGGTATAGTATACATAGAAGTATTAGGTATAGTGGGGGGATTGAATGAATGTATCTAAAGACTTGATAGCCGCCTCTGCGACCCCTCTCATTTTGGCCATTCTCAAGGAAAACGACAGTTATGGCTATGCGATTATCAAACGCGTGAAGGAGATGTCTGAGAATCAACTAGTTTGGACGGAAGGTATGTTGTATCCGGTATTGCATCGTCTGGAAGAACATCTGTTCATTGAATCTTACTGGCATAAATCGGAGGCAGGTCGGAAGCGTAAATATTACAGGATTAAAGAGAGTGGGTTAGCCGAGCTGGAACTGCAAAAAAAGCAGTGGGAAATAGTTCATAATGCACTTGCCAGGACCTGGCATGAAGAAAGTGATTCGTAAGGAGGCGTTCAAGATGTTTGATTTAGAAACACAGATTCATTCGTGGAGCGATCATTTGAGAGCCCATGGTCATCTAAGCGATACCGATATTAATGAATTAGAGAATCATTTGCGGGACGAAATCGAGGACTTAACTGCAGCAGGACTCACGCCAGATGAATCCTTTTTAATTAGTGTCAAACGTTTAGGAAATGTCGATGCAATTTCGCATGAGTTTGCCAAAGTAAATACCGAGAACCTGTGGAGACATTTACTAGTAGAGCCGATTGATTCACAGGGCAAGCAGCGAAATCGGCGCGATATTGCCTTGGTGGTGATTTTTGCGTTGCTAGCAGGGACACTATTCAAAATCCCTGAGATTTTTGGTTTTGGATTACTCGATCAAAACGGTGAAATTAAAATGTTTTTCATTAAAAACTTTAGTTTAGTTATTTTACCCTTTATAGCCGCTTTCTTCTTAATCAAGAGGAAATCAGAGCTAAAAACATGGGCAACGATCCTGGGTTTCTTTATCCTAGCGGCGCTGATTATTAATGTGTACCCAACCTTTGATCCTCATAATACAGAAATTCTTACCATCGTTCATCTTCCTTTGTTTTTGTGGTTGGTCGTCGGAGCAGCTTATATAGGCAAGGAGTGGCAAGGCAGTCACGGCAGAATGAATTTTATTCGCTTCACAGGTGAAGCCTTTATCTATGGTGTTTTAGTCATGGCAGGAGTCATGGTGTTATTCCTGTTCACGCTAGTCATTTTCGAAGCCATCCAAATTGACGTCCAAAAATTTCTTGCAGAGTATTTACTGATTTATGGAGGCTGTGCTGCAGCCATGATTACTGTTTATTTAGTCGAGGCCAAGAAAAGTGTGGTGGAGAACTTTGCACCTATTTTGGCTAAAATATTCAGTCCACTCTTCCTGATCATTATGGTTACTTTCTTAATCGTTATGATGATTACCGGTAATAGTCCATTTATGGAAAGAGAATTCCTAATTGGCTTTGATTTTATGCTGGCTTTAGTGCTGGGGTTGGTTTTGTACGTCATTTCCGCGAGAGATATTCGCCAGCCAGCCAACCTGTTTGATTACTTGAATCTAGCGCTGATCCTGACAGCACTGGTTATCGACGGGGTTGCTTTATCAGCCATAATTTTCCGCTTGTCCACCTTCGGCATTACCCCTAATAAGCTGGCTGCGCTGGGGGAAAATCTGGCGTTACTGGGTAACCTGGCCGGACTTGCCTGGTTATATATCGGGTATTTCAAGAAGAAGTTTGATTTCACTAAGCTAATAAAATGGCAGACAGATTATCTCTATGTATATTTCATTTGGACAGCCATTGTAGCCTTCATATTTCCGATTATTTTTAAGTTCAATTAATTCGTTCGCGAAAACCCATCGGTAAAATATTTATCACCAAGTAATTGTAGAAATAAGTATGATGTTGAGCAGAACCGTTACAACTGAATGCCAGAAAATAAACAAGCCCATGTATTCCTGAAGGTGGAATACATGGGCTTGTGCTTTGTGGCAACTAAGAATAAACCCATTTCTATAAGGGCAAATCTTTCTTCTTAAAGGCACTAATCCCTGCAATATAAAGCATCACACCCATGGCCGCAAGTACTATAAGCTTTACAGCATAGCCGCTACCATCCATAATTGCATTAGTATCGAAGAGTGTATTAAGTGATAAATACTTTAAAAATTCAAGCTTGTCGCTCATACCAGAGACTATCTTAAAAGCAAAAAATGCCAGTGGAAGGCCTGCGCCAAGGGCTAGAGATTTGCTGGAATTATTGAAAACACAGGAAGAGAAGAAAGCGATTCCGCTAATCGCAAATTGCAACAAAAAGCAACCGAATGTCAGCATTAAAAACGTCTCATAATCAAGCACATCTGGCTGAACTATTGCAGCAACACTGACTCCAAGCACAGCGATTAGACTAAACATCACCGCAAGCGAGCCGGCAAGATATAAGGCACCTGAAGCGGTAATCTGCGTTCTAGTCGTCGGTGTTGATAGGTTATACGCCATGCTACCTTTGTCGACTTGTACGGCAATTAACTTATTGCCTATAAGGATCGAATAAATCATGGGAAAAACAATCGCCATCATGCCATAAAATTGATTTGCAATAAAGGCAATGAGTGTTGAAATATCTCCAAGAGGATTAATAGCAGCGTCAGCATTCGCGTTTTTAATGTCTTCCATAATGTTTGGGACGAAAACACTCATAATAATTGCAATTAAAAGGCATAGAACGCCTGTAATAATAGCAAACAGCTTAGCATTTGATTTTATTGTTTGTATAAAAAGTGGTTTACTAAACATTGCCATCACCTTCCTCATAGTATTTCATAAAGTAATCTTCAAGGGTGCGCTTGATTTCGCTGATAAACTTAACCTTGCGCTTTGATAATGTCATCAGCAATTCGTTAATTTGAGCATCATCTATTTCAAGTATAATTTGACTGTTTTCAGCGTTTGTTGCTATGATAGAAAAGCTTTCTTGAAGCATTGATTCAAAATCCTCATGATTGATAAACTCAATCTTAAATATTTTGGTTTCTGCATGACGAATATCCTTTGGATCAACGATTGTAATGAGGTGACCTCTCTTGATCATGCCAATGCGGTCACAGGTTCCCTCAACCTCCTCAAACATATGCGAGGACATAAGAATGCTTTTGCCCTTTTCTTTTTCTTCACGTATGAGTTCAATAAAGGTTGCTTGCATCAAGGGATCGAGTCCGCTGGTTGGCTCGTCAAGAATCAGTACCTCGGGATTATGCATGAAGGCACACACAATTCCGATTTTCTGTCGCATTCCTTTGGACATACGCTTCAGTTCACTGGATGTGTCAAGCTCAAATTTTTCTATAAGTTGATTGGCCCTTGTCATATCAGTAAGCCCACGCATATCTGCTATATACTTAATAAACTGTGTACCTTTCATATCATTAGGTAACGCAATTTCACCCGGCAAATAGCCAAGCTTTCTTTGAATTTCCTTTGGCTTTTCCCAAGAATCCAACCCCAATACCGAAGTTTTACCACTTTGAGGCCTTAGAAAACCTAGCAAATGGCGAATGGTTGTTGTTTTTCCTGCACCATTTGGGCCGATAAATCCAAAAACTTCACCTTGCTCTATTTCAAAGGACACATCAAAAACGCCTTTGTTTTCACCATAGTCCTTTGTTAAACGTTCAACTTTTACTACAGACATATAAACGCTCCTTTTCTTAATAATAATTGCGCTTTGTTTATCCAACAACGTGTTGTATAAACATACTATAGCAGTGTCATTAAGGGTCATCAACCAACAATTCCATGCTATATGTTGGATTGCTCGTTGCCAATGATAAGTTGAAATGCAAGTAAACGTAACGTTATGGAGGTAGAACAGTGGATATTTTTAAACTAATTATTATATTAACGCTTATTGTTGGTGTCATGAAATTTAGGCAACCATTGTATGCTGCTATGGCTGCAGGAATAATAGGCGCATCAGTCCTTTATACTATATGGCCACTACAAGCGATCAAAATTATGGGGAAATCGATGATTAGTTACGACACTATATCTTTGATATTAGCCTTTTATACCATTACCTTTCTTCAAAGGATGTTAGAGATTAGGGACCACCTTACATTAGCGGAAAGGTCCTTGAGTGGATTGTTTAATAGTAGACGTGTCAATGCCATGGTAGCTCCGTTTATTATAGGATTATTGCCTTCTGCAGGGGCTGTTTTAATTGCTGCGCCAATTGTTGATAATGCAGGAGGTAACTATATTAGTAAGGAAGACAAAACCTTCATCGCAAGTTTTTACCGGCATATACCTGAATGCTTTTTACCCGTGTATTCCTCCATTTTGCTTGCGTTAAGCCTGTCTAAGGTGGATATGACGTCATTTGTATTAGGAATGTTGCCTCTGGTTGTACTATTATTTGTGCTCGGGTATCTCTTTTATGTTAGAAAATTACCCAAAGAAACAGGATTTCCTGAATCAGAGGATAAAAGTCAGGATATAAGAAATTTAATCATAAGCTTATGGCCTGTGGCGATTTCTATTGCAATTATTCTCATATTGAAAATACCTGTTTACATTGCCACGCCGCCTGTCATTCTACTTTCCATCTTTATCAATAAATTTACCCTTCAAGAAATTATGCCTATATTTCTAAAAGCCTTTGAAATAAAGTTAATTTTAACGACGGTAGTTATCATGATGTTTAAGGACATGTTAACCTTTACCGGTGTTATAGAGCGATTGCCTGAGCAGTTCGCAACCTTTCCTGTT
This sequence comes from Desulfosporosinus sp., assembly GCA_035648035.1. Classification (GTDB taxonomy): domain Bacteria; phylum Bacillota; class Desulfitobacteriia; order Desulfitobacteriales; family Desulfitobacteriaceae; genus Desulfosporosinus. The sequence continues at coordinate 9,348 of DASRMG010000128.1, read as the reverse complement.
CCGATAGTCGTGATATTTGGATTAATATTTTTCTTTGGTACGCTTATAGCAGGAGCAACGGCCATGATTGCCTTGAGTTTACCACTGGCTTTTGCTGCCCTTCCAACAGGTGGAGTAGCACTACTCATCTTTTTAATGAGCTTAAGTTATATTTCAATGCAAATTTCCCCAACACATATATGTTTAGCTATAGTAACAGAACGGTTTGATACTTCAATGTATGATTTGGTAAAAAGTACAATACCAATACTAGTTATTTTCACGATAGCGTCCTCACTATATAGTTATCTATTATTTCTATATTAACCGTTGGGATAATGAGAGGCTACTTAAAGAATAAGCACGACCGGAAGATGATCCGGTCGTGCTTATTCTTATGTTATTCTAATTAGATTAGTTGACAAATGGGAATAATTTTTCAATCCGAAGTATTCTTATATTGTCTTGGTTTAATCTTTTGAAGGACACTATGACGCCTGCCATATAGGAAATAGATTGCTAGCCCTAGTAATAACCAAACTATAAATCTAATCCACGTTGTTAAAGGTAAGGCTGCCATTAAATAAAGACAAGCCAGTATAGTAAGGCCCGGTATAAAGGGTACCCACGGAACTCTAAACTTTCTTTCAGCATTTGGCATAGTTTTTCTAAGGACTATAACACCGATTGAAACAAGAATGAACGCAAATAATGTCCCTATATTGCATAGTTTTATGATCTCTTGTAAGGGTAAAATCCCCGCCATGGCAGCCGCTATAACCCCTGTGATGATCGTGCAAAGCGTGGGCGTTTTATGAATTGGGTGTATTTTCGAGAATATCTTTGGCAATAGCCCGTCTCTTGACATAACCATAAATACTCTGATCTGCCCATAAAGCATGACAAGCAGGGTTGAAATCATGCCAATCACGGCACCTGTTCCAACCAACGCAGCGCCCCAGTTCACACCAAACTGCGTCAACGCATCTGGCAGAGCATTGTTCTGACTTATTTCTTTAAAGGGAACCATGCCAGTGATAACAATAGCCACAGCAACGTAAAGAATAATTACAACGCCTAGGCAAATAGCAAGTCCTCTGGGTACATCTCTTTTTGGATTGATCGTTTCTTCTGCAGCCGTAGAAACTGCATCAAAACCAATATACGCAAAGAACATAATTGAAGCAGCTCCCATAACACCACTCCATCCATAAGGCGCAAAGGGCTTATAGTTAGCGACACTAATATGAAATACGCCAAGCAATATAAATAGAAGAATAACACCGATTTTGATAATAACGATGACATTATTTAAGTTGGCACTTTCCTTGATGCCTTTAAATAATATCCAGGTTATAAATATCACGATAGCAACAGCAGGTAAGTCAACAATTCCACCTGCCCCGGGTCCTTGGGTGATCATATTAGGTAAAGAAACGCCTGCAGAACTTAATAGCCCTACGAAGGTTCCTGACCACCCAGATGCAACGGCAGCTGACGAAACTAAATACTCGAGCATTAAGTCCCATCCTATAACCCAGGCTATGACTTCACCAAAAGCAATGTAAGAGTAGGTATAAGTACTACCTGCAACTGGAAACATGGTAGCAAGTTCAGCATAAGTAAGAGCACAAAGCCCACTTGTTATTGCCGCTACAATAAATGATAAAACAACGGAAGGCCCTGCCATATGAGCACCAACACCCGTTGAAACAAAAATCCCTGTACCAAGAACTGCACCTATTCCAAGTGCTGCAAGGTCAGTGGAGGAGAGATTCTTTTTCAAAGCAGTTTTTTCGGCTGATTTAAGCACTTGTTTTAGGGATTTTCTCTTCCAAATATCTTTAAACTTCATATGTTCTCCTAAAAGTTTTTTTAGGCCATTCATTGCTCACTTCTATGAAGGTATTATCTTCAATTATTCGCCTATTATGCTTGAGCATGATTTACTGGAAAGAATGGAAACGAGTGAGGACACAAGAAAGAGCTATTGGAAAACATCCAATAGCCCCGTCCTACGTATATACGCTAGACTGTCTTGAACAGAGGGTAGCGTTGTAAAGCGATTTGATTAAAGCATAGTGTTCAATAAATCTGCATGTACAGCTTCATCACGCATAATTCTATCAATTTTAGGAAAATCGCCCACCAGCAGGGTGTAGCGTTTAGCCGCCTTCTGTTCTCCGTTTGCCAACATTTTAAGCACGAATTTAAGCCCCAAAGTTCTGTACATGATCATCACCCATAAGGACTTAGACTTAGTTGCTCTCAACGTCTCACCCGTATATTTTCTCAGGATACCTGCATGTTTTCCTTCATCAGCGGCAATTCTTAGTAAGACTTTTTCAATTTTACTATCGTTCATGGCCTCAGCTAATCTACGATAGACGATGACAGCATCCAGCTCTCCTTGTTGTGCCTTGATCAGCTGTGCTTTCTGTTCCTTCGAAATGTTCGTTGACGGTTGACTTGCCACGTAATCATCTCTCCTTTAATACAAATAGTGAAATATAAATACCAATGTTTTGGGAGGGCGTTAACATTACGGGTGAGTGCTGTTTAGTGTAACGGAAAATATATGGTATCTGCACTAATAACCCAGGTTGCTATTATAATGACGCAAGTTATATCTCTAATGAAAATATATTATTTTCTACCCTAAAATACAAGATAGAAAGGAAACTTTTTCACTGACCGAATCGGTTAATAGTGCTATATTGTGCTATATTTGTCTTAACCGATTGAGGCATGATATCTCCTAGACCACGCTAAAAATGCGGACATAAGTAAACATGAACAGATTACTGTCATTAATTAGTTCGGTTTTGGTAATCCTAAAATCAGATATTTTATAATTGGAGCGATTGACATGCAAACATTTATGGACATACAAGCCCATCTGATGGGTGAAAAACATCCGTCAACCTACATGACAGAATTGAGTAAAACAAGACTATTCACTGAGAAATACCCTTACACATTACTGGGTGCTTTAATGGAAGTACCCCAATCACCGATACACCACCCGGAGGGAAGCGTTTGGAACCACACGATGTTAGTACTAGATCATGCAGCGGAAAGAAAACATCTGAGTCAAAACCCCAAGGCGTTCATGTGGTCTGCTTTGTTACATGATTTGGGTAAAGCAGACACGACCCAATTAAGAAAGGGTAAAATAACCGCGTATGACCATGATAAATTGGGAGAGAGGCTGTCCACTGACTTCCTTAAACAATTTACCAATGAGAACGAATTGATTGATCAAGTGTCCAAAATGGTGAGGTGGCATATGCAGATATTGTTTGTTACCAAAGGGTTACATTTTGCCGATATTGGCAGAATGGCGGCTGAGGTATCCATTGACGAAATCGCCCTACTTGGGTTATGTGACAGGTTGGGGAGAGGACGTATGACCGCTGATAAAAGGAAAGAAGTGGAGAGCAGTATCAAGTTATTCTTAGAAAAATGCAACAAATACCTAACTGAGAGGAATTCGAGCTTGGTAAAATAATCTTTGAAAGAATACTGAACTTATTAATGAGAGACGCAACCATAGTTTGCGTCTCTCATTGTTTTATTTCATTACCAAAATTTTGTCGCCACTATGGTGGAAGGCTCCTTTTTGACGCAGACAGTCCTTGCCTTTATGCTTATAATCCGATGAGTCTTTTCATCAAGAAGAAGATCACCGGAACAAGAAGGGAAGGCAGCATATTTAATGTCTTGCAATCCTTAATCTTTAAAATAGAAATACCGGAACTTAAAATTAAGAAACCACCTACGATTGAAATTTCAGTTAACAAATCCTGTGTTAAGAACCCGGATAAAAGTCCTGCCCCAAGGTAAATACTACCCTGCCATATAAATAAAACACCAGCTGCTATGGCTATTCCAAATCCATACGTGGAGGCCAGTACCATCGATGTCACAAAATCTAAGGTTGCATTGGTAAACAGATAAGTATTATTACCGTTGATTGCACTTTCTATGGGTCCTAATATAGATAAAGTTCCAATGCAAAATAAAAGTATTGCGGTAGATAATCCTTGTCCTAAATCACTTGAGGAAAACCGACTGGTCAGCTTCTGGAATTTCCCCTCCAAATTAAGGATCGTCCCGAACAAGCTCCCAATGGCAAGACTGATAATAAACAGTGCAGGGAACTGACTGTTAGGCATATTCTGTACCACAGAATTAATGCCAATGCCTACAGCCGCCAATCCCATCGCTGTAAACAAAGCGCCTTGATATTCCTCTTTAATTCCTTTCTTTACCACAGTTCCAATCAGACTTCCTACTAAGATAGTTCCTGTATTTACAATGGTTCCTAGCATTTTATTATTACCCCCATCAACGACAACTCTATAGAAAGAATAAACCCTCTGCCCTATAGCCCTCATTAAGGGACTTAACTCAATAATTAATTCAACATAACCCGTGAATCTCCTGCGGAAGAGCGGAGAAAAACATTTATTTATCACACACCCACAATAGTTAATAGCACTCTTGACCGAATCGGTCGATATTACTAAAAGGTGAGAATTTTGTAAATATTCAGCCACTAGGAAGAATTCTATGATATTCTGTTAGTTGAATAGTCTGCTATTAAAGTTTGGAATGGATGAGGTGTGCCATTTTGGAATACTTAGATGTTGTTCGATGCGCGGCCTGCGGAGGTAAGTGTTGTCAGCTTTACATCAGACGATGTGAAGGTGGACAAATGCTCGATGATATTCATTATGCCAATGATAATCTTATGGACGAAACCCAGAACTTTGATTATTATTTCAAACACAGCGTATGGTACCTGCAAAAAGACAGGTTTGACGTAGAACCACAATTTGATGTTCTTGCGGCTCATAAAGCTTGGCTCGATTCTTATATCTATGATGATTCTTCGGTCATTAAAATAGAGGCCTTGAGATGTCTTAAAGAACTTAAGGTCCGAGGCATCAATATGGGTTATTGCGCTTACTGGACTGAGAAAGGTTGCACTATTTTATGGGAGAACCGCCCCGATAATTGCAAAGAACATAGATGTTGGGAATGGATTGACCAAGAGGACAGAATCAGCATTTGATGTTATGTGTAAAATTTAGCAAAGCAGTTGGCAGAAGCCAGCTGCTTTTGCTTTGAGTGTGGTGACCTCCTAATGTCTGAAATCCATCGCCTAAGCATAAATATTATCTATGGGATATATCCAGCGTACTGGAGGTATGGCTATGGAATGGGCACTGTCAATTCCCCGTGGGGAAGCGTTAGCGTGGGCAGAAGAGCCCTGGGGTATCAACGAGACCGATACCATGAGGGATGTTAGGGAGGTATGTGAAGGTCAGTTAGGTCCAATGAAGTTTACCCGGATGTATTTTGGCCAGGAGTTTTGTGAAAAAGCGCTCCCAAGTCAAAAGGAACTAGATCAGGCCGTGGCTTTGGCCGAGCGGCTGGGAATGAACTTTACTTTGGTCACGCCGTATGTGACTGAAGAAGGACTCCAAGTGGTTAAGCGTTTGCTCAAGCAGCTGATGCATAGGCAACCAATGGCGGAGGTTGTGGTTAACGATTGGGGTGTGCTTCAGATCATCGCAGAGGATTGCCCCACATTAACCCCTGTATTGGGACGTTTGCTTAACAAAATATTGCGGGATCCGAGGATGTTTACGCAACGCAAGAAGCCGGAAGGGGCGGCGCTGGAGCGTTTCCGCACGAGCAGCGTAGCGGGAGCACCCATGCAAGACCTCCTGACTCAGTACAAAGTTAGACGCGTCGAACTGGATCTCCCTCCACAAGGGCTTGATCATCATCTGCCCGATTGGGGATATCGCTCATCTCTTTATTTTCCGTATGGTGTGATCATGACTGGGCGGATTTGTTTGCTTCATTCTTGGGGACTTGAGGGAGATCAGAAGTTTAAAGTTTTTTCTGGTGGCTGTGACCGTAAGTGCCGCTTCTATTGGTTGGAGATGTCAGACCCAAGTCACCAAGTGAAGAACAGTAACGATTGGGATATCCTGCAAAAGGGAAATACTATTTTCTATCGTGAGCACCAAGCGTTTCTGAAAGCGGGGCTGGAGACAGCCATAAGGATCGGTGTTACTCGAGTGGTTATCCAGAGGGAACCGATATAGGATAAGGAACTGAGGTGGACAAGTGATGAAGATTTTGGCTCCGGTGAATTCTGTTAAGGAGGCTAAAATTCTATCAAAACTGGGGGCGGAAGAACTCTATTGTGGTTTAAGCGAACGGGCTTGGCGCAAATCTCATGGGCAGGATTTCTGGATAAGTCGCCGAGGACCCGGTAATGCGAATGTGGAGAGCCTGAAGGAATTACATAAGTTAGTGGTCGTCGCCCATAAAGCAGGCTCGCAGGTGTTTCTTACTTTGAATCAACCGGGGTATGCCCCCGAACTTTATGAAGATATCCTCACAACCGTTCGGCAGGCTCAGGAGTATTGCGGTGTAGATGCCTTTATTGTGGCAGATCCAGGGCTGATTCGGTTTCTGAAAGAGGGCCTGCCTGATTTAGTCATCCATGTCAGTAGTTTGGCTGCAGTCTTGAACAGTGCAACAGTCTCATTTTTTAGTCAGATGGGGGTAAAACGGATTATTTTTCCGCGTTACGTCGAGCTGGAAACGATGCGATCGATCATTGATCAGGGCGGAGACCAGATCGAGTATGAAGCGTTTATGTTAAATGATGGCTGTGTCTTTGAAGAAGGCTACTGCCATGTCAGTCATGCCTTTGGAGGCGCCTTCTGCCATAGCCCACCTTGGGACTATAAACCCATTAAAATCCAGGGCACTGAACGCGACGACGAACACCTACCAGGGGAGGGTGTACTTCGAGTTGGTAAAGAAACTTTCCAGGAGCATCTGGACGAGTATCGGCGCTGGATTTATATTGGAATCCATAATGCTGGTGGGAGGTTGGGTCCTAGGGGATATCCTTTAGGCATGTGTGGGCTTTGTGCTCTGAATCAATTAAAAGAAGTGGGTGTTATGTCTCTGAAGATTGTAGGCCGGGAGGCGCCCCTGAAGAAAAAGATTGCCAGTGTTAAGCTCGTTAAAGAAATGCTGGATTATATGGAAGCTGGCCATTCGCAGGAAGACGTCAGGGCGCAGGCTAAATTAATCAAGGGCGTTACCGATTTGTGCGAGAGTGGGTATATGTGTTACTATCGATGAATTTAATAAACTTATAAAATTCTATTTCCTGCTCGTGGGAGGTTACCTTTTTGGTAACCTCCCTTTTGAGTTGGGTTTGTTGAGGGGGAAGTGGCTTGATCTGCACAAATAGACATTCACTTCGCGCTTTATATATCATTGAAAGGAATTGCTGGAAATGATGTGGAACTCTTAGAGAGTGAGTTGCTACTTCACACTTCGCAACCTCGATAAATGTACCACGGCCGTCCAGATGATGGCAAAACCGATCCATTGGCCAAGGTCGATGGTCTGGTGTAATAAAAGCCAGTTGAGAAGTAAGCCAGTTGCAGGGAAGGCGAGTTCTGCAATCGTTGCATGATAGGCCTTGACGCCCTTCAACCCTCGGTAATACATCAGGAGACTCAATAGGCCTGGCACGAGGGTTTGGAACAGCAGGTTTGCCCAAACTGGGGCTAAGGTCAGGGCCTGGCCGAGGCTATGCCAGTTCGGCTGTTGTACTAATAGGATGAGGGTCAACAAGGGCAACGCAACAGCAAATCTTAGCGCTACTACGGTGGTAAACGACACTTTGCCAACGAGGCGTTTGCCCATGACGGTCGAACCACCCCACAGAGCTGCTGCTCCTAGGGCATACAACGACCCGATGAGCTGCGTGCTACCGCCCGTTGTCGGGATGTGCAGGCCGAAGGTGAGTAGGTAAGCACCGATGAGTACCACCACCAACATCACCCAGAAAGGCTTCACTATGCGCTCTTTGAGTATCCAGGCGGCGAGCAGAACTGTGAAAACGGGCTGTACCTTTTGCAGGATCAGTACCACGTTCGGATTGCCATACGTAAATCCAGCGGTGAACAGGATGGAGGCCAGAGCAGATCCACCCCATGCTATGAACAGGACGGCTAACCAGTCACCGAGATTCAGGCCTTTGAGCTCATGACGTTTCCAGATGAGCATGGGTCCGGCAAAAAACATCAATAATAGGTGCTCTATCCAGACAATCTGGGTAGAGGTCACATAGTTTAGCAACGTTACGATAAAGACACCGTCGAGTCCCCACATAGCGGCTCCGAGGGCGATCCACCATATGCCCATGTTGGATGTTAGTTTTTTCTGAACCAATTTAAAACCCTCCACACTGATTTGTTGAATTGAAGCTTCATAATACCAAGGAAGTGCGCATGAAAATACCTCGAGAAGTTTCTCGAGGCAGCAAGTTGACCTAAGATAGATCTTTGTGAAGTATAACACTTTTTGCATAATAAAACAGTGGTAGGCATGGTTTATAGAATTATATAGAATAAAGGCTTTAGAAAATTGACCTACTGGCTCAGAGTCAGGGATGATTCCGTGGTGAGTAGTTCGGGGGAGCGTGCTTTATGAAGGGTTTATATGGACAATTATCTAACAACATCTCTAGTATGGACAAAACAGTCTATGTGAAATCATCGATGGTTTGTATAAGCCATGCCATAGAAGATATTGTCATAAATTTTAGCTTAAAAGCAGAAATGTATGTCTTATTTCAAGAATTTAAATTCTTTCTTTTTGAAAAGGAAAGGTACTTGAAATTAGATCAACTTTGTCAGAAAGTGTTTATCTTTGAGAAAAATATTTAAAGGATTTTTAAGTTTTTCACCGCTAACAACCAGTGAAGCAGTAACGCATATGATTGATGTACTAAAGGATTATGGTGTTAACTATAGCCCCATCTACAATGAGGTGCGAGAACTGACGAAACAAGAAACATTTCTTGATAAAAAGATCTCTTTCTTTATCAACAGAACAGTTAATGAAATAGAAGCAGAGTCGGAAGTTATCATCAAAAGGAACAAGCTTCTTTCCTCAGCACTAAAAGAGAATACTGAATTGTCGTTTGAAATGCTAAAAAGATTATGTTACGCAGCTGAGTATAAGGATGAGCAATCGGCATTACATCTAGTACGAATCAGTTATTATTCAACAAAACTTTATGCACAAATTGAGTCCGATCAGGCCAAGGTTAACAACTTGACCTATGCTTCACTATTACACGATATCGGAAAAGTCGGGATCCCTGATGCCATTTTATTAGGCTCTTTTCGTAAATATTGTGGGTATTATCAGCCAATCCATGTTATTATATTCATAGGACAACCAGTAGGGGGTATGGCTATGGATACCTTGGATATATTCAATGAGTTTGCAAAGTTATCGCCTTTTCATAAG
>DASRMG010000127.1:0-7942 GCA_035648035.1 Desulfosporosinus sp. | reverse complement strand
ATCTTTCCACTCCCCCTAAAATCCAACCATTCTCCTTTAAAAACCGCAACAAATTTATGCGTAATATTCTTCTCTTTGTTTTTTTTATACGGATGAGTCTGTTTGTCGCATCGTATTTGGGTATTTCTATTGCGTTAGTCGCAGTTTTAGGGTCTGTAATTTTGCTGAGTTGGCGTTGGAAATATGCCAAGATCTCTCCTTCAGATTTGATTAAAAAAACTCCTTGGCACATTTTTGTATTCGCCTACGGTATGTATGTCATTATCTATGGCTTAAATAATATCGGATTAACGAATTGGCTGATCAGCGTATTTCAGCCGTTGGTTACAGGTAGTTTGATGAACGCCAGCTTAATGATGGGGACGCTCATATCCGTGATGTCAATCTTCTTTAATAATCATCCTGCTTTATTGATTGGGACTCTAACTCTAACAAATATGCATTTAGATCCACTTACACTAAAAATAGCTTATTTATCCAGTGTCATCGGAAGTGACGTTGGCTCGTTGTTGTTGCCGTCTGGGACACTAGCTTCACTAATATGGATGCATATCCTGAGGCAGCACAATGTAAAGATACGCTGGAAAGATTATGTTAACGTCACAATCCTCGTCATCCCTCCGACCTTGTTATTCACCTTATTAATTTTGCCGTATTGGGTAACCTGGATCTATCAAATATTTAATTTTTAATGATCATTGACTCAATACTATTTCCTCGTTTTCAGCCAAATCGCCTCTGAACATCGATTTGGCTGATTTGATCTCTGAGAACATCTGACGGTTTGACCCGAAATGATTACCTTTCCTTCCAGTTCCAGCGAGCAGAGTAGCGTGAGCAACGCCTTAAGATTGCCGTCAACTAAATCAAGGAGATCTCTGATTGCTATAGGATTTTCAGAGCTGTTAGAATATAGACGTTCTAAGATCGCCTGCTCCTGTGGCGAAGAAATCTGTGTTTGTGGTTCAGTCGTTTTCCTAGTACCACTCGCTTGTATCGGTAACTCTGAGGTGGCAGTATTTCGGGATGGTTGTTGGGGCGACTGATGGACTATTTTCACAAGCTGTTTGGGCTCTAGATATAGTTCGGCGCCCGTCTGAAGCAAACGGTTTGTCCCGTAGCTCTCTGGTGAGTAAATACTATTGGGTACGGCCAACACTCTTCGATGTTGTTCCAGCGCATAGTTGGCCGTGATTAGGGCACCGCTACGCGCTCCTGCCTCAACCACCAAAAGTTGGTCCACCCATGCGCTTAGAAGACGATTGCGCAAAGGGAAATATTCCTGCCTAGGGCGCGTACCAGGAGGATAGGGAGAAAGTACCGCTCCATGTTCAATAATTTGATCCATGAGTAAACGATGCTCGGCTGGATAACAGATGTCTGGCCCATTGGCAATAAAGGCCAGAGTATACCCACCTGCCTTTAAGCAAGCTGTATGAGCGTAACTGTCAATTCCTTTGGCCAAACCGCTGACCACCGTGATCCCTTGTTGAACCAAGAAGACTGCCGCCTCAGCAGCCACCTGTTTCCCGTACGCCGTACAGCGTCGACTTCCTACAATCCCTACACTGGCCTGCGGTGGAAGAAGAGTCCCTTTGTAGTAAAGGACGGCGGGCTGGTTGGCGAAGTTATTGACACTTGGCGGGTAAAGAGGATCAACAAACGTCAGCAGTTTAATTTTTTGCCGTAGCATGAGCTCTTCTATCCGTTTCGCTTGATCCATTGAACGGCTCTCCAAGATTGTTTCTACAACCTGAGTACGGAGACCTCCGGTGGCCTCTAGCTCCGCTTGTGTTGCTGTATAGACAGCCTTAGGTGAACCCAATCTCATCACCAAATATCTCAGCGTTACTGGCCCGACTCCTTTAAGCGCCGCAAGCCAGAGCCAATAAATATCCACTTTGCACAACCTCCTTGTTTAGACAACAAGCATACCACTGCGATCCTTATCCATATCTCTGGCCATCAAGGCGCCACTAACATCTTGCTTACGAATATGCTCTGAAGCATCCAGATCTGCAAACGTCCTGGCTATTTTTAAGAACTTATTATACGTTCTGGCACTGTACTGGAACTTCTCAAACGCAAGACTCAACAGCCGGTTACTATCAGAGTCTAAACTACAAAACTCTTTGATCATGGCCTCGTTCATTTGAGCGTTCGAATTAATATACGGCACGCCTGCGAACCGAAGCTGTTGAATATCCCGAGCCTTTTGGACACGATCCCGAAGATCCGCAGAACGCGGCCCATGATCTTCCTCTGAAGGGTTTAGAAAGCTGACGGATTGAACATATTTATGAACTTCAATCCTATCTAAAATGGGCCCAGATATTTTTTGCCTGTATTTTAGCACTTCATAATCCGTACAGCGACACCGAGCTTGTCCGTAATATCCGCAAGGACAAGGATTCATCGCCGAAACAAGCATAAAATTGGCGGGGAAGGTACCCGTGCTATTAACCCTAGAAACCGTGACCACTTTATCTTCCATCGGTTGCCGTAGCGCGTCTAAAGCCTTCTTATTAAATTCTGCAATCTCATCTAAAAATAAAACGCCATTATGGGCGAGTGATATTTCACCCGGCACCACCGGGCTTCCTCCGCCAACCAGCGCATTCGTTGAAGCATTATGATGGGGTGTCCGAAACGGCCTGTCTTGAATTAAGTAGCCACACTCTCTCAAATGCCCCGTTACGCTGTAAATCCTCGTGATCTCGAGCGCTTCCTCTTCGCTCAGTGCCGGCATAATCGTCGGAATCCGCTTGGCAATCATTGACTTGCCGCAGTCTGGCGGCCCAATCATCAGGATATTATGGCCTCCAGCAACAGCTACTACCGTATATTCAATCAGCACTTCTTGTCCACGCACATCGAAAAAGTCTAACCCGTCTGTCGCAGAAGGGGGTCGTACAGCTTGGCTGAAAACCGGTGGCTGATACTCAAATGTTCCCCGAAGGTAATCCACCACCTCAAATAAGGTTTTGAAGGCATAGACCTCAATGCCCTTAACAAGGTTTGCCTCCCCATAATTTTCGACCGGAACAAAGAGCTTTTTTAAGCCACTTTCTCTTGCCGTAATAGCCATAGGTAATACCCCTCTGACGGGTCGAAGTTCAGCATTTAGCGAAAGCTCACCGATGAACGCAATCCCCATAAGATCCTCTTTTAGAGCAAGGATCTGACCATCTTCATGTAATAGACTGACTGCCATCGCAAGATCAAAATGCGATCCACTTTTTTTCATCCCACTCGGCGCCAAGTTGATCACGACCTTAAGTTTAGGGAAATCAAAGGCACCACAACTCAGTGCGGCCTGTAATCGTTGAGCCGCCTCTTTAACAGCAGCATCCCCTAGCCCCACGATATTTACCGAAGGCTGACCATGCAGCGTGACCGTTTCGACAATCACCGGGTAAGCGTTCACCCCATCTAAAGCAAATGAGTTGACAACAGTAGCCATTATTCTACCCCTTCAATATATTCTTCGCACTCCAAGCCAATATCTAACATAAGTCGTTCTGGTAATGTTCCAGCGTCTTCGACGGTTTGACAGATTCCTTTTTCTAAGAAAGCTTGATACCGCAGAATTTGTGGTTCGCCAAAATACCCCAGTATTTTCGCCTTCTCTACGAGAGGATTAGGGAGCTCTTCAAAATAGGTCTGGCAACTACTCCACGCATACTCTAGCGGGCGCTCGACCATATTTGCCTTGACCGGATTAAGATGAATATAGCGGTTAATTGCTAAGAAATATCTGTCATTATCAATCATCTCTGATCGATAACGTCCCTGAAGCAATTGACCCACAAAGTGATATTTCTTGTTGAAATATATGGCATACTTCATGTTAATCATTTTCATGATCACACCTAACATAACCTCTTTAGTCTCAACCTGCAGGTGCACATGATTCGTCATCAGGCAATACGTATGTAGAATATAAGGATGTGTAGACTGCACCTGTCTAAGGACGCTTAGGTATACTTCTCGATCCTCATCATCACGATATATCTCATGTTGATGGTTTCCACGACACATTACATGGTACGTAGCTCCAGGCCACCAAATCCTAGCCTTTCGGGCCATATGTCACCCTCCTCAGCGCCTCACTTTCAGTAAATATTCGCCATGATTTCCCATATTCCTTCTCATTTAATTCTATATTCACTCAATTTCTTGTCTAGCTGCACCCTCAGTAATTTGTTTCATAATCATTGTGGGGTATGTAGTACCTTAAGATCTATGGGGATGTCCTTCTTATGTGTTAAACATGAACATCGTATTGCTTCTGTACGTACAATAATATATGATAATATAAGAACGAAAGGAAGTGGATTTCATGGTAAAATCATCAAATCTTTATGTTCGAATTGAACCGAATGTGAAAGAACAGGCAGAAAAAGTGTTTGAAGGCCTGGGAATTTCAATGTCAAATGCTGTAGGACTTTTCTTAAAGCAAGTGGTAATTAATCAAGCGATACCATTTGAGTTAACATTATCACCTGCTAAAATTAAATCTATCAATACCATGACAGATGCAGAATTCAATGCAGAGTTAGAGAACGGTTATGCAGATTATTTGGCAGGCAAAGGTCGTCCTGCGAATGAAGTATTTTCTGACATTCGAAAAGGGCTGCATGCATGAGACAATACGAGATCATTATTACGCCTTCTACGAAAAATGATCTGCAGGAGATTTTTAGATATATTGCCTCTGAATTATTAGAGCCACAAACTGCAATCGACCTATGTGATAGAATCGAAAGAGAAATCCTAAAGTTGGACACCATGTCAGACAGGCATCCACTATACGGTAAAGAACCTTGGTTTTCAAGAGGATTAAGATTCTTCCCCGTCGGTAATTTTCTTGTTTTTTACATTACCAGAGAGTCCGATTGTACGGTACATGTGCTACGTGTGATGTATAGTGGAAGAAATGGTAGAATCATTGTGAGGTCACCCGTAAGTGTGTGCGACCAAACGGAAACGGGAGAGCTCCCCTAGAACACATCGGTTTTCTAGCTTCTCAGGGTCTCTATCAACTCAAACTCTCCGTTATTCAATTGATAGGTGTCCAAGCTTATGCATAATTTCCATCGACCGCTCCAAGGTCTGCAAATTTTGTCGAAGTGTTGTGGTGTACGACCCCTTTGGCTGACATTTCCAGTGGGATACAACACTAAGACTCTACAAAAAACAAAAATGAAATATTCACGGGTAAAAAAAGAGTATTTTGATATTGGTAATTTTATTCTCAAGGGTGGTTTCTTAATCGCGGACGACGTTTGGAGGATGTTCCCTCGAGTATGAAGTTGACCCTTGAAATTACTTTCTACGTCCTGTATTATAAGTATGTAAAGGTGGGTGATTTTCATGAAAACCATTTCGACCAATCAACTTCTTGATAGATTAAAACACAAGGAAATATTGGAGATGTCGGACCTTATTCAAGTCATCCAAGATGAATTCAATGTTGATGTTCGAATTGAAGAGCATATAGATAATGGGTTAGATATTAATGCCTTAGCTGAAGATGACAATTTATTGCATCAGATTGAGCAAAGCAAAGATGATCGGAAATGTGGCAGAATCTATGATCATAAAGCAGGGTTAATGTATTTACGTGAGAAAACTGAGGAATTTGAGCGTGAACAAAAATTATAAAGTTTACTGGTCTCAGACTGGTCTAAATGAACTTGCAAACATGTTAGCTTATCCTCCTCAAGTTAAGGAGCGCATTTTTAATGATTCATTTAATCAGTTGTCTCATGCACCAACACTCACTGCCAAGCAAATCCCATATGGCAAGTTGAAAGGTTATTGGGCAAGACTTGGACTCTATCAAGTAATTCTGATATATAATGTCGACGAACTGAATGGTAACGTTTGGATCGACGGCATTAAACACAAGCATCAAAATATATACTGGAAGAGAATATAAATTACATTGACATTATATAGAGCTCCCCTGGAAGGGGAGCTCTATATAATTTAAGGATTTGTTGAATCAATGTGGGGCTCCCCGGAAGAGATGGCTGGTGAACAGAAGGCAAAGGTTAAATTTTTTCTGTGTCACCAAACCAGCTTCATATTTGCGTCCTATAAATCCTGTTCCGTAAAGAAAGACTGCCATGTTGCTTCGTTACGGGCTTGCGACTTCAAGCACTTCATTCTCCGATCTCCAAACAGATCTCATATACATTCTTCACTCTCTTGACTCTCTTGACTTTCTCGCCCACATTAGGTATTATTATGGGCAATTAAGTTAATATTATTATAAACATCTAATTGGTGGTGAGCAATCATGAGTAATGCTGATCGAATTCTACAAATGGCGCACGAACAAAATGGCATAGTAACTTCAGCAGAAGTTACCAATGCTGGCATTTCACGCGGGCACTTCAAGATTCTCGTTGATAAAGGATTACTTGAACGTGTTGAACGTGGAGTCTACATCATTCCAACCTTTTTTGAAGATGAAATGTTCAATCTGCAGACCAAGTTCAAACGGGGTATTTTTTCTCACGAAACAGCTCTATTCATTCATAATTTAACCGACCGTACACCCATTAAATTTTCCATGACATTTCCAGTGGGATACAACACTAAGACTCTACAAAAAACAAAAATGAAATATTCACGGGTAAACAAAGACTATTTTGATATTGGTGTTGTTTGGGCTAAATCACCCGCTGGGAATTCGATTCGTGTTTATAATGCTGAGCGCACATTATGCGATATTTTGAGAACAAGAAGCCACACCGATATACAAATTGCAAGTGATGCTTTTAAGCAATATACACGACGGCACCACAAAGATATCCCGCTACTTTCTGAATATGGAAAGCTATTTCACGTTGAGACGAAATTACAGTCATATTTGGAGGTCTTACTTTGAAAAATGCAATTGGCCGTACCACTCAAAGTTGATATCACCACGGGTGACCAAATTACTCCTCGAGAAATAGTCTTTGAATATAAGCTGATGTTTGAACCGAGAAATTCGGACCAGTCAGAAATTGTTTCTAGTTGATAAACTTGCATAAAAGCACTTTCCTAAGTAAAATAGACTTAGAGCACTAGAGACTTATTACCTGTACTCTAGTACTTGAGTTATCAAGGAGGTTAAGTGCATGCATACAATAAAACAAGAAGCTCTTAATGCCATCTCTAACTTACCTGATTCAGTGAATCTTGATGACATCATGTACCGTTTATTCGTATTGGACAAAATTAAAAGAGGACAGGATGCAGTACGGAATGGTGAAACAATAACAACCAGCGAACTAAAAAACGAAATTAAATCATGGTGATATGGTCGGATCCTTCTAAACAGGACCTAAGACAAATATATGAATTTATTGCTAAGGATTCAACCTTTTATGCACAAAAAGTAGTTTCGGCTATTGTTGAAAAGTCTGAAACATTAAATATATTTCCTTATATGGGAAGAATAGTTCCTGAGAGAAATGAAGAAAGAATAAGAGAACTACTGATTTATTCATATCGAATGATATATCAAATTAACTTAGAAAATATTGAAATTCTGACACTCGTACATTCTAAAAAAGATTTCTTATAACTTATTATACTGGAAGACAATATAAATTACATTGACATATTATAGAGCCCCCCTGGAATTTTGAACTGCCCCCTGTCAAGTAGACAGTGGGCAGTTCATTGCTTCCAGGGGAGCTCTATATAATTTTTGCATATTGCGTCCGATAACACCAGATATGTAAAGTAGGGAGCGCCTAGTTACAAGGTCTGCAAATTTTGTCGAAGTGTTGTGGGGTACGACCCCAATGTCATCAAGCTAGTCTAACATAAAATGTAAGTACTCTTTTTTACCATAAACAGAGCATAAAATATAGTTCAAAAAAGCAGCATATATTACTTGACTTTTCCAAAGTATCCCCATAATTATTTCGAATACCAT
>DASRMG010000126.1:0-26837 GCA_035648035.1 Desulfosporosinus sp. | reverse complement strand
CAATGATCATAACACGATGTTTAGCGATAGAGGTCTAACGTGTCAACTAATTAATCTGAACAATATGGTGTGAGTTATCAAAGAACGTTCGAGTTGGGTTTGAACCATCAACCCTAGCTCTATCTTACAAGGAGGTAAATAAACATGGCACTTATTATGTTGATGCCTAAATTAGGCTTAACCATGAAAAAAGGTAAAGTAGTCAGCTGGTTAAAAAACGAAGGGGAGACGGTTGCCCTCGGTGAACCACTCCTAGAGGTCATGACGGAGAAAGTAAACATTAAAGTTGAGTCACCCTATAGTGGTGTACTTTATAAGATTATCGGTGCTGCGGGTTCGAGTTTCCCTATCTCCGTGCCACTGGCCGTTTTGGCAGAAGACGGGGAAGAAGCGGCTTCTTTAGAAAGTGCTGTTGCTGAGGCTGTCAGTGTTTTAGAAGCGGCATTAGCCAGTGGGGGCGACGACGCAGGGGAGAAAAAAGAGACAAAACCTGTTAAACCGTTTGCAATCTTTGCAGGCGCTGGTAAGATATCTCCTCGCGCTGCCAAACTCGCGGACAAAGAAGGCGTTGATCTTGGCTTAATTAATGGTAGCGGCCCAAATGGCAAAATCGTTGAAGCGGACATCTTGAATTACGTTGCCCAAGCCAAAGGGGACACCAACTCTGAACTGCGTCCTATTGATCCAATGAGCATGCGCGGTGTCATCGCCGATCGCATGAGTAAGAGTCGCAAAGAAGCTGCCCATGTCACGCTCATGGAAGATGTGGATTTGAGCGCTCTTAAAGATGTGCGGGAGCAATTAAATGAGTTGGGTAGCGAGAAACGAGTTAAATTTTCCTATACGGATTTCCTCGTCAAGTTTACCGGCCAGGCGTTATTAGAATTCCCCCTTGTGAACTCACGCAGTACCGCAGAGGAAATTGAAATACCAACAACCGTTAATGTTGGGGTGGCCGTCGCTTTAGAAGAAGGCCTTGTTGTTCCAAATCTGAAAAATGTTCCCATGCTGACCATGGAACAGATTTCGGCCAAAATTAAAGACCTAGCAAC
This sequence comes from Desulfosporosinus sp., assembly GCA_035648035.1. Classification (GTDB taxonomy): domain Bacteria; phylum Bacillota; class Desulfitobacteriia; order Desulfitobacteriales; family Desulfitobacteriaceae; genus Desulfosporosinus. The sequence continues at coordinate 25,785 of DASRMG010000126.1, read as the reverse complement.
TCGAGCCCGTAATTCTGAACTCAATCCAGACGAGATCGCGCAAGGGACCTTTACGATTACTAATCTGGGCTCCTACGGTGTGGAAGGTTTTACCCCCATTATTAACCGCCCAGAAACCGCCATCCTTGGGGTTGGAGTTATCAAACAGAAACCAGTTATGGTTGAAGGACGTTTAGAAAACCGACATCTGATGACGCTGAGTCTTTCGTTAGATCATCGGATCATCGATGGTTCACTGGCTGCCGAGTTTCTAGGCCGTCTTAAAGAAATGTTAGAAAATCCTTATCCTTGGTTTGAATTAGAACCCCAACCTATGGACGATCTGGTCATTCAAACCGGCGGCAAAGATGCTCCCCACGATCTATTAGAGGCTTTTTCCGGTGGTTTGGAAGCGTTGAAAGATGAAGCCCCAGAATTGGCAATTGGTTTTGAAAGCCTGATGGCACCCGTCTTTTGCGAAGGCGAATTATCCATCATGGAAAAAGAGTTAATGGCTGTAGCCGTCGCTATATATGGTAAATGTGAGTACTGTATTGCAGCTCATGTGTATAATGCCATGAATGCCGGAGCCTCAGGTGATCAAGTGCTAGAGGCAGCTGGTGTCGCTGTCGCTTTTGGAGGCGGTCCAGCCATGGCTTATACCGTCACAAAAGTTCGGGCCTGCATCAAAGCTTTTGAAGTTTAAGAAAGCGAGGATTTCCGATGGTGAGTTTTCACCCCACGTATCTTCTTGACCTCGGTAAAACAGACTATCAACCGGTTTGGCAACTTCAGAAGAAGTTACAAGAGCTCAGGATTAAGGGTCAGATTTCGGATAGCTTCATCTTGGTCGAACACCCTCCCACCATCACGTCGGGGAAGGACAGTCGGCTTGACCATATCTTGGCAGGTGAAGAATGGCTCGCTACTCACGAATTCCAGGTTTTCGAGATTGAAAGAGGGGGAGATGTTACTTACCACGGTCCTGGTCAACTGGTAGGCTATCCCATCTTAGATCTCAAGGAATACCAAAAAGACGTTCACTTGTTGGTTCATAACTTAGAAGAAGTACTGATCAGAACGCTCGCGACCTTTGAAATTAAAGCGCAGCGACGGGTTGGGTTCCCCGGTGTTTGGGTGGGGCAAAAGAAAATTGCCAGCCTTGGCATAGGGGTATCTCATTGGGTCAGCATTCACGGCTTTGCGCTGAATGTTAATCCTAACTTAGCTCACTTTAAGACCATTGTCCCTTGCGGCCTACCCGGTGTGGAAATGACGTCAATGACAGAAGAACTGAACCGTTCGATTCCTCTTTCAGAGGTGAAGAATAGGGTTATTGAACAAATGTGTACGCTCTTTAAATGGGAAATACGTCCACCCTCCCAAGCGGTGGAACAATTGCTCGCTGCTGACGGCCTGCAAGCAAAAGTCTTTCGACCTAGCTGGTTGTCAGTTCAGGCCCCGAAGGCGGGTGTGATGGAAGAAATGGAAGGCCTTTTGGCCAAGGGTCGCTTGCATACGGTTTGTGAAGGTGCTTGTTGTCCCAACGCGGGTGAATGTTTTGCTTTAGGCACTGCCTCGTTTATGATTCTTGGTGACGTATGTACCCGGGGATGTCGTTTCTGTGCAGTAAGCAAAGGGATTCCCTGTCGGGTCGATCCGGGAGAAGCGGAGGCATTGGCGGAAACCGTCAAAACCCTCAACCTTAAACACGTGGTGATCACCTCGGTGACTCGGGATGATTTGCCAGACGGTGGAGCAGGAGAGTTTGCAAGAGTTGTTCAAGCCTTGCGCCAGAAGACTCCAGAAACAACCATCGAACTGCTGATTCCTGATTTAGTGGGCTCAGTTCAAGCCTTGGAAACTATTGTTACTGTTAAACCAGAGGTGATCGGGCACAATATCGAAACGGTCCCCAATCTTTATGCCCACGTGCAGCCAGGGGCAAATTACGAACGCTCGTTGAAAGTCTTAGCAGACGTTAAAAGACTGGATCCTACGATCAAAACAAAAAGCGGTTTGATGGTGGGGCTTGGCGAGACAACACAGGAAGTCTGTCGTGTCATGGAGGATTTGCGCGAGGCAGGGTGTGATTATCTGACCATCGGCCAATACTTACAGCCTACGCCCAAGCATCTGCCAGTCATGTCATACATTTCTCCAACGATGTTTGCTTGGTATAACGAGCAGGCCATGGAACGTGGCTTTGAAAGAGTCGAATGTGGTCCCTTAGTCCGTAGTTCCTATCATGCACAACCCTAATGGAGGTGGAAAGTATGGCAATAATTGAAGGCTACAATTTACCCGATGACCTCTACTATACTGAAGACCATGCGTGGGTGAAGGTAGAGGGCAATCTAGTCAGAGTAGGCATGAATGATTTTGCTCAGAAATTAGCGGGAGATATCTCGTTTGTTAAACTACCCAAACTCGGTAAAGACGTTATAAAAGGTAAACTTCTCAGCTCAATGCAGTCTGGAAAGTGGGCGGGACGTATCGAGGTGCCTTTAGCAGGTAAGATCGTGGAGGTCAACAAAGTGCTATTGCGCGAACCGCAAACGATGAACTTGGATTGTTATGGGGCTGGCTGGATTGCCCTGATTGAGCCCAGCAATCTCCAAGAAGACTTAGCAAAACTCATGGATGGTGCGAAAGTCGCAGAATGGATTATGGGAGAGATTGCGAAGAATGTACCGCCTAAGGAGGGCTAGTCATGGAACAAGCTTTGCAAGACATATGTGGGGAAAAACGGGCCACAACTGATCCTTTTGAACTGGCCCCATATGCTAAAGATGTCGCCTATGTTCCTGCTATTCTAGTTAATTTACTCACCGATTCCGTCCCAAAAGCTGTCGTTCAGCCCATTTCGGCAGAAGAAATCTCTCGTTTGATCAAGTGGGCAAAGCAAGCAAAACTACCCGTCACCGTTCGGGGCGGAGGCTCCACTGCTTATTTCAATTCTGTCCCGATGAAAAGTGGTTTAGTGATTGATACGAATCGCCTCCAAGGGTTTTCTGACATCGAGCTAAGCCCGGAAAATAACAAAACGGTCTGGGTCAAAGCGGGGATGACTTGGAAGGATCTCGATGACGGCTTGCGTCAGCAAGGCTGCGCGGTTTGCTCTTGTCCCAGCAGTGCCCCCTCCGCTACAATCGGAGGATGGGTTTCCATGGGAGGCCTAGGTATTGGCTCTGTCCCATATGGTTCAGTTCACGATCAAGTGATGGCCATACGGGGTGTGACGGCCAGTGGAGACATCGTGGAACTAGCACAACCTGTCAAAGGTGATGCACAGCAAAGCGCTGAGGCATTAACGTTGCAATTCAATGACTTGATGGGTACAGAAGGAACCCGGGGAATTATTGTGGAGGTTAAGTTGTTGGTGCGCGACGTCCCAGAACAAGAGGCGCATCTACTAGCGGCCTTTAATACAGCCACGGATACAGGTGCCATGATGTCCTGGCTGGGCGGAGAACATTTTACGGCTTTGTACAATGTTCATTTTAGTAGCCCGGAATTTATTGCCACGCTCCAACAAGCTGCCTGCGCTCTGGAGATACCTCCCGGCAAATACAGCCTGGAAATAGATCTTGAGGGCAAACGTGACGACGTGGAGCAGGCAGTTGCTAATATAGAAAAACAGGTAGAATTATTAAGGGGAACGTTATTACAGGATGGTGTAGGCGCAGAAGAATGGGCTGATCGGTTCAAATCCCTCCGCCTGGAACAAACACTTCCTTCTCTCTTAGCGGCAGAAATGACACTCCCGGTCAGCAAATTTGCGGCCTTCTATGAGAAGTTAAGACAATTGGGTCAAAAGACCGATACCCTGTGCATTACGTACGCCCATCTCGTGACGCCTGAGACTGCCCTGGTGATGGTGCTTTATCCCTCGGATGAACTGAACCTGATCCGTTATATCGTCGACCTTAGTTTCACCAGCAACCTATACAAGTTGGGACAAAGCTTAGGCGGTAAACCTTACGTCATTGGTTTTTGGAACACGCCTTATTTGGGAAAAATATATGACAAGGCAGAAAGAGAACGTCGCCTCCAGCGCAAACAAGCGGTAGATCCCCAAGCAATGCTCAACCCTGGAAAGGGTTACAATCCCCCCAATATTATTCTAAACAGCTATGTCTTTGGGTTTGGTATGATCATGATCGGTCTGTTTCGGCCGCTGGTCCTTAAAATCCTAAAAGGAGGAAAAGGACGATGAAAACGATTGAACAAATTCGAGAGGAAATAGCTAGAACGAGCTATATCTGTGGAACCTGCGGCAGTTGCCGAAGCGTTTGTCCCGTTTACCGAGAAATCGGTTGGGAGTCCTCTGCACCGCGAGCGAAAATTGCTTTGGCCAAAGAGGTATTCCTGAAGAAAAAGGAGAATAAAGCCACAGAACAATATGCCCAGCGTTTGCAGGAGTGTACCCTGTGCGGTAAATGCGCGGAAATATGTGCCGCTGGAATTAAGACACGTGAGCTCTGGTTGAATCTGCGGGAAGATTTAAAGGCTCGAGGCATGGAGCATCCCAACTTAACTCAAATGGCCTTGCAAATTAAAACCTCACATAATATCAGTACGTTTCCTAATGAAGATCGCCTTGACTGGGCAGAAGATTTAGATGACGTTGAAGTAGAAGTCTCAAAAGCCGGAAGTGAGGTCGCCTACTTCGTAGGCTGTGTGTCTTCCTTCTATCCGATGTCCGTTGGAATTTCTGAAAGTATTGTCAGCCTGTTAGACCGAGCAGACGTTAATTATACCGTTCTAGGTAGTGAGGAATGGTGCTGTGGATTCCCCCTCATCGCTTCGGGCAACTCTCAACAAGTCCTTGAATTAGCGCAACATAATGTGGAAAAAGTACGAGCTCTGGGGGTCAAAACTTTAATTACAGGCTGTGCCTCCTGCTATCATACCTGGACCCACGAATATCCCACGATACTTGGGGAGGATCTTGGCTTTGAGGTACTCCATGCGACCCAATATATGGCCCGACTGATCCGTACAAAACAATTAGTTCCTGGCAATCTAGAGGAAACCGTCACCTATCATGACCCCTGCGACTTAGGTCGTAACAGTGGGATCTATGACGAGCCACGAGAAATTTTACAAGCCATAGAGGGCCTGAGTTTTGTAGAAATGCCGCATCGTCGAGAAATGGCTGACTGCTGTGGTGGCGGAGGGAATCTAGCGGCTGTCGATAAGGACTTAAGTCAAGCCATTGCAGTGAAACGGGTCCAAGAGGCCGTAGGAACTGGGGCAACTATTTTAACTTCTGCGTGCCAGCAATGTATCCAGACGTTACAAATGGCAGCAAGACAGGAAAAATTACCGCTTGAAGTGCTAGATGTTACTGAGTTGCTCTGGAGATCTTTGGAAGAATAGAACGCGATTAGCAGAAAGAAGGTGAGGATATGAAGGTCGGTACGTGGAATTTCCCGGAAGAATTACTCTATGATGATCACCATCAGTGGCTTAGAAGAGAAGGGAATACGATCACCATTGGTTTAAGCGATTACGGGCAATACACCCGAGGGGATATCCTGTACTTGAGTTTGCCAGAAGCGGGGACTCAGCTGAAGGCAGGAGAAGCCGTAGGTTCTCTGGAAACAGGAAAATGGGTCGGGCGTTTTTATGCTCCTCAAACAGGGGAAATTTGTGCAGTAAACTCAGAAGTTCTGCAAAACTCACGCTTGATTAATGAAGATCCCTATGGGCGCGGTTGGCTCTTCAAGATAGTCACTGATTCTTCGGAAAACCAAAGCCTCATGACAGTCGAGCAACTTAAGATATGGTTAGAGCTAGAGTTAGAGAGGGAGGCGGCTTGTGATGTCTAACACTCACGCTGATTCTACCCAAGGTGAATTGACTCACGAGATCGAGGACCTAGATCTAGAAAGCCCGGAAGTGATCCAGACAAGTCTTGCAGCTGCAATGACACTTGGATTAAAGCGAGGTATGTTCTATCGTAATGCTAAACTGAGTTGCTTAAACTTACTGATGACTTATCAAGAGGGCTGTCAGGGTCGCTGTAGCTACTGCGGTTTGGAACAAAAACGTTCAGAAGTTACCAAAGGTACGACGTTCATACGAGTCGCCTGGCCAACCTACTCCTTTGAGCTTATCCTAGAAAAAGCGAAACAGCATCAGAGCTCTTTGAAACGAATTTGCCTATCCATGATTACTCATAAGAGAGCCATGGCGGATTCGTTAACCCTGCTAGCCCGCTTACACCGTGAGATCAATTTGCCGATCAGTGTTCTTTGCGCCCCAACCCTTATCCACAAGACCGAAGACATACAAAAATTTAAAGACGCCGGAGCCGATCAATTGGGTGTCTCGATTGACGCAGCGACCCCAGAAATCTTCCAGCAATACCGAGGTAAAGGTGTACGCGGACCGCATCAATGGGATCACTACTGGGATATTCTGAAACAAGGTGTCGCTGTCTTTGGAAGAGGGCACGTCAGTGTTCATCTGATTGTCGGCCTAGGAGAAAGTGAAGAAGAGATGGTCACTGCTTTTCAGCAAGTGCACGATATAGGTGCAGTGGTTCATTTGTTTTCCTTCTATCCCGAACCTGGCAGTGCTATGGCAGAGGATATGCCACCCTCACTGGGTCATTACCGTCGTATGCAATTAGCCCGCTATCTTATTATGAATGATCTAGCGAGTGCCCAAGATATGAAATTTAATCCTTCCAATCAAGTGACTGATTTTGGGATGGACGTCGAACCTTATGTTGCTTCCGGCCAACCCTTTCGCACTTCCGGGTGTCCTGGACATGATGGAGAGACTGCCTGTAATCGGCCATATGGCAATGAACGTCCAGGGATTACTCTAGCGAATTATCCGTTTGCTCCCAATCCACAAGATGTGGAGCAGATAAGGGGTGAGCTCTACACGGGGCTTCTGGAGGGTGTTGAAGCATTGTGAATTCACCAACGCTGCTAGTAGAAGCTTGGAACCTGCGTCGGGAAAACTTTTCTGATGTCATCCACTTTGCAGTACCCGGTGGTAGGCACTATGATGGTAAGCATTTTAGCAATTCAGGCCGCTTCCTCAATGTGAGTATTACAGGGGAATCCTGCGCGCTTCACTGTGACCATTGTCAGGGAACCATGCTGAAGGGTATGATTCCAGCAGTAACCCCCGAAAAGCTCATGGAACTGGGAACCAAGCTACGAGAAAAAGGCGTGACCGGGCTACTGATCACAGGCGGATGCAATAACGAGGGTCAAGTCCCTCTTAAGCCCTTTTTGTCAGCTATAAGTTATCTGAAATCATTAGGGCTTACGGTTCATGTACATACCGGGTTAGCAGATAAGGAAATAGCCGTGGGCTTGAAACAGGCCGGCGTTGATAAAGTGTTTCTGGATATGATCGGTGATGCGGCTACAATCCGCAAGGTGTATCATCTTGACCGCCAGCCTAGCGCCTTTAAAAACACTTTAGAAATTCTATTAGCCGAAGGTTTAGAGGTCGTCCCCCATGTGGTGATCGGTTTAAACTACGGAGAAATCATGGGAGAAGAAAACCTTATTCAATCACTCAGTGACTATCCTTTGGAAACGTTGGTGTTAGTTGCTTTGCGGCCTGTACCCAAGACCCCAATGGGTTTAGTCAGTGGACCCGAAACGGCTGAAATCATCAGGATTACCGCGCAAACTAGGCTCTGGAATCCTACGCTTAAACTAAGTTTCGGTTGTGCTCGACCCTATACGGAGAAGGCTTATTTGGAGAGAATGCTTATCGCGGCTGGAATTAATACGTTAGCCTATCCACTGGATGAAACCATAGACTATGCCATAGAGCGTGGTTTGAAACCCGTCATCAGTGAGATGTGTTGTGGTGGACTTTAGGGAGAAAAGCAGAAAGAAATGAAGTTGGGAGTAATGATCATGTCAACTGAATTATTTGATCCGATCGCGGAAGGTTATGACGAGTGGTACAGAACTGACATAGGACGAGTCGCTGATCAAGTAGAGCGCGAGCTGGCTTTTCAGTTCTTTCATCCATCCGGTCCGAAGATCTTAGAAATTGGGTGTGGAACCGGTCAATACACCACTGAGTTAGCGCAAAAGGGCTATCAGATTACAGCGGTTGATATATCTGAGAATATGATGGGCAAAGCACGAGAGAAAATAACCGACTTAGGGTATCAGGTTAATTGGCTGAATGCGGATATCACTCGAATTATGAATGATCTTGAACAATATCATGGCATTATTTCGATGAGTGCCTTTGAGTTTATTCCAAATCCGGAGGAAATTCTAGCGAGCTTATTTGAGCATCTAGAGCCCAAAGGATGTTTAATAATTGGAGTTATTGCGGGTGAATCTTCCTGGGGTGAGTTCTATCGGAAGAAGGCGATGATGAAACCCGAATCAGTTTTCGCTCACGCACGCCTTTACACGAAATCTGAAATTCGCCAATGGAAGGTGGGCGGACGGCTTACATTAGGTAAAGCACTCTATTTCCCCCCCGAAGTGTCTTCTGTAGAACAGGCCTTAACCATTGAAAAGGAAAAGCATACGGATCCGAATTTCATAGTAGCCCAGTGGGTAAAAGAATGATCAGGATAGATGATCAATGAGAGACGCAAATGTAGTTTGCGGGCTCTCATTTGTTTATTACAGGGTCGGTCTAGGAGTGGTTGGTATGAAACTTTCTACTCCCTGTGGGGACAAGTTGGAGGAATATTTAGTAAAGTTCTAGAACTCTAGACGAGTGATATAAATTATATAAGTGGAGTTGAGTTAGTTTGGATTTATTCAATATGTTTCATTTGTCCACATTACAATGGATTTCTCATGCTTGTCATTCCTATAATGGCTGATGTATATGGGGGTAAGGAATCAACAGGAATTATTTTGCCGATGCTCTTGGTGGGCGATGTGTTCGCAGTGTGGTATTATAATCGGCATACGAAGTGGAGTAACATTAGAAAACTTTTGCCCTGGACAGCGGTAGGTCTTGCATTAGGTTTAACCATCGGTAACTTTATAAACGATGCTCAGTTTAAAACCCTTATTGGCTCAATCATTTTAGTATGTCTGCTTATTTTAGTATATATCGAAAAGAAAGGGGATAGCCTAAAGGTTCCCAAGAAGTTGTGGCTGTATGCTTTAATTGGTATTATGGTCGGGTTTTCATCAATGATCGGTAACGCTGCTGGTGCGATATTCACCATTTATCTACTGGCAATGGATTTTAATAAAAACGATTTTTTGGGTACTACAGCGTGGTTCTTTCTTTTATTAAATTTAACCAAGGTTCCTCTTCAAATTTTCGTGTGGCATAATATCTCAGTACCAGGCATTTTACTGGCATGTGGTATGATACCTGTCATTGCGATAGGCGCATTGCTGGGGGTTGTGATAATTAAGAAATTCAATGATAAGTTTTTCCGCTATCTGGTCATGGCGATCACGGCCATGGCAGCGATAAGGCTTTTTATTTAACAGAGACCCAGAACGAAAGAAGTTTGTGCATAGAAAACTTACGCGTGTTAAAATACATTGAGTTGTATGAAAGCAAGTTGAAGAGTATGTAGAAGGGGCGTGGCTTAGTCATGACGATGAATAAAAAAATGAACAAGATATCACCTTCAATGGATCAATGGCTCAAAGAAGCAAAAGCTGATCCGGCGGCTTTGAAGGTAGGAATGTTTTTAGTTCATAATGGCGTTGTACGCCAAACGCCTAGAGCCAAAGTGCGCCAAGGAATCGATGACGGTTCAAGGGTAACGGGAATGGAATTTTCTTATGATGCACCAAAGGTTGATACGGCGATTGCTGAAACCTATAAGTTGGAGGGTATTTTCTATGTCAAGGTTTGGATTAATGAAGGGCAACTTGAACTTGGCGACGACATAATGTATGTCCTGATAGGCGGCGACATTAGACCACATGTTGTTGATGCACTGCAATTTCTGGTTGGAACGATCAAAAGCGATTGTGTTACCGAAATTGAACAAAAATAGATTCCTAGGAATGTCCAGCCAATAAAAGCAGCTAATCTCTTACGGAGATTAGCTGCTTTTGCGTTATTTCAATGAAGGGTAACGTCAGTTCGCATGGACTTATAGGAGTGTCGCTGTCAAGATTTGTCGGCCAGCCATTTCGTTTAATTTCACGTCGTTAAAACCAGCATCGCCCAACCAATCGGTATACTGATCCAAGGTCCAAGTGCCACCATTGCTCATCATGATTGGCTCATTCGAAGGCTGGAACTGCGCATAGCAGATAAAGCATTTTATTTATTGAATTTAGGAACGGGACAACTTATGTATGAATAAGTATGATATGCAGATGTTTTATAGTGAAAGGAGATTTTCTTAATGCCCAATGCACATATTAAAAAGATGTTCCCAGGTGCCGTAACCGCTCAAGGTTTCTATTCCTTCTACAATTACATGATCCAACAAGATGCTAACCATATATTCGTTCTCAAAGGGGGACCCGGCGTCGGCAAATCAACGTTTATGAAAAAGATTGGCCAAACCATGGTCGATCGCGGCTATGATATAGAATACCACTGTTGTTCTTCAGACAATGGCTCTATTGACGGGGTCGTGATCCCTCAGTTAAAAATCGGTATATTAGATGGAACAGCGCCCCATGTCGTGGACCCTAAAAATCCAGGTGCCGTCGATGAGATCGTTAATCTGGGCGAATATTGGGACGAAGCAATGATCAAGCAGTCCAGAAAAGAAATTATCGCCTGTAATCTAAAAGTAACGGGGTATTTCCAAAGAGCTTATTTTGCGTTACAGGAAGCGAAGGTTGCTTTAGATGAATGGGAATTCTATACGAAAGCTTATCAGAATTGGGCTAAAATCAACGAGATGACCCTGCGTATTGAAGCGGAAATCTTCACGATGGCGCCAAAAGACAAAGGACAGGAACGTCACCTCTTCGCCTGGGGTCATACACCTCAAGGGAAAACGGAATTTATCGACACATTACTGAATGATACAGATACGCTCTACATGCTCGTGGGTCAACCGGGAATTGGTAAATCTACGTTTATTGCTAGAATTGCAGAGCGGGCAGCGGCTTACGGCTTGGACGTTCAGTACTACCACAGTACGCTTGATCCTGCCAAACTCGATCTCATCATCCTTCCAGAGCTTCAAAAAGCTTTTGTCATTAACTCTGAGCCTTATGCCTACACGCCCAAATTCGTGGGTGAAATGATTACGTTGGATTTCGAGGAGAACCTCAACATGGCTCAACTTATGAAAGAGTGCGGAGACGAGATCGGAGATTGCCAAATTCGGGTGAACCAGCATATTACAAGAGCACGAAAGGCTTCGGAAAAAGCGAAGGCAACGCATGATTTGATGGAAATGTATTATGTACCGGCGATGAACTTCTCTGAACTTGATAAGAAAATGGATTCCATCCTCCAACGGATCCTTGTTTATACAGAAGAATCTGCTATTGCAGCCATGACAACGATTGTTCCTTAATTAAGTATTTGGAAGTAAAACAGCGGGGGATGGTGCAAGGGATGGTTCAGGGAGTGGTTCCCGGCATGGTTCCAGCTAGGTCTCCCCTGACGGCAGCGGCGCGGATCAAGCTGAAAAGCCCGAAGGGGGCGCTTGAATTCGAAAAGATAAGCTATAAGGGGCGCATGGATAGAAACTATTGGTGGTAATAACGACAAAGAGAAGGTGGGCGAATTGCCTGGCCTTCTCTTTCGTCGTTAACATAGTTATCAAAACCTTATATTTTTCCGTTGCACAGTCCCACGGACATTGGGTGCAGTAACAAAAATTATGGAATTATATGTATAGTAAGAGGAAAATATTCGGAATTATGAGAACTACCCCCCAAAAAAGAACAAACACTGACGAATGACTTAATGAGAACATGGGAGCGGGGGACAACATAATTATTTTAAAGAAGGGTGGTGTCGTTACATGCGTCATTTCATGAATTATTGTGGTCAATGCTTATATGCTTGTCGTTGGTAGAAGTTAGGGTTGTTAATTCGCTTAGACTAGCAGGTACTTTAAGTAAGTTATGAGCAAGTCTTTTATTAGAAACATCAGTATTTTAAAGAAGGGTGGTGTCGTTACATGCGTCATTTCATGAATTATTGTGGTCAATGCTTATATGCTTGTCGTTGGTAGAAGTTAGGGTTGTAATACCCTTAGCCTAGTAGGTACAATAAGTAAGTTATGAGCAAGTCTTTTATAGAAACACGGGTTTAGGGAGATAGATCTTCCTCACTCGTGTTTCTTTTTCATTTTAAAATATGGGTCATCGGAATCAGAGCACGGAACAATTCTGACAATGGAGTAGTCCGTCCTTATCGAGAACATCTGCTTTTAGAACATCACCAAAGAATTAATTCGATTCATAGAGGCATAGTTTGCTAATCATTTTCACTAAAGGGCACGGTGTAGTGATAGAATATGAGGAGAATCTGTTTATACCAACAATGTAACTACTTAGAGAGAAGGGGACGACTATGCCTAGTATTATCCTCAGCCTGAGGAACGGGGTCAGCATCCTAGAATCGTCAGAGGGAGGCTTGGAACTTCAAGGGGGCTACCGGAGCCACCGTATTAAGGATGTTACTCCAAATACCATCCAGACCTTACTTCGCCTGTTCTCAAAAGAAATATCCTATGCAGAGCTGCTAGGACGTATAGGGAATGGAGATGAACTTGAAGGGGTATGGTCTTGTTTAGACAATATATCCAGACTCGGCTGTCTTTCCTGGTCAATCGAAGCTGAAGGACTTGAACTTGCCAAGCTACAGACCATTGGTCTGGGTTTTGCTCCACACTTGAATCACATTGAGCGTGACCAGCGCTATGTAGCCTCGCGTTTTGCATACTCTCGCAGTCTGAATCGGAAATCCGTGCTGGAGACGCCTCTAAATCCTGTCCGGATAGAGCTGAGCCATTGGCGGTCAGGAGCAGTTTGGCAGCAAATCTCTCAACCTTGTACTTATACGGAACTCAGCGCGGTCATTCCCGGCAGCGACCCTGAGCTTGTCCGGATGTTGTTGCAACTACTTCTCGCCGCCGGAGTGATCCAGCCGTTGGAGGACAGTGCAGTGGCTTCTGGTGCTCTGGACGAGGCACTTGAGCAGTGGGAGTTCCATGATCTGTTGTTCCACTCGCGCTCCCGAGCGGGTCGACATGACCAGCCGTTGGGTGATGCCTTTCCTTTTTGGCCTAAGATCCCACCACTGCCGGCCTGCAAGCCGCCATTTGGGGGTGAAATTCTCGAACTTTATAAACCCGATATGGAACAACTCAGCGGGGAAGATTATCCATTTACTTTGATTCTGGAAGAACGCCGCTCAATCCTAGACTACGGGCCGAAATCTATAACTCTCCAACAAATCGGGGAATTTCTTTATCGCACTGCCCGTGTTAAAAGGATTAAACCGATTAATGAACAGATGGGAGTGATGTATGAGACCAGCACACGGCCCTATCCGGGAGTAGGTGGTTGTTATGAATTGGAGATTTATTTGACCGTGGCAGAGTGTGCGGGTCTGGACAATGGTCTATACTACTTTGACCCCCAGCATCACACGTTGACTAAGGTTTGTGGCGAAAACCAGCACACGGTATCAATTTTAAAACAGGCTGCGCACGTGGCAGATATAAGCTGCAACCCACAGGTCGTCATCACGCTCACGGCTCGTTTCTCGCGGGTGGCTTGGAAATACAGCTCGATTGCCTATGCCTCAATCCTAAAGGACGTCGGAGTGTTGTTTCAGACGATGTATCTAGTGGCTACAGCCATGGATCTCTCCCCGTGTGCCTTGGATTCAGGTCATGCCGACCTGCTCTGTGAGGCTGCTGGACTCGATTATGGGCAGGAGTCTGCGGTCGGGGAATTTATGCTGGCCAGCAAGCACATTGGGTAAGGCAACAGTGCCCCTTCAAGAGCGCACTGTTGGTGTCATGAAGAACGAAAAAGCATCTTTATCAGAACCGTTCACTTTAGTGACGACACTTATATTCCGAATATGATAGATTTTACTCTTATAATCCTTCGCTTGATTATCACATATATAGGCATAATCGTACTGACCGTCTTTGACCCATTTCATGAATACATAAGTATGCGTTGGAAGACCATTTTTGTCTCCAGTGGCATCCGTCGTGAAACATATATCTCCAGGCGTTAAGTTTTTATAATCCTTTTCCTTTTCCCAACCCTTTTCCTCAAAGATAGGGATTATTTGAGCTATATTACAGGTTTCTATAGGCACATCGAAATTGCTCCGCCTGAGCACTTCAGCGACAAAATAAACACAGGTATTGGCAGAACTACCCCCATTTAATTTTATACCTGCAGCATAGGCATCTTTTCGATTTTCTGTATCCTTCAGAAAATTAGAGACATTTTGCTTTACTGATGGATCTCCACCTTGTAAAGACGGCTTAATATCTTTCGCAAATATTATGACTCCTAAAATGATGATCAGCAACATTAGTTTCTTCATAATTAGAACAATCTTCCTCTACTTATTATTTGACTCATATAACATCATTGTACTCATATAACATCATTGTACAATAAAACTCTAAATTTCTCCTAAACTAAGTATAAACAAATTATAAACTTTTATAAAAAGTTTATAATTTGAAATAGGTCATAGCATACGTGAGCATTAGATAACGTTAGGAATTCAGGCAAGAGCCTAAATCTGTTAATCTATGTGGAATAAAGGAATGAGTCAGTGAGTGCTATGTACCAAGACCACGAAGTGACTATTAAATCGTTCATGATAGAAACCCTCCCGGGCTTAATAAGAGCCTGGGAGGGTTGTTGTTGTTGTCCCTATCCCTATACATTGGGATCAAAGTGGTAAACAATTTCATGGTCAATAGTGGCAATGTGTCGAACTTTTTTCACGGTCACTACTGGTAAAGAAATTGTAAATGGTGTGTTTAATGACAACCAATTTTATCCTCATGATCCAGTAAATTTTCGCCAGAATTATAAGGATATTTCTTTTTGAGGTGGATAAAATAAGTTTGGATTTGATTATATTCTTGGAGAGAAAATAGTCCATTCCAAGGTGTAACTTTTGTCTCGAGATTCGTGCAAGGACTTAAATTTATGCAATGAGGTTGAGAACTATAACCAATAACAATTTAAAGAAATAGGTGTGTGAGGTGATATAAGGTGGAGTTTGAGCGGGCTAAGATAGATAAAATGTATCGGCAGGATACTGGATTAGTTGTAACATTCATTATCTTTGTTTGGTTAGTTTTAGGCTTTGTTTTAATAAATGTGAGTAGTTTGGCCACAAACAGTCTAATTCGGAATGTGACTTTAGCTGCGGGGTCACTTGCCGTTATCTTCGTGACAAGCTCTTTAATTGCTGTATTAGTGCATTTGAAGAAAAATAGAGTTGGAATATACAGTGAGGAATTGTGTCAAGTCATAAGTCAAGCTGAAAATGACGACAAAGATAAGCATCTCTGAAATTCTAAAATTGTCATGGATAAGGAAAGGAGATCACAAATTGAAAGGTGCCGAAAACCAAAAAAAACATAAAAACAGTTTGTGGATGGAAGTATTTGACGTCATATTTATTATGGTGCTTTGCTTTGTTATTCTTCTTACAACCATGTTAATGAGAGGTAAGGTTCTCGTGGGATCAGGCTCGACCGGGGGGATTGACTATTCCTTTAATTTGCCGATTTTTATAATAATTGTCGTGGCCTTGGGAAGTTATATGTTTTATGTAATTTCTAGGTCTAATAAGGAACTTAAAACTATGGTTAAAAACAATTATGATGAAGTTAGAAAGAAAGTAAGCTAGGGCTGAAATTTCCAGGAGGGAGGAATTAATTTGAATCAATGGGCACTAATGAACTGGGCAGCCTGGGGTCTATGTGCAGTTTTTTTTGGTCTCCTTGCGCAAGATTTTATTCGTGTTGAATTGAGCAGGAAAAGGGAGGGCAAGAACCTTGATAGATACGAAGGCAAAACAAGATCATGAGCAACAGCAGCATCTGTCTAAAGTCCTGGGCCCCATGCATATATGGGCACTAGGTGTAGGAATTGTTCTGGTGGGTGAGTTTATGGGCTGGAACTTTACCGTGGCAAAGGGAGGCTCTCTGGGAGCTATTATAGCTTGCTGGGTCATCGCGATCCTCTACATTGCACTAGTGATGATTAACACTGAAATCGGATCAGTGATACCCGAAGCAGGTGGTCAATATGCCATGGCCAAATATCTTTTGGGTCCGCTGGCCGCTTTTAATGTTGGACTCATGCTTGTTTTTGAGTATGTCATGCTTGAAGCAGCAGACGCTTTGGTGGTCGGAGCTATTTTACAATCCATCAATCCGGCAATACAAAGTTTGCCTTATGTTATCTTGACGTTGTTATTATTAACGTACTTCAACTATCGTGGAGTTTATGCCACCTTAACCCTCAATTTCTTTATTACAGCTATAGCCTTTGTGACCATTTTTGTGCTTCTGTTTTCGACCCACTTTCATGTTCCTTCGCAAAGTATTCTTCGGCTTTCAGAGTTAACGAATGGGTTACCTTATGGCTGGATAGGAGTCGTTGCAGCACTTCAGTTTGCAATCTGGTTTTTCCTCGGGATTGAAGGAACTGCCTTAGCAGCGGAGGAATGTCGATCAACAGCTCGTTCACTTCCAATGGGAACGCTCATTGGAATGGTAACCCTGCTAGTAGGAGCTACCGTGACTTGGTTTGTTTGCTCTGGTCTAGTAGAGGCTGGAACGCTCGGGGGATCCGTTTATCCACTTTATGAAGCGGCGATGGCAACAAAAATGTCAGGGGTTATCGTCGTCATGTTCATTGGCACGATATTAGCTTGTATGGCGAGTGCGAATGGATGTATAAACGACGCTAGTAGGGCTTGGTTTGCGATGTCGAGAGATACTTTGATTCCACGCGCATTCTCTGCAGTACACCCTAAGTATAAAACTCCTTATCGGGCGATCTTGTTCCTTCTGCCTATTTCCCTAGCATTTGGCTTTACAGGGCTATTAGATCAAGTCATTACCTTTTCGATTCTATCGGCCTTGCTGGTATATTTGTTTATGGCCTATATGATGTTTAAATTTAGGAAGATGTATCCCATGGGGTCTATTGAACGTGGGTATGTGGCACCTTGGCATCCCTTGCCTGCGATAATCTTGCTTATCTTGACTTTAACGACGCTAACAGGGATGTATTTTGGATATTGGGTGAATTTATTGGCTGGTTTATTGTTCTACTTTTTAGCGTCTCTTTGGTTCACAATGCATCGCTATAAATTCGTCGATACACAAGCTTTCCTCAAAGCAGGTGCAAGCCGCTGGCCACGCCCGCGAGGGTATTAATAATATACGATGGAGGTTATCATGGCTGTATGGGTTCCAGTAATGGCAGCTATTCTCGTGCCCGGTTCAGGCTATGTTTTACTATCAAGGCCCATGCGGGGATTGGTGATGATTTTTTGGATGTGCATTTTTGGCTATACCACGTTCCAGCTATCATCGGCCAACATATCAGTGATAGGGAGATACTCAGGAGGAATTGCAGTTTGGGTTATTTCAGTCCTTGAGGTATACCATATAACTCAAAAACGAAGAGGTTGAGCGCATTGATAGCTAGCTTCAAGAAAAAACAAGTTATACTCGTCACCGGTCAAGTATTGATCGGTGACGAGTATAACTTGTTTTCATCAAATGTAGCGAAGATTAAGTAAAATTATGTATTTTAGATGAATATTTTGGTTAATACTAAACGAGGCAAGTACAGGTTTTGGAAAAAAGGAAAAGAGCGAGGAGGTAAATAATGGCACAGATTGGCAACTATATTCTCTACATCATCATGGCTTGCGCGGTGGCAGGTGCGTTAGCTTCCATCCTTAAAGAAGAATCAGCTTTGGGTAATGAATTTCTAGAAGGTTTATACTCTATCGGTCCCATTTTTGTTCCGGTAGCCGGTATTATGGCATCTATTCCCTATCTATCACTTTTTGTAGAAACTGTTTTTGGTCCTGTTTTTGGCTTCATTGGCGCAGACCCTGCCATCGCTGCCACAACCTTTATTGCCGTTGATATGGGCGGCTACCAGTTGGCGGACGCATTGGCTACTTCCCGTGAAAGCTGGATTATGGCAATGACTACCGGTTACATGGCAGGAGCGACGATCGTTTTCAGTATCCCCGTCGGCTTAGCTATGCTGGAGAAAAAAGATCATAAATATATGGCCCTTGGAGTGATGTCGGGGATTCTCACCGTGCCCATTGGTGTATTTATCACTAGTACTATTCTGGCACTTACCAATGCCAAAGTTCGTGATATCATCACCACAGATGGCGAATCTACATATCAATTAGCTCTGAGCTTCGGCACCATTTTTGCAAATTTAGTGCCGTTGATCGTTATTTGCGCGGCGATTGCTATTGGATTGAAACTTATCCCGGAAAAGATGGTTAAAGGGTTTATGATCTTCGGTAAAACAATGGATACCGGGATTAAATTGGTTCTCGTCTTTTCTATCGTCGAATATTTCACAGGTGCTTTCTCTAACATTTTTGGTGCCTGGGGATTTGATCCGATTATTGCGGATGCGGATGACCAGTTTCGTGCTTTAGAGATAGCGGGCTACATCGGGATTATGTTAGCCGGAGCATTTCCCATGGTTTACCTGATTAAAAAGTATTTGGCCAGGCCACTCGAAGCGATCGGGAACAGATTCGGTTTCAGTTCTATTGGTAGCGCTGGTATCCTTGCCGCTGCCGCCAATATTCTGGCCTTATTCAGGATTATCAAGGATATGCCTGCAGCAGATAAGGTGAAATGTATTGCTTTTGCTGTCTGCTCCGCTTTCTTATTTGGCGACCACCTAGCCTTTACTGCAAACTTCCAGCCGACGATGATTCTGCCGGTGATGATCGGCAAACTCAGTGCAGGGCTAATTGCCGTGGGACTCGCGATTTGGCTTGCAGTGCCGGAAGCAATTAAATTGGAAGCACAAGAGAAACTTGCCGAGCCAGATAATAATAATTGTCATACAAAATAACTCGCTTAGCTAAAGCTGCATCAAAACTTTAGATGTATGCCAAGGGATAATTGATATTGTGAAAGGAGACTAACAAAATGGCTATAAGAGATGATCTTGTTGCACTAGGAATGGTAGAAACCCGTGGGATAGTAGGAGCAATTGAGGCTGCAGATGCCATGGTAAAAGCAGCGAATGTGACGTTGATTGGCAAAGTGAAAGTGGGTGGAGCGCTGGTAACCGTAATGGTACGGGGGGATGTAGGCGCAGTAAAGGCAGCCGTCGATGCTGGGGCAGCAGCCGCAGAACGAGTCGGAGAACTGATAAGTTGTCACGTGATTCCACGACCCCATCCGGAACTAGAAGCAATTTTGCCAAAGTTACCAGTCTTTGATGAAGAGATACCGAAAACGAAAAATGTTAAATAGGGAGGGTTACCATGATTGAGCCCATTAAGCCTAAGGTTTTAGCCGTGAGATTAATTGCTAATGTCGCTCCAGATTTAGCCGAGAAATTGGGACTAAGAAGGAATCAAAGGTCCATCGGTATGATTACAGCGGACATGGATGATTCAACCTACGTGGCCTTAGATGAAGCGACCAAAAAGTCTGAGGTAGAGGTCGTATATGCTAAAAGTTTCTACTGCGGCGCAGCCCGAGCCTCAGGCCCGTTATCGGGAGAAGTTATCGGAATACTAGCTGGCCAGAGTCCAGCAGAAGTGAGAGCAGGGGTTGACGCCTGCATAGACCACCTGGAAAATAGTTGTTTTTTCTATACCTGTGATGACGGTAAAACGGCTTGGTTTCCGCACACAGTATCTCGGACGGGAACTTACCTTTCTAAGATCGCGGGAATAGAGGAAGGACAGCCACTTGCTTATCTGATAGCACCTCCAATAGAGGCCATGTATGGGCTAGACGCTGCCTTAAAAGCAGCAGAAGTCACTATGAAAGCATTTTATGGACCCCCAACCGAAACTAACTTTGGTGGCGGCTTGTTAACCGGATCCCAAAGTGCCTGTAAATCAGCGTGCGAAGCGTTCCAACGAGCCGTCATAGATGTGGTAGAAAATGGCTTGAAATTTTAGAAAAGGGCAGGTGACGCTTTGTAATGGAACTTGATCGAGATTTATCTTCTTTACAGGAAGCAAGAAATTTAGTAAAAGCTGCCCGCAAAGCTCAAGAAACTCTGAGGAACTTCACGCAAGAACAAGTGGATCATATTATAGACATGATGCGTGAGGCAGGCGAAGCGAATACAGCGAAGTTAGCCATGATGGCCGTAACGGAAACCGGTATGGGAAATTATGCGGATAAATGCTTTAAAAACTATTTTGCGTCTCGGACAGTTTATGAGTTCATAAAGCCCATGAAAACAGTCGGAATCATCCGAGAAGATCGTGAACATAAAATCTGGGAAATAGCAGAGCCCGTGGGCGTAATCGCTGGTATCATTCCGACCACAAATCCTACATCAACCGTGATTTACAAAGCAATGATTGCTCTGAAATCCCGCAATGCGATCGTATTTTCTCCTCACCCAACAGCGGTGCGCTGTACGAATGAAGCCGCGAAAATAATGCATCAAGCAGCGGTCGCGGCAGGCGCACCCAAAGGCGTCATAGGGTGCATCATGAATGTTTCAATGGGAGCCACCAGCGAACTCATGAAACATCCCAGTATCGCTTTGATCTTAGCCACCGGCGGGAGCGCGTTAGTGAAGGCAGCCTATAGCAGTGGAAAACCGGCCCTCGGCGTAGGACCCGGCAATGTTCCAGCTTTTGTCGAACGGAGTGCTGATATACCCAAGGCAGCGGAATACATCGTCATGGGCAAGAGCTTTGACAATGGCACTATTTGCGCCTCAGAACAAGCGGTTGTGGCGGAAGAATGCATCGCTGATGAACTCATAACCCAACTCAAAAGCCAGGGAGCCCATTTTCTTATCCCCGAAGAAGTACAAAAACTGTCCACAGTAGTTATGTTGGCAAAGGGAGGCGTCAACCCCAAGGTTGTGGGGAAAGACCCTAAATTCATAGCACAACTTGCTGGAATCTCCATACCAGAGCATACAAAATGTCTCGTAGCCCCCTTAGAAGGGGTTGGTCCAAAATGGCCCTTGTCTTATGAGAAGCTGACAACCGTACTAGGGTTTTACCGAGTCGAGGACTGGCATCAGGGATGTGATCGCTGTCTTCAACTTCTAGAGGCAGGTGGAATTGGGCATAGTTTAGCGATCCACTCCAATAATGAAGAGCTCATTCGAGAATTCGCCCTTAAAAAACCTGTCAATCGAATCCTCGTCAATACTCCCGCGGCTATGGGCGGCGTTGGAGCGACAACGGGCTTAGCTCCTGCCTTTACCTTAGGGTGCGGAACTTGGGCTGGCTCGAGTATTTCAGAAAACGTCACACCCCTCCACTTGATCAACGTCAAGAGAGTCGCTTGGCATCTGGGAATGCCTGAACGTAAACCTGTGGAACCAATCAATGGAATAGGCGATGGGACTCAGAACCAGAACCAACCCGTCGATGCACAGTTGGTGCAAGAGATCGTCAGCCAAGTCATAAAGCACATGAATAGCATCAAGTGCTAACGTAAACCTAGGACTAGCATCAAGCTTAGCAGCCAATCCAAACGATTGGAACCACGAATAGAGGAGGAAACAAATCATGGCACAAAATCAAAGTACCATAGCACTAGGGATGATAGAAACTAAGGGGTTAATCCCAGCAATTGAAGCAGCGGATCAAATGTTGAAAGCGGCCAACGTATTGCTTAGAGGAAAAGAGCATGTCTCAGGAGGATACGTTTCAGTGATGGTCCGTGGCGATGTGGGGGCAGTAAAAGCTGCTGTAGACGCGGGCGCCGCAGCAGCACAGCGAGTGGGAGAGCTGCTTAGTGTTCACGTAATACCACGACCCCATCAGGACGTCGAGTACATTTTGCCAGTAGCAGATAATAAAAACTACGGTGAATAATAAGCTGCTGCTTAACCTTGGAGAGAAGGTGAGGCCTTGATCGTTACAGAATATGAGCTGCGAGCTAACTGGCATAAAAAGAAGGAAAAACTGCTTACCTTACCACCAGGAAGCGTAATCACACCGTCGGCTAGAGACTTTATTCGGTCCAAGGGAATTGATGTCAAAATCGAAGGAAACGGGATTCAAAGCCATAGCCGAGAAACTCCAAATCCAACGGGTGTCAAACCCGAACACATGACGCATCTCCATCAAGGCGATTTAGTCACCAAAACCCACCCAGTGATAGCCTACAGAGGACAGCTGGATTTGTTGCAATGTGAACTGGTAGAAGCACAAGTCGTCTTTGAGCAAGTGGGCGAAGCGTCATTAACTCTAAAATTAGAAGAGATAGCAGCCTTCGCAAGAGACCTAATGGTCCATGAAGTGAAAGAATCACCGTTTCAATGGACAACCCTCATAGGACTCACTCCTGAAGAGCTCAGAGAACAATCGCATCATCCAGAGAAATACTTCGGCATAGAGCATACGCCCTTAAGCTATACGCACGGCATAGTCGTCGCTAAACTCCAGCATCTGAGGGCAAAATCACGGGAAGTCGAACTCTACGCCAACCGAGCTTTCACGAATGAATCAGGCGAATGCACCCGGACGGATCTGATCCAGCCCTTAAACAGGCTATCCAGTGCTTTTTACATTCTCGCCTGTGAAGTTCGTGGCCGGAAGAACGGAGAAAGACAAGAGAAACGAGTTCCCCTAGGCGTATCTAACCGTCATATTCATCTATCCAAGGACGACTTAACGACCCTATTCGGGAAGAACTATGCTTTAACCCTCCAGAAGGAACTCTCACAACCGGGACAGTTCGCAGCGAGCGAAACGGTTACTTTAGTGGGCCCGAAAGGGACTCTTGAAAAGGTGCGCATCTTGGGTCCTGTCAGAAAAGAGACTCAAGCAGAAATCAGCGCAACGGATTGTTACAAGCTAGGTATTAAGCCAGTCATCCGAGACTCTGGACAACACGCTGGAACCCCCGGCCTAAAAGTTGTCGGTCCACAGGGTAGCGTAGAGCTGAAATCCGGCGTGATGGTAGCCAGTCGACATATACACCTGACCTTAGAGGAAGCTTCGGAGTGGTCATTAAAAGATGGGGACAGAGTGAGCGTGCATATACAAAGCAAACGCCCGACGATCTATGAAGATGTGTTAATTCGTGCCAATGAACATGGCCATAAGGAGATGCATCTGGATTTAGATGAGGCCAATGCGGCGCTCATTACGGGACAGAGTCACGGTCTCATCCTGGAGGTATGAACCATGAATGAAGAATTAATCCGCCAAATCGTACGGCGTATGCTAGATGAACCAACGTTTCAAGCCCTCCTGCATGGAAAAACGGCAGGATTCCAAGAAGGCAGTTTGGTAAAGCCAAAAGGGCTAGTCCTCTTAAACTACGTTCCAGAGTTTGAACGAGTCATAACGTCTCTAAGGTTTGACTACGGAGGAGACTATATCCTGAGCGTCTTACCCAGTGATCAGGCCTTTGTGGACAAACCAATGCTTCCAGAGGGTATAACCTGGATAACACCCCAAGAAGCCTTAAGCACGACTTGGCAAAAAATAATCCTACCCGCATGTTCACCGAATATCCTCGCTAAAGCTGCCTTAGGCATACGAGATAACCCCCTGAGTGAGATGGTTGGACGGGGAATAACTCAAGGTATACCCACCCTGCTCGGTACGGAGTACCTCGGCTTCACAGACCAAACCCCCAAAGCCTATCGTGAACTCTATGAGGGCTATCTAGAAATGGTAACGTCCTACGGAGTCATGCTATGTGCAACAATAGGGGATGATTGTCACCCGTTAAGCCCTTATGAACGTAGAGCAGCAACTCGGGATCAGGCGGTACCACAGAAAGCCTCCTTACCGGAAGTTATGTGCTATGAAAAGAAGTACCTAGCGGATAAAGACGCCTACGTAATAGCCGAAGAGACAGTGGTTATAGTGAAACCAGGGACGATCATATCCCCACTAGCCAGAGACACCTTGAAAAGTCGACGAATCGTATTGAGACAGGAGACGGAGGGAACACGACTATGATTCTAGCCCGTGTTATTGGCAATGTGTGGTCCACCCGTAAAGAAGAATCTCTACGTGGACTTAAGTTTTTAGTGGTCCAACCCGTTACCTTCTCCTATCATGAAGACGGTTCAGTGAAGCTCAAGGAATTTGGAAATTCGATCATCGCAGCGGATCAAATCGGAGCTGGAGAAGATGAAATCGTCATGGTTGCCGGTGGATCTTCTGCTCGACAAGGACTCGCTAATAATAGCATACCGATCGATGCCATCATCGTGGGTATCATTGATAAAGAAACGTTTGAAGCGTAAGTTGAAGTAGGTGAAACGATGAACGACATGACTATCAGTGAGAAAGTTAGGGCGGCAGGCGTCGTCGGAGCAGGCGGTGCGGGTTTTCCGACCCATGTTAAGCTCGCGGCGCAAGCAGAGATTGTGATCGTCAACGGAGCAGAATGCGAGCCCTTGCTGAAAACGGACCAACAACTGACACCGCTGTATCCAGAACAACTCATTAAAGGCTTAACCTTAGCGATGGAAGCAACGGGTGCCAAACAAGGGATCATCGCCTTGAAGGACAAGTATACGGACGCGATCGCAGCCTTGCAGCCGTATTTAACAGAGCAAGTGCAGATCGCGATTTTGCCGGACATTTATCCCGCGGGAGATGAAGTCATTACCATCTGGTTAACCACGGGACGGCGCGTTCCTCCCGGAGGAATACCGCTAAATATTGGTGTGGTCGTTAATAACGTTCAAACCCTCATTAATGTAGCAAAAGCTTGTGAGGGAGAACCTGTCACCACGCGCACACTAACCGTCACCGGAGCCGTAAGAAATCCCATCACGGTCACCGTGCCGATAGGAACCTCAATGAGGGAAGTCTTAGAACTTGCGGGTGGCCCACTTGAAGAGGACCTAGCGTATATCAATGGAGGACCCATGACAGGGAGACTGATCACCAATCTGTCGGATCCCGTGACCAAGATCACAGGAGGGATTATTGCCCTACCACAAGATCACCTGATCATTCAACGAAAAACCAAAACCCTAGAAAGTATATTGCGCATCGCCAAAACAGTCTGTGAACAGTGTCGCTTATGTACAGATCTCTGTCCCCGACACATGATCGGCCACGAATTACCGCCGCACCTCCTCATACGGGCGGTGAATTACAAAGAGGTGGGGAATTCCTCGATGTTAACCAGTGCGCTGACCTGTTCGGAGTGTGGCGTTTGTGAAGCCTATGCTTGTCCAGTGGGAATTTCCCCCCTGCGCGTTAATCAAGCCTTGAAGGTAGAGTTAAGAGCCAAAGGCCTAAAATACGAAGGGGAACTTGGAAACATTGACCCGATGGCCCAACATCATTTAATACCGACGTCTCGATTAATGGGCCGTATAAACTTACGCTCGTGGTACCGGGAAGCTCCCTTATCCCTTGAGCAATATGTCCCAGATGAGGTCGTCATAAGCCTTAAACAGCATATAGGGGCAACCGCCGAAGCCATAGTCAAGGTTGGAGACGTCGTGAGCCTTGGACAAGTGGTAGGAGAAATTCCAGAAGGCGCTTTAGGGGCTCGGGTCCATGCTAGTATGGATGGAACCGTGATGCAGGTTACGTCCGAAGCCATAACAATACGCAAAGGGGGTTCTATAAAGTGATCCATGCAATAGGGCTCGTCGAGTTTATAAGCATAGCACAAGGCATTGCATGCGCCGATAT